>CAZIPY010000149.1:0-11347 GCA_964541125.1 uncultured Luteolibacter sp. | reverse complement strand
GAATACTCCTCGATGAAATTCGCCCTCTTCTTCATGGGTGAGTATGCCGCCATGGTCATCGGCTCAGCATTGATCGTCACTCTCTTCCTCGGCGGCTGGTCCCTGGGCTTCGGCCTAGACACCCACATCGCCGCCTTCGAGATCTTCGGCCTCAAACTCGGCGGCCTCATCCACATGATGATCTTCGGCGCCAAACTGCTCGCCTTCATCCTCTTCTTCATCCTCGTGCGCTGGACCGTGCCGCGCTTCCGCTACGACCAACTCATGAAGCTCGGCTGGGTGATCTTCTTCGAAGCCGCACTCATCAACGTCTTCCTCGCCGCGCTCATCCTCGCTGCACCCCAGCTCGGTGCTCTCATCGTCATCATCGGCGCCATCCTACTGATCGCCGTCACCGCGGCCATCATTTGGGTGGCCAAGGTGTCCGAGGACACCACCAAACCTCTCAAAGCTTAACCCCTCACGATGGCCGTCATCAAAGTCCAACGTCCCAAACTCAAGTTCGGCGAGAAGATCTACCTCGGCGCACTGATCAAGGGCTTCTTTTTGACCATGCGTCATGCGGTCCGCTCCTTGCTCGGCAAGTCCAAGGGTGCCGGCACTCTGAAGTCCTCGGGTACTGGCGTGACCATGCAGTTCCCCGAGCAGACCTGGGACGACCAACTGCCCGACTACTACCGGGGTGCCCCCGCACTAGTCACCGATGAACAGGGCCGCGAACGCTGCGTTTCCTGCCAACTCTGCGAATTCATCTGCCCGCCCAAGGCGATCAAGATCACTCCCGGCGAAATCCCCGCCGACGACAAGTGGGCCAAAGTCGAGAAGCGACCCCAGGAGTTCGACATCGACATGATCCGCTGCATCTACTGCGGGATGTGCGAGGAAGTCTGCCCCGAGCAGGCCATCTACCTGCGCAAGGACTACCTCATCACCGGATACAGCCGCGAGGACATGGTCCACGACAAGAAGAAGCTTTATGAGATCGGCGGCAAACGTGTCGGCCTGGTCAACAAGTGGAATGAATTGAAATGAGCGAATTCCTCCAAGGCATCGTTTTCTGGGCTTTCGCCGCGTTCACCCTGATCGGCGGCATCGCCGTGGTGAGCCTACGCAACCCGGTCTCGAGTGCGATGGCGGTGGTCACCTGCTTCATCGGCCTCGCCGGCCTATTCATCACCCTCAGCGCCTTCTTCGTCGGGATCATCCAGATCCTCGTCTACACCGGCGCCATCATGGTGCTGTTCCTATTCATCATCATGCTGCTCGACCTCAAGGCCGAGCAGGGCACCGCCCGCTCCATCGCCGGCATCTTCGCCGGACTGAGCCTGGTGGCCGCATTCATTATTCAACTGCTCGGCGTGCTCAACGCCAACCCGGACATGAAGCTCAATGACCCTGCCGTGCGCATCGACAAGGAGACCATGGCCGACTCCGCTCAGGCACTGATGAAGGAAGGGCCGAACAACGAGCATCCCATTGGTGCTGAAAGCGCCATCGCCGAATCCCTCAAAGAAGGCAGCCTGCCCGATGTCCATCTCATCGGCCACAAGCTCTTCACCGAATACAACCTACCGCTGCAGATCCTCGGCGTGTTGCTGCTGGTCGCCACCATCGGCGTGGTTGTCCTCTCCAAGAAGCAATCATCCACCTGAACCATGGGCTCCCTCGACGATTACCTCGTCGTCTCCGGCCTGCTGTTCGCCATCGGGCTGGCCGGGGTGGTGCTGCGCCGCAACATCATCATCATCTTCATGTGTTTGGAGCTCATGTTGAGCGCGGCCAACCTGACCCTCATCGCATTCTCTCGCTTCCACACCGTCAACGGCCTGCCCGACTACAATGGTCAGATGATGGTGTTCTTCGTGATTGCCGTCGCCGCTGCTGAAGTGGCTGTCGGCCTCGCCATCATCGTCGCTCTCTACCGTGCCCGTCAGAGCGTGCACACCGACCAACTCACCGCTCTGAAAGGTTAATCCCACATGAACTCCGCCTGGATCATCCTCTTCCTGCCGCTGGTTGTCGCTGCCGTCAACCAGCTGGTATTGCGCAAGCACGCGCTGGTGCCTTACGTGTCCACGGCTTCGGCAGCAGTGACCTTCGTGCTCTCGATCCTGCTCATGGGCAACAAGGGCATCCTCGGTTTCGACTGGGCCACCATCGGCGACTTCTCACTGCGTATCGGCATCCAGCTCGATGAACTCTCCACCGGCATGATGCTGGTGGTCACAGGCATCGGCACCCTCGTTCATGTCTTCTCACTGGCCTACATGAAGGATGACGCCGCGAAGAACCGCTACTTCACCGGCCTCTCTCTGTTCATGTTCTCGATGACGGGCATCGTGCTCGCCGATAACTTCATCATGACCTTCATCTTCTGGGAGTTGGTCGGGGTCTCCTCATACCTCTTGATCGGTCACTGGTATCAGAAGGACAGCGCAGCGGGTGCCGCCAAGAAGGCATTCATCTGCAACCGCATCGGTGACTTCGGTTTCCTCGTTGGCATTCTGCTGTTGTGGGGTCTTGCCGGAGGTGCTGCCGGAGGTCTCCTGTTCTCCGAAATGGGTGAGCACATCAAAGCCTTCAAGGAAGCCAACGAAGCCACCTTCACAGCTCTCCTCTCCGCCGCCGTGCTCTGCATCTTCTGCGGTGCGGTTGGCAAATCGGCCCAGGTTCCCCTTCATGTCTGGCTGCCCGACGCCATGGAAGGTCCGACTCCCGTGTCCGCCCTCATCCACGCCGCCACCATGGTGGCCGCTGGTGTTTACATGCTCTTCCGCCTGCAGATCTCGGTCGGGCTTGAACTCTTTGAAGGCCTCGCCGCCAACACAGTCATCGCATGCGTCGGTGGCATCACCGCCCTCTTGGCGGCCCTGATGGCCATCCGCCAGGACGCCATCAAGAAGATCCTCGCCTACTCCACCCTCTCGCAACTCGGCTACATGGTCCTGGCTGTCGGCCTACTTGCCGGAGATGCCGGCATGTTCCACCTCTTCACCCATGCTTGGTTCAAGGCCCTCCTCTTCCTTGGGTCCGGTGCCATCATCTACGCCTGCCACCACGAACAGAACATCTGGGAGATGGGCGGCCTGCTGAAGAAAATGCCGATCACGGCCATCACCTTCCTCATCGGTTACGCCGCGCTCATGGCCGTACCCTTTACCTCCGGCTTCTATTCCGAGGAACTCATCCTCCACGCCGCCAAGGAGGAAGCTCCCGTGCTCTTTGCCATCGCTCTCTTCGTTGCCGTGCTCACGCCTTTCTACATGACGCGCCTGATCATGGTGGTGATGACCGGCAAAGGCCGCTCCAAGAACGCCGATCACGCCAAGGAAGTTAGCCCCATCATGTGGGTGCCTCTCGCACTTCTCGCCGTCATGGCCATCATCGCTGGCTGGCTTTCGAGCATTGCTCCCACCCAACCCGCCAAGGCCGGTGAATTCCACCCCGAAGATCCCCTGGTCTGGATGTCCATCGTTGCCCTCCTGGTGGGCGCCGGAGCCGGCTTCGCCCTCTACCGCGGTCGTGACAAGGACCCGCTCTCCATTCCGCTGCTGAGCAAAGGCTTCTACATCGACACCTTCTACGACAAGGGCATCGTGCCCCTCTTCACCAACACCCTGTCCGCCATCGTCCACTTCTTCGATGAACTCATCATCAACGGCCTCATCGTCGGTGGTCTCAGCCGAGGTGCCGCCAGCGTCGGCGCGCTCTGTCGCAGAGTACAATCCGGCAAACTTCAGGCCTACGCCTTTGCCGTCGGCGTCGGTGTGATCCTCGTCATTTACTTTACGGTGTTTCATTAATCCCCTCCTTCGTTCCGTCTACCCATGCTCGCCATCCTCGTCTTCCTGCCCCTGATCGCCTTCATCGCGATTTTGTTGGGTGCGCCTGCCCGCAAGACGGCTGTGGCAACGGCTGGCGTGAATCTGGCGCTGGGTCTCTACGTCACCATCTTCTACGCCATCACCCGCAACGAATGCGAATGCCTCAATTCCTCGCTGCAGGTGTTTTCCATGCCGGAAATCCATCTCGCCTTTGCCGCCGATGGCATGAGCGTGATCCTTCTTCTCCTGAGCGTCATCGTGACCATGGCCGCCGTCCTCAGCGGCAAGGCTCCCGCTGGCCGCGAGACCCTCTACTACGGTTCTTCGCTCTTGATTTCCGCCGGTGCGATCGGCGCCTTCTGCACCACCGATCTCTTCTTCTTCTTCGCCTTCCACGAACTGGCACTGATCCCGACCTTCCTGATGATCGGCATCCTCGGTCGCGGCGAGCGCAAGGTGATCGCCTGGAAGATCACCGTCTATCTGGGCCTCGGCTCAATTATTCTGCTCGCCGGTCTGGTGTGGCTGGCAAATCTCGCCGGCACCCTGCACATCCCGGGCATGATGGCCGCGCTGAGCGAAAATCCGATTGATGCCGGCACCCAAAAAAGCATCGCCGCTCTCCTCATCGTCGGCTTCGGCACCCTGGTATCGCTCTTCCCCTTCCATTCCTGGGCAGCACCGGCTTATGCCAGTGCGCCAGCGCCGGTCGCCATGCTGCATGCTGGCGTGCTCAAGAAGTTCGGCCTCTACGGCCTGCTGCGCATCGCTGCTCCTATGGTGCCAGTAGGCATGCAGGCCTGGCTCACCCCGCTACTCATCCTCCTCTTGGGTAACATCCTCTGGGTCGGTTACGTCACCGTTTCCCAACGCCGCCTAGACACCCTGCTCGGTAACTCCTCAGTGATGCACATGGGCTACATCTTCCTCGCGATTGCCGCGTTGGTCGCCAGCTACAGCGGAGATGCCATCTCGCATCTGGACATGAGCGGCAGTGAACCCGCCCCCATCATGGTTGCAGGCTCATTTGCCAACACCTTGGCCGTTCCCGCTGCGGTCCTGCTGATGTTCGCTCACGGCATCTCCATTGCCCTGCTCTTCGGTCTCGCTGATCAGATCGAGCGCAAGACCGGCACCCTGGATCTGGAAGAACTCGGTGGCCTCGCCAAGTCCGCTCCCATACTCGCCTTCCTATTCGGCATTGCGGGCATGGCATCCATCGGTCTACCCGGTCTCGCCAACTTCGCCGGTGAAGTCCTCGTCTTCCTCTCCGCCTTCCAAGGCTACGATCCCGCCGCCGGTCTCGGCCCGGTGCAGATTGCCTGCATCATCGCCATCTGGGGCGTGGTGATCTCCGCCATCTACATGCTGCGTGCCTACCGCAACATCTTCCAGGGCGAGACTATCCCGCGCACCGAGAAGGCCGCCGACCTGACGCTGATGGAGCGCATTCCGGTGATTCTACTTACGGTCGCACTCTTCGCCGTTGGTCTCTATCCAAACTTGTTACTCAACCTGCTAAAATAGGTCCTATAGGACCCATAAGACCTATATCCCCATGCCCGCCTTTTACCTGGAAGCACTGACTGTCACCCTCGGGATCATCCTGTTGGTGGCGGAAGCCTTTGTGCCCACCAAGAGCAAGACCTGGCTCGGTGTTGTGGGCGCTGGTGGTCTGGTGGTCATCCTCGGCCTACTGACGCTTTCCGTCGGACCCAATGCCGATCCAAGCGCTGAATGGGCCGAGTGGCCGCTGTGGGATTTTTACCAGTTCGATTGGGCCGCCATCTTCTTCAAAGGCTTTGCCATCGTCACCACCATCTTGGTGCTCCTGATGAGCATCGACTATCGCTCCATCCTCTCGCGCTACACCGAGGACCCCGATAGCGAGAGCAACACCGGTGAGTTCTACTGCCTGCCCATCTTCGCCTGCGCCGGCATGATGTGGCTCGCCTCGGCCAAGGACCTGGCCGGCGCCTTCGTGGCCCTCGAACTGGTCACCATCACCTTCTACGTGCTCGTCGCCTACATGCGCCGTAACCTCGGCTCTCTGGAAGCCGGCGTGAAGTACCTGATTCTCGGCGCACTCAGCACCGGTTTCCTGGTCTACGGTATTGCTTGGGTCTATGGCTCCACCGGCACTCTCAGCTTCAACGATCTCTATCATAACCTCGAGACCTCTGTATTTTCCGTTACTGGCCGGTCCACGACTCCAGTACTATTCGGCATCGCTCTCGTTCTGATCGGACTCGCCTTCAAGATTGGTGCGGCTCCCATGCAGTTGTGGATTCCCGATGTGTATCAGGGAGCTCCCACTCCCACCACTGCCTTCCTTTCAGTCGGTTCCAAGGCGGCAGGATTCATCCTCCTGATGCGCTTCCTCGATCCAATTCTCTACAATGAAAGCACTCGAGGCCCAGTACTCTTCATCCTACTGATCCTGACCATCGCCACTCTGATCTACGGCAATCTCAGCGCCCTTGCCCAAAGCAACTTCAAGCGCCTGCTAGCCTACTCCTCCATCGCCCATGCTGGCTTCCTGCTGCTGGCCCTCAGCGCCAACCACAGACCCGCCTCCGACGCCTTCGTCCAGCTCAACTCCCTGCAGATCGTCTCCTTCTACCTCGCCACCTATCTCATCATGACCCTCGGCGCCTTCTTCATCGTGGCGCAGGTGCGCATCCAACGTGGCGGTGAAGAGATCTCTGACTTCGACGGCCTCGGCAAAACCAACCCCCGCATGGCCATGGCCCTGACCATCCTCATGGCCTCCATGGCTGGGGTTCCTCTTACCGCCGGTTTCGTCGGCAAGTTCCTCGTCTTTACCGTCGCGGTCGATGCCGGACTCTGGGCCGCCATCGGTGTGGCCTTCATTGGTGCCGCCGCTGGCTTCTACTACTACTTCAAGGTCATCCGCGCGATCTGGTGGAACGAAGCCGGAGATGCTGCCACGATCAAACTGACGCCCATCAGCACCTGGTGCATCGCGGGACTGACCGGCCTCACTCTACTCTTCGGCTTCTGGCCTCAGCCCATCCTGTGGTTGATGGGTTAGTGGCGAACGAACGGAATACTTCAAGGACCTCCTCGCGATGCCGGATCATGGGATAGTCGATGAGCCAAAGAAGAAAAAGACACGGTGGGGATGTCTTGCTCTGCTACTAATCCCGGCCTTGATGGTCACGGCCGCCATGATCCAGGACATGTGGTGGGAGCGCCAGCCCTTGAGCGCCCATCTCAAAAGGGTTTTCCGAGAAACCGGACATGAAGTCCCAGACTATGTAACAGACATCTCAGGCTCCAAAGGCTTGGTCGATTTCCAAGGTAATTTCTCCGCTACCGTGTCCTTTACCGTCAGATCTGAGGACATTGATGAATTCATGACACTGCCAACTCCACCCTGGAAGCCATCCACCACCTTTCGAGAAACTGGCAGCTCAGAGTCGGTTGGCGACATCCAGTTACCCTTGGGTTCAATTATCGCTGAAGAACGAGTTGGGGAATACAAATGCAAGTATGCGGTGCACAAGGACTCCAACACGGTCTATTTTTATCGTGCGTCGTGGTAGTCATGAGTGACCCGAAATCACGAGAGTGGTTCCGACTTGCGCTGCCGCCCCTCAAACAACTGCGTCTCGCTGTATCCAGCCGCCTTTACCACTTCGATGCCGCGTTGCATGTCGCGACCGACTTCAGCCGGACTGTGGGCATCCGTTGAGATCACCAAGGGAATGCCCGCCGAACAGGCGAGTTCGAGAAACTCCGTTGAGGGATAGCATTCATCAGCCGGTTTGTGCCAACCCGCGGTGTTGAGCTCGATAGTGCAACCCGAAGTGGCAATCGCATCGATGGCCGGTTCGTAGAAGCGCGCGAGATCACCTTCGGGGCGGAAGCCGAACTTCTTGATCAAGTCGGGGTGACCGAGAATGTCAAACAGGCCGCTGTCGGCCATGCGCGCGTAGGTGGTCCAATAGCGCTTCCAGACATCATCCACGTCCGAGTCCGCCCACACCGAGCCGACCCACTTGGGGTTGTCGAAATCCCAGTCGCCCAAGTAGTGGACGGAGCCGATGAGGTAGTCCCAATCATAGCGGGAAGCCAGATCCGCAATCCACTCGTTGCAGCCTTCCAGCCAGTCGCATTCGAGCCCGGCCCGGATGGGCAGGCGGTCGCCGGAGTGCTGGCGGGCACGGGCTATCCACTCGAAGTAGGCCGGCAGATCACTTTCGAGCATGCGCCAGTCGTCGTAGGGCTCCGGGCGCTGCGGCGCGTGATCAGAGATCCCATATTCGCTCCAACCCGCGGCAATGGCGGCATCCACATATGCCTCCGGCTCGCCCTCAGCGTGCTGACAGAGGGGCGTATGGGTGTGATAGTTGGCCGGCATGAGGAAGATTGATTAGTTAGTTGCCCTTCGCTCTGAAGTCATACTAGAGTTCGGCTGCGTTGCAAGCGCCAGCAGTTGATGTCCAACAGTCCAAACGACCCCCCCACCAATCTCAACGAGGAGCGACCCGCCCGCCCGGATGTCGTCAGTCACCTGCTCGACCAGCTGCGCCGCCACCCCAAACGGGTGGTCTTTACCGAAGGTGAGGACGAACGCGTCATCGCTGCCGCTGCCCGCTTGGTGGAAGAAAAAGTGGTGGCCCCCATCCTTCTTGGCCGCAAAGAGCGCATCAAAAAGATCGCCTTCGAGGCAGGCATGTCACTGGAGCTGATCCACATCATTGATCCGCCAAACTCCACGGATTTCGAACTCTTCTGCAAGCGAGTCGAGAACATGGACCGCTATCGTAGTCGCCACTTCTCCAATCCCGCTGAGATTGTGGCCCGCCCTCACTACTTCGGCTCCCTAATGGTGCAATACGGCCAGGCCGATGCCATTGTCGGCGGCAACCAGAGCATCCCGGCCTCCTACTTCCGCGCACTGATCCAAACGGTCAAGCCCATGCCGAATGTGCCCAAGATTTTCGGGGTCACCATTCTCATCGGCGAGCACCTCAAGCACGTCGGCAGCTCCGGCCTGCTGTTCCTCGCCGATACCGCGATGGTAACTCATCCCTCGGCTGAAGAACTCGCCAGCTTCGCTGTTGAAACCGGCAAGCTCGCCAGCCATGCCCTCGGCAAACCACCACTGATCGCCATGCTCAGCCACTCCACCAAGGGCAGCTCCCGCACTCAGGATGCCTTGCGTGTGATTGCTGCCACAACGCTGGCTCAGGCCCAGATCCAGGAACAATTCCTCGACTTCAAAATCGAGGGTGAGGTTCAGGCCGACGTCGCCGTCGACCCCGCAGCCGCCGAAACCAAGATTTCCGCCATCGACCAAGGTTCTGCCGACGTCCTCATCTTCCCCAACCTCGATGCCGCCCACATCTCCATGAAGCTCCTGCAGCACGTGGGTGGTGCCCAAAACTACGGCCAGATCATCGTCGGTCTCGGCCGCCCAGCCGCTCAAGTCCCTCGGACCGCCAGCGTGCAGACCATCTTCGGCACGGCAGCCGCTGTGGCAGTGGAGGCGATCAAGAGCCACCAGCTCTATCCGGACGGCGAAGTGTCTTAATTGTATATTGAATAATGATTATTGAATATTGGCTCTGAACTTGCAGAGCCCTTCGACCGGAAAATATTCAATACTCAATCTTCAATAATCAATCGTTAGGGAAGTCCCCAGTCCTTGCGGCGCTTCTCATACTCCGCCTTGGGCAGCAGCACGAAGACCGGCCGCTGATCGGGATCCATCTCCGCAATCAGTTTGCGCAGATTTTTTTCTGTCATCACCGTGCAGCCGGCGGTGGGTCGGTTGCCGCCGTCGCGCCAGATGTGGAAGAAGATGGAAGAACCCGCACCCTTCACCACCTTGGGTGGTGCGTTGTGGGCAATAAACAACTTGAGGGCATGGGCCGGATCGTTCTGGCGCATCTGCGCCTTCTTTTCCCATTCGGTCTTGGGCTCATGTTCGAGCACCACCTGGCAGTTGTAGTGCTTGGAGGCGACGTCTTCGACCCACAGGTGGCGTGAGGTAATCTGGGTGTAGGGCAGTTTGCGGTGTTTCTTGATCGAGCGCTCGTAGCCCCAGGCACCACCAATGCCGAACACGCCGGCCGGCGACTTCCAGTCGCCTTCTTTCTTTAGCGTCGCTCCCTTGGGGTTCGGGTGGAGCCCCAAGCCCCAAGCCAAACCATTCTTCCCCAATCGGGTCGGCCAGGACTGACCTACCTGTTTCCACTCACCCTTCTTCTTCTCGTAGATGCTGAGCGTGGCCTTGCTGCTGTCCCAGTCGTCGGCAATCGCCACCACGCATTGGGTCACTTTTTCCGATAGCAATTGAGCCTGAGCACTCAGGCAGAGAGCAAAAACAGCAATCAGAGGTCGGAAGAACATGGATGTGCCATCTATACGCACTGGAAGAAACTTTTTCAATCACTCGGCATCCACAAACTGGATCTCAGGACTTATTCAAGCAGCCCGCTTGATCACTGAGCTGCCATATCCGGTGACCAGAACCGTGAGCACAACGAAACTCGGCACATGATCTAGGGCGAACATGTAATACAAGGTATCGAGTCCAATGTAGCAAAACCCTGAGGCGATCACCCCAACAGCCAAAGCCATCAGAATTAAAGCCCTACTCAATTCCGCCTGCTTCAGAAACGCAGCAATGATGGACAACAAGGCATAAGATGCAGTCAGTGATTTAACCGCGGTCCACACATGGATGTATTCCCATGGAATGAGGAATCCGTGTGGAATCATCATGAGACTCACAATGAGCCCGACCAAAGCCAGCGGCACATAGAGAAACAGCTTTGTGTACACCGCTCCCATGGTCATCCGAGATTCAAACCTGCAGTGAATCCGATGCAGGCATTCAGTCCTTCTTCTTAAGCAGCGGGAAGAGCACCACGTCGCGGATGGTCGAAGCACCGGTCAGCATCATGATCAGGCGATCGATGCCAATGCCGATGCCACCGGCAGGCGGCATGCCGTTCTCGAGGGTCTCGATGAAGTCGTAGTCCACGAGTTGCTCCTCTTCACCACCAGCCTGATGCTCTAGGCGTTCCCGCTGGATGTCAGGATCGTTGAGCTCGGAGTAACCGGGAGAGATTTCCTGACCATTGATGATGAGTTCGTAGACTTCGACAGTTTTCCCGCCGGGGGTCACCTTGGCCAGCGGGATGAGCTCGCTAGGCACGCGGGTGACGAAGCAGGGGTCGAAGGTGTGTTCCTCGACCTTCTTCTCGAAGACCTGCTGGATGACCTCGTAGTCCTCCATCTCATCGGAAAGTTGAACACCGAGTTCCTCGCATTTCTCAATGCGGGCTTCGGGAGTAATATCGAAGAAGTCGTCGCCGGCGACTTCCTTCACCAGGTCGTGGTAATTGGCGCGCTTCCATGGACGGGTGAGGTCGATGGTGCGGGTCACGTTGCCCTCTTCATCTTTGTGCTCAATTTTCAGGCCACCACAGAACTTCTCAGCGAGGTGGCAGACCAGACTTTCGACCAGTTCGGCCATCTCCTCG
>CAZIPY010000148.1:0-12158 GCA_964541125.1 uncultured Luteolibacter sp. | reverse complement strand
CGAAGGCGACCTGATGGCCAAGGCGGGCGTTTCCTATGCACTGGGTCGCGAATCGCGCGATCAATACAAGGAGTCCTTGGGGGGTGTGCGCTACCTTGACGATCCCATTCCGGTTTCGCCCTACGACAAAGGCGGCAAACTCCTGCCCGGCATCATGCCCGGTAAACCACCCGAAGAGTTCTCCGCCAGCCCGCACCCCATCGGCTATAACATCCGCCTCAACCTGAGCTTCGATCCGGAGAATATGGTCGAGATCCAGAAGCCCGAGCGCTACGACCCGACCCAATACGAACTGCTCTTGGGCAACTTCCAAAACGGCAAACTGACTAAGGTCGGCAATGTGCTCGCGCTCTACGGCATGCCCGGCAAAAAGGCTGAATGCAATAACCGCCAGGCAGCCATTGTCTCGATGAATATGCCCGGTGTGCAGACCGCATGGGCCGAAGCCTCCTTCGAAGAACGAGAAGCCATCCATCGCAAGTATCGCGATTACACCCATGGCCTGCTGTGGTTCATGAAGAGCGATCCGCGCATGCCCGAAAAGGTGCGCAAGGAGATGGCGACATTCGGCTTCTGCAAGGACGAGTGGACCGACAACGATCACTGGCCCTGGTATCTCTACATCCGCGCTGCGCGCCGTATGGTCGGCCCGGTGGTGATCACTCAGCACGACATCACCACCGATCGTGACAAGCCCGATGTCATTCACATTGGTTCGCACTACATCGACTCCCACCACATCACCCGCTACGCCTACGATAAGAACAGCTTCATCAACGAAGGTCGTATCTGGCAGAAGGGCATGAACTTCGACATTCCCTACCGCGCCATCACGCCCAAGGCGGCCGAATGCGACAATCTACTGGTGCCTGTCTGTGTGTCTTCCAGTGCCGTAGCCTTCTGTGCCATCCGGCTTGAGCCGACGTGGATGCACCTCGGCGAGGTCAGCGGTATGGCAGCATCACTGGCAATCAAGAACCAGAGCAGCGTGCAGAAGGTCGACGTGCCCACCCTTCAGGGCATGATCAAGAAGCACGGCCTGCCACTCGAAGTGCCGGACAAGTGATCCGCTCATGGGGCGAATTTGTCGGCCTGCTTCAGCATTTTGAGGGCCGATTCCACTTCGTTCGTATCGAAGGCATTGTCACCAGAGGCCCAATCTGTGGCGAAAATTTCCCATGGCTCACCTTCATTGTGGTGTTTTAGCAGCCATTTGACCCGGATGATTTGTTTTTTGGGAATCGGACGACCGTTCGCCTTGAAAATCTTTTCACCGATATCGGTCAGTTTTTCCTGCTCCTCAAAATCGATGATGCAATAGAGGTCTTTGCCGATGACTTCGTGGCGGGTCGCGTTGATCTTATTCGTCTTGTTATCGAACATCTGGCAGTAGGCTGTGTTCTTGTCGCGCTGCAAAGCTGGAGCGGCCTGATCCACCTTGCGACCTTCGTCGGTCATCTTGACATCAATCTCAAGTTTGCCGTCCTTGAATTTTTTCTCCCAATCTTCCCATGTGTGAATGCGATCCAGATCGGCGGCCTGAGGTGAACTAACTTCAATCAAGCCCACCTGATACCAGCCGAGGATTAAATTGAACCAGTCGGCAGAAATGAGGGGGCCATTTTCGTCATTTTCCCCAAAATGAACGATGCTTTTGCCGATAGGCACATTCCAACACCCATGATTGGTCTCGGCATGAGACATGGCTTGGAGTTCCTTGAGAGTGGGAGCGGGATGCTTGTTTTTCTTGGCTTTTTCGGCCTCTGGTTCAGGCGCGGCTGTCGCCAAGGGTAATAGGCAGAAGAAAGAGACAAGAGTTTTCATGACGTTGCATCCATCCTTCAAACCTATGGAACTTGTCAACTTTATCTCCCGCACTGACTTGCCCTTCGAGTGCCTTTTCGATATGCTTTAAGCGTGAAAAAAGCCCATACCATTGCCCTTATCGGCTCCGTTTTTGTCCTCATCGCGGCCTGTACGCCGGCCATCACTGACGGTGGCTATGGCCCGATGCCTGATGCTGAAATGGCACGTCTCAGTGGGCGTGACCTTGGCCAACTCCAGCAGGGCTATCAGATCTATCAGCGGCAATGTCAGCAATGCCATCCCCGGCCGATGCTGCCGCACGAGGTGACGGCAGGCGACTGGCATGTTGTGGTGCCGGGCATGGCTTGGAACGCCGGCATCGACAAAGAAGAGGAGGAGGCTGTACTGCAGTACCTCCTCGCAGCTCGGAAGATGCCGCGGGAGTAATTATTTTTCTGGGTTCTTCTCTAGGTCTTGTTCGTCCTTGTTGAGAAAGAACGGCTCTTGAACCCAGTCGAACTTGAGTTCCTCGGTTCCGCCTCCGATTTCCACAAACTTGGTTTGAATCACAACGCTCTTGGCAGCTGCTTTGATGGGTTTTCGCTTCATCGAAAGTAGGGACTCCAAATTCGCAGCATCCGTTTTAGCTTCCTCTTTAGTCAGAATAAGATGCGACTTATTCGTGATTGCTGCTGGCTGGAGCGATCCATCTTCGTTTCGGGTCCAAGGCCTGGCCTCATTCATTTTGAGATCTGCATCGAGGCCCTGAATCAGCTGGGGAATGGATTCCCTTTTTCCAGTGTAGGTGATGACCTGAACACTGTTTTTGGATAGCAGATAGTCGATTATCTCAGGAGGTTTTTGCGCGCCACCATTCCACACCCAGCGGATACGTTTGATCTCGTCATTCTCGATCTGGAAGAAGCAGTAATGCGTGCTGCTGGCGTCTTCGCCCTCCTCGGCGCGGTGAGTCCAATTTGTCTCTGCAGACCAACAGAAGCCGATCAGTAGAATGAAAAACGCAAGGACCCAACGCATTGAGCTATTTCATCACTTCTTGAGAAGCTTGTCGACTACAGCCTCGACTTCGCCATTGGCGCAGTCGGCCACGACCAGCTTGCCGGTCTGGTCGATGATGAAGTAGTCGGGGTAACCGTTCACCTTGTAGGACACATCGGTCTTTTCACCAGGGTCGATGGCGATGGGGAACTTGATTTCGTGCTTCTTGGCCACAGCGGCCATCTTGTCTGAGCCGCGAGGATGGCAGATGCCGATGATCACCACCTTGTCGCCCCACTTCTCCATTAGTTTGTTGGTCTTGGGGATGCTGCGGATGCAGGGGCCGCACCAGGTGGCCCAGAAGTCGAGAACCACGACCTTGCCCTTGAGCTTGTCGAGGCTGAGGGGTTCGGAGTTCATCCAGCCTTCGACCTGCAGGGCGGGGGGGTTCTCGGAGCCTTGGAGGCCTTTGAGGCGCTCGCGTTTCTTTTCATCACCTTCGAAGGCGAAGGAGAAGTCGTCGGCGGAGGCGGTGCTGGCCAAAGCGAGCATGGTGAGGGAGAGGAGTAGCTTTTTCATGGGTATGGCAGTGTGAGAGATGAATAGGGAATTTATTCGATACGAATGACGGCCAATGCGACTGTTTTGTCCAAGGCTTTCTGCGGCCTGAAGAAATTTGGACGAGTTTTCTTCCCTCTATGGATTCTTTTTTGAATGTTTCCTGCCGTTCCCGCATCCAAGACCCACAGCCTTCCATCATGAACCCTTCCATTTCTCGCCGCCGTTTCCTCACTTCCACCGGTGCTGCCACCCTCGGCGCTTCCCTCCTGCCGGGCTCCGTCGCCTTGGCCAAAGACCAAGCCATGCCTCGCTTCACCATGGGTCTATCGCAGTATTCATTGCGTGAACTCTTCAAGTCCGGTGCACTGGATCCCCTCGATTATCCCAAATTCTCGGCGGATGAATTCGGCATCAAAGCCATCGACTATTGGGAGGGTGGCCTGCCCAAGGACAAGCTCAACGACATGGCCTATCTGGAGAAGATTCGCAGCAAGGCGTCTGATGCCGGTAGCGATCTCTTTCTGCTGATGACCGGGGCTGTAAACGGTGCTGCCAAGGATCTCGAAGGCAACAAGAAGATGGTCGATGCCATCAAGCGTGCCAGCGCCTTGGGGGCCCGCTACCTCCGCGTCTTCCTCTGGGTGCCCGACAAGGGCACGCTCGACGAAGGTGCAGCCGGTGCGGTGAATGCTCTGAAGCCCATTGCCGATGAGGCTGCCAAGATGAATGTTAGCCTGGCCATCGAGCCCGGTGCCTCCAAGCGCACCCAACAAGGTGACTTTCTTGCCAAGATCGCTGGTCAGCTCAAGCATCCCAACTGCGTGCTGATGCCCGACAACGGCAAGCTGCGTGGCGACATCTATGCCGGCACCGAAGCCATGATGCCCTTCAGCAAGGTGGTCTCTTGCAAGATGCACAGCTTCGACGAAGCCGGAGGCCAGCCCGACTTCGATTACGATAAGCTGATCAAGATCATCGTGAAGTCCGACTACAAGGGCATCCTCGCCGTTGAATGGGAGGGCAAGAAGCTCAAGCCCGTTCCCGGTGTGCTCGCTTCGAAGGCTCTGATCGAGAAGTCCTTGAAGGCAGCTGGAGCTTGAGGCGCCTGATTATTTGAAGCTCTGAAGCTCCGGTTTCTTCGTGGACGCTTTGATGTCCTCGATGGCTTTGCGGATGTCGATGGCCTTTTGGCTGGGCTTCGGTCGAGAGCGTTTGGAGGCTTCTTCCTCAAAGGTTTCTGCGGCTTTCTCCAGTCTGGGAATCACCCTCTGGGCGTGGGCGCCGTAGCGGACGAGTTCCTTCAGGGCCACTGCTGTGCGCTTCTCACTGCCCCACCCGGGTTGTCCGATGATGTAGTCAACGCAAGCATCAATGCCTTCTCCGAGGCGGTGGTCCGCCATCATCTTAAGGCCATCCAAACGGATTGTATTGGCAAACATGGCACCGCTCGGAGCAGCTACCGCCACCGTTTGGCGAATGTCGGGCATGATGCGCTTGAGTTCCTCCTCGCTTAACTTGGCATACATCTTGGAGACGACCCCACGACAGCGACCACCCTCATTATGGATTCCCGTCTGAATGGCTTTAAGCAATAGATCGCGATCCACGCCTTCTAGGGATTTGCCTAGAAGCCCATCTCGATGAAAAATGGTGGAACATAAGTAGCGCTGCTCCATGGCGCGAGGATCTTCAGGTTCAGGCCCACGAACGATCATCTTGAGAATCTCGTTGGCTGTCGGCCGCGCGGGTTCACCGATGCCGGACAAAGCCTCGGCGGCCTTGACTCGTAGCCACATGTGATCCGCCTTGAGAGTTTCGCGAAGCTTGGGGATGGCAGGTGCGGCGCTCTCCTTGAGTTGAGCCAAGGTCGCGCAGGCGCCGAGTCTTGTTTCGACATCCTTGGCATCGAGCAGGGCGATGATGGGTTCGAGGGGCATGTTGCCACGGCGCCCGATCTCATTGGCCGCGCGTTGGCGCACAATGGGGGACCATGAGCTGAGACATTCGATGAGGATTTCAGCGGGCAACTGATCATAGCCGCAACCAGGATTCGCACGGGTCCAGCCACGGCCGTCGTTGATGATGCCGGCGGCCTCCGCGGCGCTGAGTTGATCGGTGGTCGCGGGTTCTCTGCCGGTGAACAGCAGCACCTTCTTGGGCATGGCGTAAGCCAGGAGATAAGCGCCGCTGGAGTCCCAGCCGTTGGTCTTGTCGGGTCTGGCAGAAGGTGGGCCTTGATGCAGGAAGCGTCCGTCATGGCCACGGGCGAGATCGTAATACCAACTACCGAATTCCTTCATCCAGGCGCCGGTGGCCTGCGGACCGGACTGGCTGACACCGGGCATGGCCCAGGTCATGTTCCAAAAGTTGCCGGTGTGACCGCTGTCGCGTTCGGCGCCATGGGCGGCAAGGCTCATGCGCGAGAAGAACTTCGAGCCTTCGGGCTCCTTCAGTAGATTGAAGTAGACGGCAGCCATACCGCATTTGCCGTTATCTTCGTGGGTCTTCATCCACAGCGCGCCGTCGCCGTACCCGATGGCACCCTTGCCGATGTAAAACCGGTACATCTTGGCGCTGCGTTCA
This sequence comes from uncultured Luteolibacter sp., assembly GCA_964541125.1. Classification (GTDB taxonomy): domain Bacteria; phylum Verrucomicrobiota; class Verrucomicrobiia; order Verrucomicrobiales; family Akkermansiaceae; genus Luteolibacter. Next base: position 6,209 of record CAZIPY010000148.1, on the reverse strand, counting down.
ATTGCGGCTTGCAGTTCCTTGTCCTTCACCCCTGCGCGATGGGCAAGGTCCATGCCGATTGCCAAGGGGATGCTGGGCGCATTCATCATGCCGTAGCCACGGATGCGTCCGGTCTCATCGGCAAAGCGGTGTCCCCACGATCCCGCAAGGCTCTGGCCGGTGGCAGCTTCCACGGCCATTCGGCGCAAGCCGGGCATGACGGATTGATCTCCGGTGACCATGATATACTCGGCAAGAAACGCGACCGTGTAACCATAAGGCCAGGTCTTGTAGCCATCGGTATCGAACTCGGACACCCACTCGGCTTCGCGTTTGATGAGGGGCAGGTACTTCTTCTCACCACTGGCGAGCAGGGCCATGGCATTGAGACTGCGGGAGATGGGGCTGACGCGGTAGTCGGGGCTTTCCATGCGCTTAGCCAAGGCTTCGCAACCAAGCTCCAGAATCTTGGCCGACTTGGGGCAATCGTAAGGTGCGGTGGCGCTGTAGGTGCCCAGCACCGGAAGGGTGAGGCTGAGATCCTGGGTTGTGCCTTCTCGCCATACCTTCAGTTGGAGTTGGCCTTTGCCAGCTTCGCTTTCGGCCACGGTCAGAGCCTTGCCCATTTCGGTTCTGGGATCGTAGGCAAAGTCTTTGCCGCCGACTCCGAGGATCACATCACCGACCTTGAGTGTGCCAGCAGCGGGTGATCCCTCTGCCACTTTGGTGATGTAGATCTGTCGTGCCTTGTCGGTGGCCAGAGTTTCGGAGTAGATCCAGCCGCGGGCCCCAGTGGCGCCGAGTGTCCAGTCGTGGCTGGCCTCCTTCGGCGGTGAGCCACCTTGGGTAAAGTCGATGTTGGTCAGTGGTGCCGGCTTGGCGGCGAAAGTGATGGAGCTCAGCAGCAGGCTGGTGGCAAGCAGAGGGGAGTGTCGAAGGGTCGGGATAGTCATGGCACAGAACCGAAGGGTGCGGTTCAGGAGGCCATACCAGAAAGGCTTCACCAGCTCGCATCAGAAATTCTAATGCAGCTGTCACCAAAAACAGACGGTACTACTGCAGCTTGTTCAGTGTCGGCTTGTCGGTGGTGGCCTTGAGTTTCTCGATGGCCTCGCGCACGTATTTGCCCTTATCCAGACTCAGTTTTTTGGGGAAGTAGGTGGGGATGCCGGCCTCGAACTCTTCGGCGAGTTTCTCGAGCTCGGGAATGCAGCGCTGAGCATGGGCACCGTAGCCAAGAAGGATGGTCAGCAGTTCGGGTGTGCGCTTCTGGCTGCCCCAATGGTTCTGGGTTTTCAGCCAATACATGGTGGAGTCGATGCCGGCTTCGATTTTGTTTTCAGCGAGCAGTTTGAGGCCGGTCATGCGACTGCCATCCGAGAACATGATGCCGCTGGCGGAAGGTTCGACCACTGAGCGGTTGAGGTCGGGCATCAGGCTGGCGATCTCCTCCTTGGTGAGTTTGCCATACATGCCGGAGATGGCGCCGCGGGCACGTCCGTCTTCGTTGGTGAGGCCAACACGCATGGCCTTGAGCACCAGGGCACGGTCGACGCCTTCGAGCGATTGATTGAGCATGCCGCCGCGGTTGAAGAGAGCGAAACAGAGGTAGCGTTGCTCCATGGCGCGCGGATCGTCTGGGCTTGGCTTTTTGATGAGCATGTTGAGCAGATCGGGGGCAGCAACGCGTCCGGCCTCTCCAATGGCTGCCAGAGCATCGGCTGCCTGGATACGCAGCCAGAGGTCATCGGCTTTGAGGAGCTCACGCAGTTTGGGAACTGCTGGCGCGGCGCGGTCCTTGAATTGGGCCAAGGCTTGGCACGCACCGAGCCGGGTCTCCAGCGAGGGGTTATCGAGCAGAGCGATGATGGGTTCCACCTGCATCTCCTTGATGCGGGAAAGGGCGATGGCCGCGCGTTGGCGCACGATGGGAGACCACGAAGTCAGGCGCTCCATGAGCACTTCGGCGGACAGAGCGGCGTAGGCGCTGTATTTGTCGCCCTGACTCCAGCCGCGCCCGTCATTGATGATGGTGGTGACCTCATCTGGGTTTAGCTGTTTTGCCGTCGGCGCGACCTTGCCGGTCAGCACCAACTTCTTCAAAGGCATGGCATAGGCCAGCAGGTAGGAGCCGGTGGCATCCCAGTTGCCGGTGGAATCCTTGGTAGCCTGCGGCGGTCCCTGATGTGGGAAGAGACTTTCGTGAGTGCGAGCGAGGTCGTAGTACCAGCTGCCGAACTCCTTCATCCACGCGCCGGTAGCCTGTGGGCCACTTTGGCTGACGCCGGGCATGGACCAGGTCATGTTCCAGAAGTTGCCGGTGTGGCCACAGTCACGCTCAGCCCCATGCGAGGCGAGGCTCATGCGCGAGAAGAACTTCGAGCCTTCGGGCTCTTCGAGCAGATTGAAGAGCACGGCGGCCATGCCGCACTTGCCGTTGTCTTCATGGGCCTGAATCCAAGGATGGTGATCGCCATAGGGAACTGCGCCCTTGCCGATATAGAAACGCAGAAGCTTGGCGCTGCGCTCGATGGCCACTTCCACTTCCTTGTCCTTCACGCCGGCGCGCTGTGCCAGATTCAGGGCGATGGTGAGCGGCACGCCCGGAGCGTTCATCATGCCGTAGCCGACCAAGCGGCCGTCCTTGCCGGCGAACTTGTGGCCCCATGAACCCACCTTGCTTTGGCCTTTGGCCGAGTCCAGGGCGAGTTCGCGCAGATCGGGCATCAAGGTCTGATCGCCCGTCGCCATGATGTATTCGGCGAGGAAGCTGATCGTATACCCGTAGTACCACACGCTGAACTTCTCGACGCGGTATTTGGCGGCCCATTCGGCCTCCTTCTTGATGATGGGAAGATACTTGGGGTTGCCGCTGGCGAGCAGGGCCATGGCATTGAGCGAACGCGAAACGGGGTTCTGCTTGTAGTCTGGGGAGGCGATGCGTTTTGCCAACGACTCGCAACCCATCTCGAGAATCTTCGCTGACTTGGCGCAGTCGTAGGGGGCGGTGGCACTGTAGCTGCCAAGTGCCTGCAGTTGCAGGGTGACCGTCTCTGTCTTACCTCCACGCCAGCGCAGGAGGTTCAGTTTGCCGTCCGCAGCCTCAGCCGCAGTGATGGCCTTGCCGAAGGCGGTGCGCACATCGGAGTCGAAGGTCTTGTCCCCGATGCCGAGAATGACATCACCCTTCTGCAGGATGCCATCGGCGGGGGAATCTTTGGCCACCTTGGTGATGTAGATTTGGCGTGCGGCCACGGTTTCGAGATTCTTCCAGTAGATCCAGCCACGCATGCCGGTGGGGGCGAGGTTCCAGTCCTTGGTGGCACCTTCAGGAATCTTTTCACCCTTGGTGAAGTCAGGATTGGGGATGTTCTTGAGCTTCTTGGCATCAGCCGGGGCGATCAGGAGCAGACTGGCCGCGGCCACGGCGAGGGTGGAGAATAGGGAGCTTGGTTTCATCGTGATTGGATATGGAAGGGTAGGGGAGTATGTCGCTTGGCCACTTTACGGCAACCGAACACTTGAATGCTCGCACGAATCTTCAAACCACTATGCCCAAAATCTGCACAGGCGGGAATGAGGGCAGGTTCCGGTTGACGAAGAAGGAATGAAATGTTGGATTTCGGCCGTGAACCAACTTCTCAACCTCCTTCTACTCAGCCTCCTGCGACTTGGTCAGGCGGGCCGTTGATGGTTTGGTTTCAACCCTTCACTCAGCCCGCCCCACCTTCCCAGGTTGGCGGGCTTTTTTGTTTCTCTCCATATCCCGACAGCTTCTTTCCCCACCCACCTCCACCAATTTCCTCCCACCCACCCATCCATGAACTCTGACTCTCTCAGCAAATACCGGCCCTTCCCCGCGGTCGATCTGCCCGATCGTACTTGGCCGGACCGCGTCATCGACTCTGCTCCCGAATGGTGCTCGGTCGATCTACGCGATGGCAACCAGGCTCTGCCGCAGCCCATGTCCGTGGAAGAGAAACTCGAGTTCTTCGATCTGCTGGTACGCGTCGGCTTCAAACAAATTGAAGTCGGCTTTCCTTCGGCTGCTGATACCGAGTTCCATTTTCTGCGTCGTTTGATCGAAGAGAACCGCATTCCTGATGACGTGACCATCCAGGTGCTGGTGCAAACGCGCGAACACCTCATCCGTCGCACCTTCGAGGCGATTGATGGCTGCAAGCGTGCGATCGTGCACATCTACAACTCAACTTCACCCCTGCAACGACGCGTGACCTTCGGTGATGCGAGCCGTGAGTCCATCCGCGACATTGCGGTGGAGGGCGCCAAGCTGGTGAAGGAGCTGGTGCCGACTGTGCCCGATACCGAAGTGGTGCTGCAGTATTCGCCCGAGAGTTTTCCCGACACCGAGTTGGAGTTCGCCCTCGAGTGCTGCCACGCCGTGATGGAGGTGTGGGAACCCACGCCGGAGAAGAAGATTATCCTTAATCTACCCGCCACCGTGGAATGGGCCACACCCAACGTGCATGCCGATCAGATCGAATGGATGTGCCGCAACTTGAACAACCGCGAGTCGTGCATCATCTCACTACATACCCACAACGATCGCGGCACCGGAGTTGCCGCCACCGAGCTGGGCCTGATGGCTGGAGCTGATCGCGTGGAAGGCACACTGTTTGGCAACGGTGAGCGCACCGGCAACCTCGACATCGTCACCGTGGCCTTGAACATGAACAGCCACGGCATCGAAACCGGCCTGGACTTCTCCGATTTGCAAAGTCTGCGTGTGGTCTACGAACGCATCACTCGTCTGATGGTGCCCGAGCGCCAGCCCTACGCTGGCGAGCTGGTCTTCACCGCTTTTTCTGGCTCCCACCAAGATGCCATCAAGAAAGGTTTTGATCGTCGCTGCAAGGATGCTGCAGACGATCCCTCACTGGCCTGGGGTGTACCCTATCTGACCATCGACCCGCAGGACATCGGCCGCAGTTACGAGGCCATCATTCGCATCAACTCCCAGTCCGGGAAGGGCGGAGTCGCTTACGTGCTCGATCGCGAACATGGCTACGACTTGCCCAAGACCATGCATCCTCAGGTCGGCAAACGCATCTATGACTTGGCCGATTCGGAATGCTGTGAGCTGACAGCCGATCAGATCCGCGACGCCTTCTTCAAGGAGTTCGTCAACATCTCCACCCCGCTGCAGATGGTGGATTATGAATTGGTTCACCCGCATGATGGAGAGCGTGGGCAGGTGAACTGCCAGGCCGTTATCCAGATTGAAGGTGAAGAGAAGAAGATCGAAGGCGAGGGCAACGGCCCCATCAATGCCTTCGTCACTGCTCTTGAGAAACAGGGCATGAAGGACTTCAAGGTAGTTGACTACCGCTCACACGCGGTGCGTGGTGGCTCGGACTCCAACGCCGCTGCCTACGTTCAGGTCCAGCACAACGACGGCCGGATCCTGTGGGGAGCAGGCGTCGATCCATCGATTGAAATGGCCGGCCTCAAAGCGCTGGTCTGCGCGTGGAACCTCCTGCGCTGATCAGGAGGCTGAATTACTTCTCCGGCTTGGGCAGGATGGGAGTGTCCCAACCGGCGAGGTCGGCGGGTTTCACGCCTGGCACGCAGCCGTCGAAGGAGAAGACGGTGGGTTCATAGGGGCCGACGAAGGAGATGTTGAGATCCGGCTTGATTGCCTTTTCCAGGCCGAGTGCCCAGAGGGTGCCGTTGATGATCATGCGGCGGTAGTTCTCATCGAGAATGTCCTGAGAAGCGCCTTGGGTGGAGTGGAACACACGATGGTTGTCGCCGTCGGCATCCTTGTAGTGGCGGGTCCAGGTGCTGGGCATGGCTGGCTTCTTGGGGTCGGGCTCGGCATCGGGCTTCATGCCATTGAGCGGCTGGGAATTGGTCAGCACGGTAAAGCCTTCGCGGGGCTTGCCGACGTAGGCGCCGGCGTGAGTGAAGGCGTGGTCAGCCACACCTGTGAGGATGACGTGAGCCTTCTGCTCGGGAATGATTTCGATGCGGGTGCCCTGGACATGATTCTTGCCGTAGTGGCCGACCCAGGTATTGCCGAGGATCTGGTGGCCAAAGCCGTTTTCGTACCCCTTCACCTTGGAGCGGAAATCGTACTTCGCGTAGGGCGAGTCGGCCGGGATTTTGAAGGCGTGGGACGCGGTGCGGAGTCCGACGATCGGTCCGCCTCGTTCGAGATAAGCGACGAACGGATCCATCTGTTCGGCGGGGAGGTTGAGGAAACGGGT
>CAZIPY010000147.1:0-5479 GCA_964541125.1 uncultured Luteolibacter sp. | reverse complement strand
ATGCGGCCGTCGTGGAAATAGACGTCCTTGCGCACGGCCCAGCCATTGGCGGCTTCCTTGTCCACGAGGTAGGGGAACTTGCCGTCCTTGCCGGTGAGGGTGATGAGGTCACCGACGCCAACCAGATCGATCTGCTCCAACCAGAGGGTGGCGGCGCCACCTTTGGCGTAGTTGATTTCGAGCGGGTAGCGCTTGCCGGGCTCGAGGGCGATCTTGGTCCGAACGGCATCAGCACCGGCGGCCTTCTTGTAGACTTCCTGACCGTTGAGCGTGGCAGAGGCGTTGCTGCTGTCACCATAGCCGACGTGGACGAGGTAGTTGCCCTTGGCGGGGACATCGAGGAAGAGCTTGGTTTTGCCGGCCTTCACGGTGCCGGTGGGGATGACGGGGTTCTTGCCGGCTTCGTCATCGTAGAGGCCATGCTTCTTGAGGCCGGGAGTGCCTTTCCAGAACCATTTGCAGGCGCCCTTGGAGCGTTGGGTGCCGGCGTGCATGCGGCCTTCGATGATGGCCGGATCGGCGGAAAGGTAGATCGAGGGATACTGTGGACGCGCGCCCTTGAGGTTGCCCATGCCCACCATGTTGGACTGACCGGCCAGGACGTAGACCTTGATGGGCTTGGTGAGGTCCGCGGGCTTGCCGTCGGGCTTTTCGAGTTCGAGCGGGATGGCAGCGCTGAGCGCGGAGGAGGTGAGGGCGATGAGGAATAGGTGCAGTTTCATCATGTGCAGAATGGATGGGAGCAGAAGGCTGAACCCTCAGCTCTGCTTTGTCCAATCCATCGTCGCAAGCTCTCAGAGAGGCTTGAGGCGAACCTCTGTGCCAGGTTCCCATTCCAGGCCCCAATCGCGGATGGCGGCCATCACGGGGCCGAGTGCTTGGCCTTTGGAGGTCAACTGGTAGGCCATGCGCTTGGAGCCATCTTCAGCCGGGATTTTGTCGACGATGCCGCCGTCCTGCAGGCGCTTGAGGCGCTCGGTGAGAATGTTGGTGGGAATGCCCTCGGGGGAGTGGGAGAAGTCCTTGAAGCGGCTGCGGCCAAACATCAGGTCGCGGATGACTAAGAGCGTCCAGCGGTCTCCGAAGAGGTCCAGTGAGCAGGCCACGGGGCAGGGGGAGCGACGGGCGGATTCCTTGTTTTTGGGTTTTTTTCGAGCGGCCATGAGGCAGTCTCGCATAAAATACTTTCAAAAAGAAAGTAATATAACTTGCAAAATGCAAGCAAAGTGAGATGAGTGGGACATGACCTCCTCAGACCAAGTTCAACTCGATGCACCCGGAGCCGGCTTGCCGACCATGGAACACCTCATCGGCGGATTTCTGTTTCGTCGCAGCCTTAAGAAACACGACCGTGAACACTTCACTCGCGAGTTCCAGAAAGAGCGGGGGAGGATCTCCGCCCTTCTCAAGGATAGTTCGACTGAACGCTGGGGCGAACCTGTCCTGATCAAACGTCCCCGTGGCTTGGAAGGCAGCAGTCGACGTTGGTCGCTGGCGATGACTTTGGAACACTTACGCATCTGCAACACCATCTTTACTTCCCTGATGGAAGGCTTGAGCAAGGGAGAACTGCCGGATCGACCGGCACGCACCGAGGACGTGAAGCCATCATCCGAGGTGGGTGCTGAAGTGCGCGCGACTTATGAAGAGAGCTGTGAGAACTGGCTACAGAGTCTCGAGCGCATTGATGATCTCAACACCGAAACGCGCTTTGCTCATCCTTGGTTTGGCCTTCTCAACGCCGCTGGCTGGCAGGCACTCGGCGCCCTACACATGAAGGTGCACCGCATTCAGATCGAGCGAATTCTTGCAGGTTTGGCCTGATTAGTCCTTGAGCGGAGTGAGTTCCAGCTTGCGGAACTCGACTTCGGCGCCTTCGGCCTGTAGCGCGATCTTGCCCTCGGTGGCGGTGGCTTTGGAGCCCTGATTCACGAGGTCGCCGTTCACGTGTACGGTAATGGTGTCGTCCTTGCAGACGATGGTCATGGTGTTCCACTCGCCGAGTGGCTTCTCGGAATTGTCAGTCAGGTTGAGGATGCGTCGGGCGTCGTTCTGGCCACCGCCCCATTTTTGGCCCTCGCGTTTTGGACGGCGCTTTTCCATATCGGGCACAGTGATGTCCTCTTCGATCACCCAGAAGTCGCCGGCGTCACCTGACATCATCTGCACTTCGATGGATTGCGGGTGCATGTTGCCACGGGCACGCAGGCGGGAGGCGTGGACTAGCACGCCGCAGTTGCCGGGCTCACCCGCAAAGCGGTATTCGACCACGAGGGTGTAGTTTTTGAATGTCTTCTCGGTAAGCAGTTGCCCACGAGGATCTCCCTTGGAAACCAGTTTGCCGTCGCGGACGATGAAGCTCGGCTCGATCTCTGGGTTCTTGTCAGCGGCTGGAATATCGGCCTTCCAGCCGGCCAGATCCTTGCCGTTGAAGAGTTGGACGGGCTCGGCGGCCTGGAGCATCGTAGCGAACAGGGCCAGCGGGAGCAGAGGGGCGATCTTCATGCCGTCATCTTGGGTGGCGGTGATGAGAAATCCAGTACCAACGGCGCTTTCAGGGGATTGGACTTTCCGTCGCTCTGTAGTAGCTTTCAGGAATGCGGTTTTTTCCGTCAGGTTGGTTTAGACTTCATTTGCAGGTGTTCCTGCTGATGTCGTTGGTTGTCCCTGTACAGGCCGTGATCCTGGTGGCGGGCGACAACTCCGCGAACCAGACGCCTCCCGATGCTGCTCGAACCGACATCTTCAATGCGGTGGCCAAGATCTGCAATGGATCCGGTGGTGGTGCGTTCGGTAGCGCAGTATGCATTCGTGGAAAATACATGCTGACGGCTCGCCATGTGAATTTGGTGGACGGGACTCATGTCACTTTTGACGGCGGTGTGACCTTGTATGAGATCGATGGGTCTTTTTCACCGACGCAAATCGGCACGGCGGACTTAGATCTATTCAAGTTGGTGGAGGATCCAGGACTGAATGAGGTGAAGCTGTTCAGTGCAGCTCAGGGCGATATCCCATACGAAGAAGGCGATCCTGCCGAAACGATCTACACGACCGCCACCATCATTGGGGCGGGTCTTGGGCGAAATCCTGCTGATAATTTCGACGACAACGCATGGAATTGGGGCGGCACTTCGACCATGGCTAAGCGCTGGGGAACCAACCGCATTGAAGACAGTTTTTCGGTAACAGGTGCCTACACGTATCAAGCGATCGATACCACCTTAGAAGCCAGCTCAGGGAATGATGAAGCGGCGGTCACCCGTTATGATTCGGGTTGCGGTTTATTCGTTGAGCACGACGGAGAGTGGAAACTCGCGGGGATTGCCACTCTGGTATCAAGAATCACCGGAACTGATGCGTCAGTATTTGATGACACGACCAACGATCTAAACCGCTATGTGCGCATCACGCCGTTGGCTGCTACCATCGAGAGCCTTATTCCTGATCCTAGCACTTACACCGGATGGAAAACCGACCACAGCCTCTATGGTGGTGATGCAGATGATGATGCGGACACCGATGGCGATGGTATTCCACAGTTGATGGAATTTGCTCTGGGAGGAGATCCCAACAGCAACGACAGGAGTATTCTACCGACCATGAAGATGACGGAAGATGGCGACACGTTTCTCGAAATGACCGTCACTCGCCCCATCGGACTAACTGGAGTTGTTTATGTGCCTCAGACCAATACCGGGCTTTCCTTATGGCCCACAGATGATGCCGGAGTGGATGACAGCCCAGATATCTCAGATAATTTGGATGGCACGGAGGATGTGACCTATCGAAGGACTCAGGCGATCTCAGGATCCGTCCACGCTTTCATGCGACTGCGAGTGGAGGCCTCAGGGCCCTAAGGGTTATCTGGTCTCGATTTTGAAGCGGTAGCTACCACTACCCACTTCCTGGCGCACCGGCTTGCCCCCGGTGGGGAGTTCCACCAATGCGGTACAGTTGGGCGGGATGACGACCTCGTATTCGATGGCTTTACCATCCCGCTTCCAGTTGGAGACGATGGTGCCGCGGATGGATTCGTGGGTGGTCTTCACCCAGTCAAGGCCCTCGACCGGGCGCGGTTTGATCAGGATGCGGTCGAAGCCAATGGCATCGGGTGCGCATTGGATGCCTCCGAGCCAGCGGAAGAACCAGCCGGATACGGAGCCGAACATGGGATGGTTGTTGGAGAAGGTGTTGTCGCTGCCTGCCCAATGTTCCCATAGGGTGGTGGCGTCGTTCTCAAGCATCCAGCCCCAGGAGGGTTCCGTTTTGCGGTTGGCGAGGCCGTAGGCGAGGTCGTTCCGGCCCCACTCGGGGAGGAGTTCCAGCAGCTTCCAGGTGCCATAAATGCCGGTGCTTAGGCGCGGGCTGTCCTCGGTTTTGGTGAGGTCCGCGACCAGTACATCGAAGACTTTATCCCATTCGTCGTTGCCTACGACGCCAAAGCCCAATGCGAAGGCTTGTTGGGTCTGGTTGGCGAAGCCAACCTTCCCGGTCTCCTTATCAAGGTAGGCCTTTTCCCAAGCGGCCTGAGACTCTTTGGCCCATGCCGTACAGCGCTCGGCGGCTCCAGAATCTCCGGCAATGTGCGCAAGCATAGCAATACGCATGCAGGAATCGATGAACTTGGGAGTTTTGAGCTCTGGGCCCTTCTTTTGATCGCCCGGCAAGAGTGCCTCGTGGTCGCCCAGACCGATGGTCACCAGACCGTTCTCGCGACGGTTTGCTTCGGCCTCGATCCACTCGAGTGCGTGGGGCAATTGTTCCTCCAATAGCTCCTTGTTTCCATAGTGCTGGTAGAGTTGCTCAATGAGAAGGGGGTGGACCATGCCCCAGCCGACGCCGCAGTACTTCACACCAGCATAGGGGGCCGTGTCGGGCATCAGGCCGTTGTCGAGTTGAGCGTCGCCCCAGTCGCGCAAGGTCTTGGTGTAGAACCCGTTCATGTCGAAGTTCATGAGGAAGGTTTCACTGGTGGCGACGATGTCACCGCCGTAGCCGAAGCGTTCGCGGTGGGGGCAATCGCTCTGCACCGCCACGGCATTGGCGTGGAAGGTGCGGATGCACATTTCCTGAATGCGGTTGAAGAGCTCGTTGGAGCATTCGAAAGTGCCGGCTTGAGGGAGCTCGGTGTTGAAGGGGATGGCGCGGAAGTCCTCCTTCTTGGGAGCCTTGGGTAGACCGCTCACTTCCATGAAGCGATAGGAGTGGTAGGTGAAATCGGGGCGGAAGGTCTCGCCGCCTCCCTTGGCAATGTAGGTGTCCTCCTGCCAGGCGATCTCGGGAGCGCCGGGGCCACCGACGGATTGGACGGTTCCGTCATCCAGCGTGATGTTTTTTTTGATCTGACCAGTGACACTGGTCATCGGATTGAGGGTGCCGTCCTCGTAGATCAACTCGCCGTAACGCAAGGTGATTTCGGTCCCGGCGGGTACGTTGAAGTCAATTTCAGGGATGCCAGTGTGGTTGATGCCGTAGT
>CAZIPY010000146.1:0-6171 GCA_964541125.1 uncultured Luteolibacter sp. | reverse complement strand
GCTGCGATGGGCGGCCACTATCAAGTCAGTCTCGGCCACGACAAACACCTCATCACCGCCTTCAACATGCATCCGGGCGGCGACGTCAACAAACGCACCAACCTTTACTTCGTCCAGTCACACACGGGCGGAAAAACCTGGCTCGATATCCACGGCACCAAACTCTTCCCGCCTCTCACCGATCCCAAAGGCCCGGCATTGGTTCGCGACTACGCCGCAGAAGGTCGGTTGGTCTACATGAAGGACATCGCCACCGATTGGATGGGCCAACCCGTCATTCTCTACGTCACCGCCGCCCTTCACGAGCCGGGACCCAAGGGCGACCCGCGCATCTGGACCATCGCTCGCTGGAACGGCGAGAAGTGGGAGTTCCACGAAATTACCCGCTCCACTCACAACTACGACATGGGCTCTCTCTATCTCGGCGTCGATGAATGGCGAGTCATCGCCCCCACTCAGCCCGGACCCCAGAAGCTCGGCACGGGTGGCGAGATCGCCGTTTGGGTCAGTGAAGACGAAGGCAAGAACTGGAAGATGGAGAAACAACTTACCAAGGACAGTGTGCGCAACCACGGCTATGTCCGCCGCCCCCATAACGCCCACAAGGACTTCTATGGCTTCTGGGCCGACGGCAATCCCGACAAACTCAGTGAATCCCACCTCTATTTCACCGACCGCGAAGGCAAGATCAGTCGGCTGCCATACGAGATGAAGGAAGCTAAAGTGAAGCCGTGAGACATTCCTTAAGGCTCCTCATTCATCCACCACGGTGCGCCAGCCATACTTGAATTGGACTCTGATCTCACCATCGAGATCGACGGGTTCCATCTGAAGATCAAAAGGCTTGAGGATGGTTTCTTCGATCTCACCCTGGGCCACCCACTTGGAGTACTGGACCTCGTATTCTTGCTTTAGCTTGCCGTCTTCACCTCGAACCTCGATCTCGAAGTAGAGATCATCGATCGGCTCATCACCATCGTTGCGGAACTTGAGATAAACCTGATTACCCCTTTTCTCATATTCAAGGATCTCGACCTTGAAATGCTGCCGGTATTCTTCCGCTTCCCCTAAACTGCTACTCATGACACCACCGGCCAAGAGCCCAAAAATCACACCTACCACTAGGCCAATGCCGATACCCAACACGCCAAAGAGGATGGACATCGTCAGATGATTGGAGGAATTCGAATCAGACATTGCTTGGCCAGTAGTCCATCATATCGACCCTCTCTCCATCGAGCGAATTCGATCAATCCTCGAGGCCTTCCTCCAAGGCTTCGAGCGGCGCTTCATGGGGAAGCAACATCGCCAACTGCTCGGCTACGGTGACCATCTCACCCGGCAGTACCATGTGCGGGCGGATATCGACCAAGGGTTGAAGCACGAACACGCGCTCGGCAATACGAGGATGCGGCAGAGTCAGATCGTCGGTCTCACAGGCTTCCTCACCGACATAGAGTAGATCCAGATCAAGGGTGCGCGGGGCATTGCGCTCCCCTTCCCTCACCCGACCCATGGTTTCCTCGATGGCGCGGGTGGCCGCTAGCAAGTCTTGGGCAGATCCGTCATATTCCATCTCGATCACCGCATTCAAAAAATCCGGAGAGTCGGGTGGACAGTGCTGGGGTGCGGTCTGATAGACCAATGAGGATCGAAACTCGGAGCCAGGCACAGCCAACTCCCCGAGTCGGCGACAAGCTTCGCGCAAATTGGCCAGCCGGTCCCCCAGATTGGATCCCAAGGCGATTCCTGCGAATACCGACATCAGTCCTCGAGATTGTAGAGCTTGGGAATGCCATAGCTCTTGGACACTCGAGCATTGGCTTCCTCAACCTTGGCAGAGGGAATCACCACCGGACGACTGGCACCGAAGAGCTCAATGGTGTGGAACTCGGGAGCTTCTTCCGGATGGAGCAACTCATGGGCGTGCTTCAAGTCCTTCACCACCTCGCCATTGATCTTGTCGACCGCATGACCGGCAAAACGGCCAAGCTGACTGGTCACTGGATCACTCTCCACACGGGAAAGGATGACCACGTCACGGTGCTTCTCAAATAGCCCCTTGGAGACATAGTCGGTGTAAAGACGGCGCACGGTCGTATCTTCGAATTTGTGAGCCGCGAAGAGATTGGTGTCGAGGGGCTGGAAAACCAAACCGGCAAAGACCACGTAGCGCGGCTTCTTGCCGTATTGGATGGCATACATCTGCATCGGAGTGAGCGGCTTGAGCGTGGCCTCCACCTTCACCAGTTTGCCCTCACGTAGGACTTCCATCGCCACCTTGTCCCCGACGAACTTGCGCTCGACGATTTCTGCCAGGTCCACCCGGCCGCCATCGATCATCACCTGACCACCGCTATCGACTGCGCTGCCTTCCAAAGTCATGAGAATATCACCCGGCTGAACCACGCCATCGGCAGAGCTGGATTTGGAGACATCTTGGACCAGCACGCCGCGCCCGTTGTGGGGAAGCCCGAGCGCCTTGCGCATCGCTGGGTTGTGGAGCGCGAAGGGAGTGATTCCCAATTCTGGGTAAGGATCGTATTTGCCATCCTCAATATCCTTGAGGAAGCGCTTCACCACCGGAGTCGGGATGATGTAGCCGGTGTTGTCGGCCTGGCGCAGACCCTGGAAGGCCACGCCCACCACCTTGTCACCCTGAATGACCGGGCCACCTGAGTTGCCGGGATTGATGGCGGCATCAATTTGCACCACCAGATGGGAATCCGCACGAGAATGCGAGTAAGCGGAAAAGTCGATGCGCGAGACCACACCACGAGTCACGGAAAGGCGTTCACCGCCGACCGGATAGCCGATGACGCGCACTTCGCTCTCAAGTTTGGGCACTTCGCCGAAACTAAAGACCGGAAATTTCTCAAAATCGGAAAAATCCTCCACCTCCAGCAGAGCCAGATCGCAGTCATGAGCAATATGAAGCACCTTCGCCGGATACTTTGTAGGACTTCCATGCACCGTCAGCTGCAGATGCTGGATATTGCTAACCACGTGGGCATTGGTGAGAAAGCGGTTCTTGCCGATGAGGAAGCCAGTGCCGGTGCCTCCACTGAAGCGGCCCGTGTTCCAAGGTGTCTTGTAGTCGGGAACCTGGGTCCTAGCCTCAATGCGCACCACCGAACGATAGACATCGGAGTCATCGGCTTGAACGAGAGTGGGCAGCGCCAATGAGGCAGCGAGGAAAGCAGCAGAGATCTTCATGGACTTGAGCACTCTAGGTCGTGTTGACGGCTCAGCAAGCGAAACTGCGGTCAATCCAACTGCCGAGGCGGGCCCTCCTTGGCTTCCCTCTCAGTTCCGGGTGCGTATTCCGCCTCCGATGAGGCGTCGCAAAGTTTGAGCATCCCCTCCTTACGAAACAACTCGAGGGTGTAGGCATCGGTGCCACAGTAGCGGATGTTCTCCGTGCAGGAGCCCACACAGGCTTCGATCATCATTTCCAGTTCCTCATCTGTCTCCGGCTGCTTCACCACCCGGCAATGTTTGGGACCCGGACCCCACTTCCCTTCACTGACATAGCCTTCATTCCATTGCACGTTGGCAGGGGCAGTCTCACAAGGCAGCTGACAGGTCGTACAGCGGGCCCGCACCACATAGAAAGCACCCTCAACCGCGTCATCTTCGCGATTGGCCAGAGGTTCGACCAGAGGGTGGTGGCGTGAAGCGCTCATCAAATGGGAATTCGAAATCACACTATCACTTTCCACAGGAAGTCAGCAAGCGATGAGCCTGCACAATCCACGCTTGCTCCACACCAAGCATCCCGATAGCTCTCAGGCATGGAACATCACGTGTATTTCTGGCTGAAGGACGAAGTGAAGAGCGACGACGAGCGCGCCGCATTTGAAAAGGGCCTCGATTCCCTATTCACCATCGATCTGGTCAAGGGCGGCTTCTGGTCGGTTCCCGCCAAAGTTATGGAGCGTCCAGTCATCGACCAAAGCTGGGACTACGCGCTGAGCATGCAGTTCGACAGCATTGAGGATCACGACGCCTACCAAGTCGTGGACACTCACAACGCCTTCATCGACGCCCATAACCACCGTTGGGCCAAAGTCGAGGTCAAGGACCTCGCCTGATCAGCGAAGCCCCAAGAGCGCCAACTCGCGGTGATTCACCGAGAGTTGCTGCAGGCGCACCGTGTTGAAGCCGAGGTCTCGCAGAGATTGGATCCCGTCCGCCTTGCGCTCCACCGCTTCCATCTCGCTTAACTTGAGCGTGATCAATACGCCGTGGATGGACGGTGACATCTTTACGATGCGCGCACATTCCTTGAGCGTCACTTCCGGGTTCTGATTCATATCCGAAAGGAACCAGTTCACCCCCTCACCTAGGTCGCGCTTGCTGACCAGCGCCGCCGGCTTGCGGCAGTGATAAAAACCGATCTCCCGGTTGAGATCCTGGCGTTGTTCCACAGTCTTCTCCATCACCACGTCGGCCATGCCTGCTGGATCGACACCAATCACCGATACCCCGTAGTTGAGCAGCGCGTGCACTACCCCGCCCGGAGAGCAACCGAGTTCAATGGCGATCTCGCCCGGATTGAATTCCAGCCCCCAGAAACGCACGGCCTCTTCCAATTTCAGCCAAGCGCGTGAGGGGGCGTCTTCCTGCAATTCGATCCCACCATCACCGGCCGGGTCCGGGCTCAAGCTTTCAGCATGCTGATGGATGCCGGCCCAAAATTCAGCTTCCCCCAACTCCACCACCGTTCCGACGAGGTCACCCAGTTGAGGGCCAGGATGACCATCGTGCATCCCCTCCATCTTCTTCAGGTGGTAACGGGCGTGATGGACGAGATTCACTCCTTCCCCTTCCAAGACCGATGCCGCTTCAGCACGACTGCTGAACTTGCCAATGGAGCGACAGATCCGCCGCGCACAGGCGATTTCCTGAGTCAGGGAGTCTGCGCTAATCCCCTCCTCCAACTTGAAGCTAATGAAGCCGCGACGTTGGTAGCTGGACTTCCAGGGCAAACCCATGACGGCGACCTCGGTCTTGATCGCTCGCTCAGAACCGGGGTTGCACAGAGCGAAGAGGAAGTCGGCGTCAGGCATGCGCGGCTTTATGCTTTCTTAGGAAGGACCGCAACCCTCAGTCTTCGCTCATGAGCAGCGCACCCCTCGATCTCGCCGTGATAGGCGGAGGCGCGTCCGGATTCTTCACCGCCCTGCGCCTTGCTGAGCAGGCACCCGACAAGTCCGTCGCCATCTTCGAGCAAGGGAAGCAGTTCTTGCAGAAGGTCCGCATCTCAGGCGGCGGGCGTTGCAACGTGACCCATGCTTGCTATGAGCCGCGCCCCCTCTCCACCCACTACCCACGCGGCGAGCGCGAACTGATGGCCGCCTTCCACAAGTGGCAGCCCGCCGACACGGTCGAGTGGTTCGAAAATCTCGGTGTCGAACTCAAGACCGAGGACGACGGCCGCATGTTCCCGGTCACTGATTCCTCCTCCACCATCATCGACTGCTTCATGCAGCGAGCCGATGAACTCGGCATTCCACTGCATACGGAACACGGGCTGGAGAAGCTCGAGCATAGGAATGGGCCCACCACCCAACCCATGGACACTGGCTTCATCCTCCACTTCGCCAAACAGAGCGAACCCATCCACACCCGCAAGGTGGTCATTGCCACCGGCTCGATGAAAAATAGCCCTCTGCTCACTCAGCTTGAGAATCTTGGGCTGTCCATCGAACCACTCGCCCCTTCCCTCTTCGCTTTCAATCTGCACGAGCCGGATCTCGTCGAGCTCGCCGGCGTCGCACATCCCGCGGTCGCCATCCGTCGCAAGGACTCAAAAGCCGAACAACACGGCCCCCTACTCATCACCCACCGCGGCGTCAGCGGCCCGGCCGTCCTGCGCCTGTCCGCTTGGGAGGCTCGCGAACTTTCCGAGCAGAGCCATCACTTCCAATTCGTGATCGACTGGCTGCCCGAAATGAGCCGCGAGGACCTCCGCCTCGACTTTGAAGAGAAACGGCAGCGGCAGGGCGCCAAGCGCATCAAGAACACCCCAGTCGCCCCCATCCCCCGCCGCCTATGGGAGTTATTGTGCAGCCGCACTGGCATCGAGGAGGAACAGACCTGGGGCCAACTCCCCAAAAACAAACTCAACATCCTCATCGAGTCCCTCAAGCAGTCGCATCACGAGGC
>CAZIPY010000145.1:0-3497 GCA_964541125.1 uncultured Luteolibacter sp. | reverse complement strand
TGATCCAGCCTTACGAGGAGGTTTCATTCCAAGCGGCTCGCTGATCACTGGATCTACTTCGGCGCTTCCCAGTTGGGAATCTCGCCTTCCCAGGAGACGGGGTCGGAGTTCACGCCTTCTTGAAAACGGTCAGCGAGGATGTCGATGATGCCGTCGTGGCAGGCCACAAGGTCGCTCATCTGCCATTGGAGGTCGGGATGGGCCTCTGCGGCTTCTTCACAGATCTTTGCTACATCACCTCCCGGTCCCGCATGGCGGCCAGGTGAGGCGAAAAGCATGGAGACGATGACCTCGTTGCGGAATCCCTCCGTGCCAATGACCTTTTCGAGGAGTGGCTCGTTGAAGGCATACTCGTCACCGTCGCGGCGCTCCATCGAGCAGGCAACGACGTGGGGGAATTCGCTTTCGGATAGCAGGCGGCGCACTTGTTCTCCTAGCAGGTTGCGCACTTCGGTGACTTTGATACGCGGTGCACCATGATCAACGAGGGCGATGGATGGATTCTTGAAGCCGCGTTGCTCGCGTGTGGCGTGGATCTGATCGATGAGGATCTGAGCCATGCGTTCATCATCGGGATTCTCCAAATCCACCACGCAGGGACTGATGCGGACTTCGATGTCTGGCCATTCGGCTCGCATCACCTCAACGCGCTGCGGCATGTATTCGAGAATGGCCGCACTCGGGCCGAAGAACATCGGGGTCACATGGAAGCGGCGAACGCCCTCTTCGAGTTTCTTGAGAACAAAAGGCTCGAAGATCTCAGCGGGAACGCCGTTCAGCTTGTTGGGAGAAATTTTGGTCGAGTGCAGGAGTGAGACTGGGTGGACGGTCTCGCCGACTTTGTTGCCCAGCCGCTCGGCAAGGCTGCGCAAACTGAAGGTCGCTTCGGGGCGATAGGATCCGTTGTCGCTGATCAGGTGGCAGATTTCCTCACTCATGTTCTGCAGCCAAAATTGCATGGGTACGCCACTTGTCCAGCCCAGGGGTGGCTTTTTGGTTGGCCTTCAGCCCATCCTTGCTCAGGAGTGGGGAATGCAGATCGGACGGCGAGAATTCACTTTGGGCTCCATGGCGTTCGCCTTGGGGGCGTGCAAAGGCAAAACTCCTGCGGGATCAGGGGCAAATACAGACGAAGCTCAGGATTTGAACGACAAGGCTCATTCCGTCCGTCCGAACCCCATCTGTGTTTCCAGCTACTCCTTCATGCGTTTCTCCGAGCCTCCCTACAAGGCCATGGACCAATGCATGCAGGATGCCGCTGATATGGGATTTGATGCCTTCGAAGTGCTTGAGAAGCAAATGCCCAAGGAGAAGTGGGAATCGAAACCCTACCTGCGGAGCCTCAAGCGCATCGCCCACGAACGCGCCCTTCCGATGGTGGC
This sequence comes from uncultured Luteolibacter sp., assembly GCA_964541125.1. Taxonomy (GTDB): domain Bacteria; phylum Verrucomicrobiota; class Verrucomicrobiia; order Verrucomicrobiales; family Akkermansiaceae; genus Luteolibacter. The sequence goes on along the minus strand of CAZIPY010000145.1, from coordinate 2,115 downwards.
CATGTCGACTCACCAAGGCTTTGTCTCTCCCGATAAGGCCAAACGGGAGCGCAACATGCAGGTGACCATTCAGAGCCTGGAACGGGCCTATGATCTCGGCATTCCCCACATTCGTGTCAACTCCGGGACCTGGGGTACACTCAACTTCAACGACCTTATGAAGGCTCGTGGCATCGAGCCGCCGCTCGAGGGTTATACCACCGAGGATGCTTTCGGTTGGGTGATCGATGCTTATGGAAAGCTCGTCGACGAAGCCGCCAAACGAGGAGTGGTCATGGGGTTGGAAAATCACTGGGGGCTTGGCACCACACCGGAAGGTGTGTTGCGCGTGGTCAACGCGGTGAATTCACCTTGGCTCTCGGTCACGCTTGATACTGGAAACTTCCTCGAGGATCCCTACGACCGTTTGGAGATAATGGCTCCACAAGCCGGCTTTGTTCAGGCCAAGACCTACTATGGGGGTGGCAACTGGTATACTCTGGATCTAGATTACCCCCGAATCGCCCGCATGCTGCGCAAGCACCAGTATGGGGGTTACATATCCCTTGAGTTCGAGGGCAAGGAGGACCACATGACCGCCATTCCCAAGAGTCTAGCCATCTTGCGCGCAGCCTTCTCCTGATAGCTCAGAGTGAAGATGACCGTATTTATGGGTTCAAGAACCCATGAAAAGACGTCAATTTCTCAAAAAGTCCGCCGCCTTCTCCGTGCCTCTCATTGTGCCCGCCAGTGTGTTGGGCAAGGATGGGGCTACCGCGCCCTCTGAGCGCATTGGAGTGGGCCTCATTGGCTGTGGCGGCCAAGGCAATGGCGTTTTCAACGGCATGCTTGGCATTAAAGAAGTTCAGGGCATTGCTGTCTGTGATCCGGATCGCCAACGAATGGAAGCGACTCAGCAAAGAGTCGATAAGCGCTATGCTAAGGACAAGGCAAGTGGGGCCTACAAGGGTTGTGGTACTTATGTCGACTTTCGTGAACTGATCGCCCGTGAGGACATCGATGCTGTGGTGGTGGGGACTCCTGATCACTGGCACGCGCTCACCTCACTCGAGGCCATCAAGGCTGGTAAGGACGTTTATTGCGAGAAGCCGGTGACCCATCTTTTTGCCGAGGGTCAGGCCCTCTACAAGGAGGTCGCCAAACGCAAGGCCATCTTCCAGACAGGATCGCAACAACGCTCCGATACCCGTTTCCGTATTGCCGCTGAGATCGTGCTCAATGGCCTGATCGGCAAGATCAAGCACGTTGAGGTCGGCCTGCCTACCGGCAAGGGGACCAATGATGAGGGTAAGGTGGCGCAGGAAATTCCCGAGCATCTGGACTATGACATGTGGTGCGGCCCCAGCCGTCTACTGCCCTACAACAAGGGTCGCCTGCATTGGAACTGGCGCTGGTGCCTGGACTATGGCGGCGGTCAGTTGATGGATTGGATCGGTCACCACAATGACATCGCTCATTGGGGACTCGGGCTCGACAAGAGCGGTCCTGTTCAGGTGGAGGCCAAGGGTTTCCGATATGCCGAGAAGGGCATGTATGACCAGCCCATCGACTACGAAGTGCTCAGCACCTATGCCGGCGGCTATACCGCTTCCATTTCCAACAAGAACCGCATGGGTGCCAAGTGGATTGGTGAGGACGGCTGGGTCTACGTCACGCGTGGCAAGATCGATGCCTCGAACAAGGAATGGATCCGCGAATCCTTCGATCGCGGTTCGGTCAAGGCCTACAAATCACGCGATCACCGCCGTAACTTCATCGAGGGGGTGCAGACCCGCAAGGAATGCATCTGCCCGGCCGAGACCGCACACCGGTCAATTACGCCCGGTCATCTCGGTTATGTCTCCGATGCCCTCAAACGCCCGCTCAAGTGGGATCCTGTGAAAGAGGTTGTCGTCGGTGATGCCGAGGCAGACAAATTGCTCAAGGCCGTCAATTTCCGAGGCGACTGGAAGTTGGGCTGATCAGCTTCTTCTGCGCCTGAGCAGTCCGAGGGAAGCGAGGAGGACGAGCATTAAGGAGCTCGGTTCTGGGATTTGCCCGACTTGGAAGGTGTTTTCGTCGGAGAAAGCCCAGCGATGGATGGTTCCTTCGGTTCCACCGTTGTAGAGGGTGACT
>CAZIPY010000144.1:0-6571 GCA_964541125.1 uncultured Luteolibacter sp. | reverse complement strand
CGCACGGTGAACGTATCGCCGTCCGCGTTTGGGTAGTCGCCAGCCGCACCGAAGTACGGCATGTCCATTCGGGTGTCGCGGTCTGCCACGAACAATAGAAGGTCCGTGTCTGCTGCCAGCGTCTGGGCTGATCCACCTGGGATAGCACAGCCGCCACAGCACCCACAGCCTGGGGAATACTTAGGCACCACAATCCTCTGCGTCTACAATCCAGCGACCGCCGACCGACACCACTGTGATGTACGTGCCGGAAGCCACCTCTCCACCCCATGGATTATACACCGTCATCTCCGCATCCTCGGAAGTGAGTGCCCCGTCCTCTGCAATGCTGTATGGGACGGCATCATCCACCGAACCGGCAGTGTCGCCGGAACGGGCTGGAATGGCTGAGGTCGTCTTGCAGAGACGCTTCTCGTTTCCCTTGGGTCGCAGATCCAAGCCGCGATTGTCGCCAGCGTCACCGTTACCGTTGCGTGCGATGCGTGCCAGCCGCGTGAGTGCGGAGGCGTCAGCTTTTTCAAATCCGTAGATCATACTTGCAAGAATGTAGAGAAGTCGATACGATCCTGGGAGCGGAATCGGAGGTAGTCTGGACGATCGTCATCAGGCCCGCTGACCGTCCTCTCCGTTCCGTCCGAGTTAATATAGCCCGCGATCACAGTGCCGCTCTCTGGGTCGAGATTGGGGACAACTTTGACGACGGGTGCCAGTGTCTTGTACATGGTGTCCACGAGCGGCTGGATGTGGTCGTGCCCGTAGACGATAGCGTTGGCTGGGGTGGCTGGCGACCCTGGAGGGAAGTAGAACCGCTCGCTGAGCGTGATCGGATATGTCACCCTCACAGCCGTTGTGGGGCCACCTGAGAGCTGCACCTCCTGATTCACCATCTCTACCGCACCGATCTGCCAGAGGCCCGCAGCCTTGCTCCTGTACGTGTTCAGGTTGGTCTTGAAGGACCGCTCGATCTGCTGCTCGAACGTGACCGCCGACTCGAACTGAGTGATCTCCAGCTGGAACACGGGGATCGTCTCCGTGACCGGCGTGGAGAATGGGGTCTCGGTGCCGGGCAGTTTCCAGCACTGAGTGCCATTCTTGTCGGCGTACATAACCCGCTCATAGCTGGAGATCCGGCTACGCACCTGGGGTGTGATATCCGTGAGGTTCGCGGGAGGTGCCGTTGCACACTCCTCAGCCTCCAGCTCCTGCGTCCGGAACTCACATTCGACCTCGAACACGTTCGCATTCTCGGGGAGGCGAGTGACGCTCTTAGAGCGGCATACGGCGGTCGGCAGTCCCAGCCCGCTTAGCGGGTTATAGTACGTCGACCGGTTGACCGTGGGCAGACCCACCGCACAGGCAACGACCATATCGTCGATGTACTGAGGATTGGTGAACCCAGACGCGACCACGCGGTAGGTGAGCGTGGCCGACTGGACGATCCGATTGGCTCCGCCCTCTGTGACGGTGCCCTCTATGTCGAATCCGGTCGACCGGATGACGCACGGATCTGAAAACGGCATTACTTAAGTACTCCAAGGGTGTCTTGTACAGCCTTCCGCTCGAAGTCAGCTTCCGACTTGATTTTCTTGTTCAGCTTCTTTAGCTGCTCTACCTGAGCCTTGCGGTCAGCAGCCGCTTGATCGTTGACGGACTTGACATACGCGTCCTTTCGGGCTGCAAGAGCCATCTCTGATCTGAATTGATACTCCTCAACAGATCCTGCCTCAAAGGAAGCGGACGGCTTATTAGCCTTACCATAGTCGTCAATAGTCTTTTTTCGATCTTCCTCGATCTTCTTAAGAGCTTCTTTGTTAGCCTGCTCTGCATCTTTCAGCCTCTTCGCTTCCCACTTGTTTGCCTCGTCAAACATGTTGCGGAGTGCCTTCCGCTCGGCTTCCAGCTTCTCGGCTCGTGCCTTCTTCTCCTCTTCCTTGATCTCCGCACGCTCGGCCTTGCGTTGCATCTTGTGCTTCTCGGCTAGCATGGCACGCATCTCTAGCGTTTTCTTGGCTGTCCATTCGAGCGAGTCGTCATAGAATTTGTCAATCTCGATCTGTTGCCGTTCGCGGAGAGTGAGTTTCTCCTGCTCTTTCTCACGAAGGGCTTGGATCTGGCTCTCTTGAGACTTCGCCCATCGGTCGGCTTCCTGATCCAACGCTCGGAGGCGAGCCTGCTCCGCAGCTTCCTCCTGCTCTCTGGCTTCCACCTTAGCTTTGTTAACTTTTTCAATGTTTGCGAAACGCTTTTGGTTCGCTTCATATTCTGCACGCCCTTCTGATCCGCCCCAGAAACCGAGTGCATCCTCAAGGCCCAGGTTCTGGGTCCAGTCTGAGGACGTCAAGATGCCTTCCTTTACGCTGTCGATGCCACGCATCCACCACGACTTGCCCTGGCTCGATCCAGGGCCTCCAGAGCCCTCTCCGAAGATCGAAGTGAAGATGGTGTCCATCCCCTTGGCGGTCTGAATGAACGCGTCAGAGAGCCCCTTGAGGGCTGCAATGCCAGTGTAGGCAGAGGCCTGGATCTCTTCACCCAAGCCCGCGAAGTCCTGCTCCATCTCGCCAGTCACCCTCGACCACGTTCCGGCCAGGGTCTCGGCCTGTCGGCCCAGTCGCCCATGGAACTTGCCGCCCTCGCTGGTGAGGTTAATCATCGACTCGGTAAGATGACGGGCCGAGATGTTCCCTTTCTCCATCTCGCTGTTGAAGTCTGCCATCTCGATTCCGGCAGCATCAGCAATCGCAGTCAAGTCATATCCAGCGTTGATGAGCTGGAGACGTTCCTGTCCCATGAGCTTGCCTGCTGACTGCACCTGGGCATAAGCACGCGTCAAGGCCTCGAACCTTGCCGTGTCGCCGCCCGCGATCTCACCGAGCCTTGTGAGTGTGTCGGTCATGCCGTCCTGGCTCATGCCGTAGCTGAGCAGGGTCTGGGCATTCTTGATGAGTTGCTTCGCCGTCAGTGGCGTCTCTCGTGCGATCTTCCGCAGCGTGTTTACAAACTTCTCGCCAGCTGCGTCGTCGCCCATGATGACCTGCAGGTCAACCATGGCGGTCTCAAGCTCGGCGAACTCGCGAATGGCCTTCGCCACGCCCACGCCAGCGACCAGGGAGAGGCCTCCCATGCCGCCCAAGCCAGCGAGTCGGCCCATGCCAGCACCAGCTCCTCCGAAGCCCATGGCGGACCCCAGAGAGCCTCCGATGTTGGCCATGTTTGCACCGGCTGCACCGCGATTGGTAGCACCGACCGCTGCCCCTCGATATCGAGTCGCGGACGCTGCTGCGGTGTTCCACGATTGTGCAACACCGAGAATGGCTTTCGCCTGCCGTGCAAGAAGCGGGGGAAGCATGCGGTCGATCGCACGATGCCGTGCCTTGACTCGCAGGTTCTCCTCTCGCTCGTGCCGGAGCTTTTTCATCTCCAGGCCGAGCCGCTTCATCTCCTCACGGTAGACGCGTGCAGAGATCATCTCTTTCTGACGCAGAGCGGTCAGTCGCTCCATCTCGTGCTGCACACCCTGGATGGGCGAGCGGTGACGACGAAACAGAGCGTCCGCTTCTCGCATCTGGGCACGAGTAGCTTTCATGCCGCGAACGAAAGAGGTCGTGTCCGATACAATGTCGTACCGGAGGGTGCCGATTGAGACTACACTCATAGTTTGCCTAGCTGTCCGAGAGCGGACTCAACAGAGTTGTCGGGAGCGTTCAGGTCTTGCTCATGCAGCTCGTAGGCGATCCATCGGTCCAAGACGATTGGATCGACCGCATCCATCCAAGCAACCGGGTCGTCTATCCCCAGTTGCTTGCAGATCTTAAAGGCCCACGTCAGTCGGTGGTTTTTTCCGAAGTGTCTTCGGTATCCTTGGATGCGGCCCGTTCTTTTTTTTCTACGAACAGGCTCTCAATGGCGTAATACCATTTCTCAAGCAGACGGTTGTCCATCCCGTTGATAAGGTCAATGTCTTTGTCTGTGAACAGAAGGTTCCCTTCGGCATCACAAACATGGTCGATGATGGTGATTGCCCTCTGATTGTCAATGTAATCATCTGACACTTTGCCATCGTCCGAAATGAATTGTGTGAAGCGTACGCACCGCTTCGATTCAGTCATGGGGATACAGTAAATGGTCACACCCTCACACTCGAAGGACGTAACCTTCGGTGTGAGCAGTGCAATCAATTCCTGTCGGGTCTTAGAAGTCGCTGACATCTACGTCCTCAGGTAACTTGGGAGCCTTATCAATAGGGGGAGCATCTGCTGACCCCTCTAGTACCCCCATTGTACCCTCGGTTTCTCGTACGACGAGTTCCTTCTCCTCGTCCGTCAGATTAGTGACGGTGAAGGAGAGGAGGCTTGATCGCTCGTGATAGAGGCCAACCATGTAACCATCCAACTTCACGCTAAACACGCGAGTTGGGATGGTCTTGCGGCTGGCCACGTTAGTGCCGTAGATTCGCTCGATTTCTACCCTAACCATTATGCAGACTCAACTGTGTATGTAGGAGGACTTGCCGAGTCCCCATCATAACAGAAGACGATCGTAAGCTCTAAGAGCCCGTCGATCACCATGTTGGGCTGCTGCACGGACTGAATAAATCCAGAGCCGGTCAGAGTCGCCTGCGTTGCGTTCGCTGGATCGCCGATCGGGAAAGTGATCGTGAGGTCCTCAATGACACCACAAGCAGGGATGTCGATGCTCGGATCGAATACAGCCGTCATGGTGACTTGGCCTGGGTCGGTCAAGTCGCCGGGGATGTAGCTTTTCCAATCGGTAGTGTCGAGGCACGATGCGTCGATCTTCTCTTGCGTCCACTCAGGAAGCTGGATGCTACGAATGCAGCCAACCCCACCGGTCACGCTAAGGACAGCGGTTGCACCCTGTCCCGTCATTCCCTTGTATGCCATGGGATGTTATTCCTTCTCGTAAAGGTAATAGGAAATTTCAAAGGACTGGATGGTCCTGTAAAACCAGTTTTCACTTCCATCAAGAGGGCGGTCAGCTAAGTGCTGCGATCCGCTCCCCTGCGTTACGGAGTCCACTTGAACGCCGCCCCATTGGCCACGCTTAAGGTCCTTCGTCAATGCTTTGTTTACTTTGACCCAGAGGGAGTCTGCCTCTGCTCGTGAGTCACCGATGCACTCAACTCGAACGCGGGCACGCTCAAAGCCGAGCCCCCCGTCCATACAGTCGTATGCTGTTCCTGAAATGTGCCACATAGCAATGGCGGGCATTTCGCTAGATTGGTCGAAGTGGTCTGGACCGATTCGCTCACCGACTGTCGCATAGACGTCAGCGTCGGCCACAAGGATTGCTCGAATTGCTGCAAGACTACTCACCCTTTCCTCCACAGTTCCCGGTGCTTCCGAACATAAGCACGGCGTTGTTCAACCTCCGTGCCTGGGCCTGCTGGCTCCATGAATGGGCGAGGTCGTAGTTGATAGTATTTGCTCGTGCCCCAAAGCTGAATGACGCCACCCCATTCAAGTATCCATGCGTGTGAGCCCCAAGGCCTCGATGGTCCGACCATCGCGAGATAGATCTCGCCATTGCGGTATTGCTTCCGCTTGATCTGAACCTTCTTAACCATCGACGGTTGAGTTTCGCGACGGTACTGCTGTTCGGGAGACTTCTTCTCAAATGTTCCTGTCTCCATTGAGTCGCCTGGGAGGGCTGACTGGTCTGGTCCATGAGGTGCAGAGCCGATCTCAAGTAATGTTGTTGCTGTCTGTCGTACCACTATAGCAGCAGCGTAGGTCGAGAGCCGAATGACCCTCAGCTTCATGTGGTCCTCGAACAACTCAAGGGCCTTCTCCGCAGTCTTGTTCGTAGACTTGACGTTGACGGCCATGTGTTCTTTGTGGGCCGCGTACGCTCTCTGGTTACGCAGCCTGCGTGCTTCCGCTTCGGCTAGATCGAATGGTCCTGGCATCAGTTCTCCTTGCGGAGTTCGATCCTCATCTCCTGCCGGATGCCTTCGGGGTCGATGATGCTAGTGATGCCATACCACTCGTTGTTGATCTTGACACGCATCTTCTTATTCACTGTCTCGACATGGGAGAAGTGCCCGAACGCGATGTGGGTGGACTTGTCCGTGACCATAATGCCACGCACGATCTCGCCGCCAACAGTGGAGACGAACTCGCAGGGCCAGCCCATTGCAAATCCGACCCAGTTGCTGTCGTTCTTGGTGTCAAGCTGGCCGACCGCATCTCGCGTACCGTTATGGTTGTATATGTCAGCAATGTGTCGGCGGAAGCCGATTCGCTTACGCATTACGGATAGGTCTCGCGACTCAGGTTGCGGATGATGTTCTTGTACGCCTGCTCGGAAGAGTGCAATGCTGACGACTCCATGGCGGGGTCGAAGAACCACTTGCCAATGCAAAGCAGCATCGCTTGTTTAATGAGACGCGGAATGCAGCCAGCATCATTTCCGTACCCCACCGTGTACTCTACCGTCACCGCATCAGGGAGCCCCGAATAAGTGTCTGGAAAAGTGCTTCCAATAGCTGGCCAGATCTCACGACGATCTGACAGCCAACGATAGTCGGCAGAGTCTAAGGTCTGTTCTG
>CAZIPY010000143.1:0-2500 GCA_964541125.1 uncultured Luteolibacter sp. | reverse complement strand
CCGTAACCTTCGGTGGCCCTCTTGGGAATGAAGTGCTTAGGCTCAAGGCCGTAAGCCAGAAGGATGCAGCGCATCAGGGTGATGGAGGTCACGCCATCGACATCATAGTCGCCGTAGATGCAGACCCCTTGGCCGCCATCCACCGCCTCAAAGATGCGCTCCACCGCAGCCTCCATGCCGGGAATCAGCATGGGATCACTGAGGTCGCTAAGCCGTGGCTGCAGGTAGCCCTCGAGTTGCTCGGGTTCTGCCAATCCTCGCTCCAGCACCAGATGCTCGAGAATGGCGGGAAGGCCGGATCCGCTGGCGCCTGCTGCCTCAGGCTGAAAGGGCTTGCCCCTCGGAATCCACTGCTTTGCCGTCTTCTCCTTCAAGATGAAGGAAGGTAGTCGCCGCCTTGGGAGGGTTCAAGGCCTCAACGCGACGGATACCATTAGGCCGGCAAGGCACTGAGCAAAGACACCGACTTCAAGAGGTCGATGTCGTCACAGGAGAGAATGCGCGGCTCCTCGGACTGGAGGCATTCGTCATAGAAAGCCTGATAGTCCGTCTGCGCCTCTTCGGGAATGTCGGACACGCTGCGGACTACCATATTCCAGGTGAGCAGCATCCGCTCCTCGTCCTCCACCGTCGATACGAGCTTGGTGATGGTGTGCCGGGGATCCTTTTCGATCTTGGCGTAGAGCTCGCGGACGGCCGACTCTCGACCTTCCAGGACCTGAAGAATCCGTTCGCCGTGGACCAGAAGAATGCCGGTCACATCACGCGCATCGTTGTTGACCAACGACTTCTCTTCAATCTCATCCAGATCCTTGTCGCTGAAGCCATCAACCGGAGTGCTGAGGTAGGTCAGTCTGAAAATCGGATAAGACTCCTTCTGCTGGATGGTTTCCCACAACAATTGGCGACCCGTGATTTCTTCAGACATGGTTCAAAGACAACACATCGCTGAATCGAGAAGAAGTCATTTCTTGAACCCTTACGATCACCACTTCGACGGTGAGATAATCGAATCAACCGGGAACATCACCCCTTGGCATCTGAGTTATTTGACAAAAGGGAGAAGAAAGAGAAGATCACACGTCGATAGACCTCTCGTGGCATGCATGCTGCTATTTTCCAACCTTCGCATAGATTTTTCTAGAGCCGCATGCAGATTCCTGATTCCGCGCCCAAACCGGACAAGGCATGAATAATGCTTGAGCCTACTTCCCCTCTTTTCCTTCTCTAGATGCGGAAAGCGCTCGTTTAAATAGCTGCCACCATCACCATACCAATGAAAGCTACACCCTTGATGTTTGCCGCACTAGCAATCGCCCTCATGAGCCAAACCGCGATTGCAGCATTATTGATCGACTTCTCAGAGAGCGGCACCGATCTAGAGCTGCGCGTCAGCGGCTCACTGGACCTCACCGGAATGACCGGGCCAACAGGCGGGTCAACATCCACACCAAGGGGCGACTTTTACGATGGATACAGCCGGTTTAATTCTGCAACCAGCTCCAACGGATACTATTTCGCGGACGGATCCTTTACCTACACAGGCACAGCTCCAGGCGTCTTTGTCACTGGCATCGACCCAGGCTTCGGCGTGGGTTTTTTGGACGGTTCATTCGACAACATTTTCGTTCCCGCAGGAACCAACTCAGGCCAGCAAATAGACATCAGCCACACATTCACGAATATGAGCTTCGATGATTTCAGTCTTACGCTGGGTGACGAATGGGGTGTCTTATTCCCCATTTTTGACGGCGGCGGAACCGCAACAGGATCCAACCAAAGCATTACATTCCGTGCCATTCCTGAACCGACAACAGCGGTACTGTTCGGGTTTACTATGACTTGCGCTTTCTTTCTGAGGCGTAGGGTTTAATTCCCACTCTTAGCAAGGGAGCCGATAAGCTACAGAGAGCTACTTTGCTCTCCTCATCCTTAACTGTCACGCCGCGTCATATTGTCGCGCTTGAATCGCGTCATTTTGTCTCTTTTGCGCTATTTTGAGGCCATTCCCAGGAGGTGTCTAAAGATAGGTAAAAGTTGTAATTCACTTGTTGTGTGTGACTTATAAACACCAAAACACCCCTTGGCACGTGGCCTGCGATAGGAATGCCAACAACAGGCCTCCGGGCCAAACAAACAGAACTCAGCCCACTTTAACATCATGTCCAAAATTCTCGGAATCGACCTCGGTACCACCAACTCCTGCATGGCCGTCATGGACGGCGGGGAGCCCATGGTGCTCGAAAACTCGGAGGGTGCCCGCACCACTCCTTCTGTCGTCGCCTTTACCAAGGGTGGCGAACGTCTCGTCGGCCAGGCCGCCAAGCGCCAGGCCGTAACCAATCCTCAAAACACCATTTTCTCCGCCAAGCGTCTGATCGGCCGCAAGTTCTCCGAACTCACCGACGCCGACAAGCGCATGCCCTACAAGATTGTGGAAGCCGCCAACGGCGACGCCCACATCCAGGTGGAAGTCGGCGGTGAGACCAAGACCTTCTCC
>CAZIPY010000142.1:0-25225 GCA_964541125.1 uncultured Luteolibacter sp. | reverse complement strand
TTGGCAGCCTTTTTCTTTCTTGCGGTTTTTTTCGCAGCCATAGTTCTGTGTCGTTGGAGTTCGCGTTCTATTGTTGTTTTCTCATCCGGCGTGAGATTGCCGGTGGAGAGTATTGCGAGGACTGCCTCAACGAGGCGGCCCCCAAAAGCATTGGTTAGGTATTCTTGAGTTGCTCGGCGTATGATGGCTTGTTGCGAGTGGATCGCGCGGTAGCGGTGAGCCCGGCCGACGCGTTCACGTTTGACCAGGTTCTTGCGCTCGAGGTTTTGCATGATGGTGAGCACCGTGGTGTACGCCCGGTCTTTTCCATCGGGGAGTGACTCATGTACGGAAGACACCGTAGATGGTCCCTCGTGCCATAGGACTGATAGTGCCTGCAGCTCGAGGTTGGATGGTTGGATGGGTTTCGCCATGCAGCTCGCATCATGGTATGACGGCGAATAAAACGTATTTCTTAAATAAACGTCAAGATGAAACGTGCCGATTTTTATAAACTCACTCGCGGAGTTTTTTGAAATTTTTTCGCCGCATTCTAACTACGATAAATGGAGTAGTTAGATTTTGTCAGTACGCAATCATTCATCGAAACGACCTTCGGCATCGGGTCGTTTGATGTTGGGTTCCAGTTTTTCCAACGCGCGCCAGAACTGGATGTCGGTCGGGTCACCACAAAAGAGTACGCGACCTTCGGGATGGATGAGTGCCATGGTTGGTAGACTCTGCACACGCAATAACACACCCAGTGAATCCTCATCGGGATCGACAAGCCAACTGCCATGTTTTCCCTTGTTGTATTCGGTGACCAATTCGCTCGCTTGAGGGCTGCGTTTGGCGCATAGCGAAACCACGCCAATCCCTTGTTTTATAAGCATTTCGGCGGTTAGTGCGAAGTCGGGCATGGATAGAACACATTGCCGGCTGTTGGGTGACCAGAAGTGCAACAACAGTGCTTTTCGTTCCTTCACCAGGTCCTGCAATGAAGGTGGTGGCGTGCCATCAACGGTGGCGAGTTTGCGGTCGAAGTTGAACTCAATCGCACGCATCGCTTCCTCATGTCGGAGGCGTTCGATGTGAGGTGCAAATGCAGCTGCCTGACGAGGTCCCAACCAGAAGGCTTCCTTGATGTGATTCTTGAAGCCTTCACGGTCACCTTGTTCGAGTGCATGGATAGCCTTTACGTATTCGACAACCGACAGCCAATCCTCCTCGACGGCAAAAATTGCCGACTCCTCGAGTTTGAATTTTTTTTGCCGCTCGAGAAATTCCGGCAGCATTTTTGCAATTGCCGCATCCTCAAGTTGGTCAACGTGATAGAGGAAGCGGGCTTCAAGAATGGCCTGTTCGGATACGCCGACCTTGCGAGCCTTGTCGACGGCACGTTGCAAAGCTTCAATGGGACCGCGTTCGGCAAGAAGGTCGTCGAGTGCGGCTTCGACCTTGTGCAAGGCCGGATCAATCGCCGGTTCCTGTGACCAAGCGACATCAGTGGCAACCAGTGTCGCGGTAATGGTCAGGCAGGCGATGAAATGCTTCATGCAATCAACGTGCGGGGATGATCAACTTTTGACCGACGCGCAGCATGTTCGGATTGGAGATGCCGTTAGCGTCGACGATCGAGCGGATGGACACGTTGTGCATCTTGCTGATCTTGGAGAGGGTATCGCCGGCAACCACGGTGTAGGTGCTGGATGCGGGAGCTGGGTCGGCTGGGCCGATGCCTCCTTCTTCGAAATCAGCTGGCACGTCGTAGAGGGAGCCTGCTTGGTTGGGGTTGGCGCCTGCATCGGGGTAGCCGTAAAGGCTGCCGGTGTCGTAGGGATCCTTTTGGATGGGTGAGCAGGCAACAAAGGCGAGAGCGATGCTGGCGACGGCGGCGGAAGTGAGGGTCTTGAAGATCATGGTCGGTATGGATGAGGGTTCTCCAAAGTTGAACGCACTGCGCCCCACCATTTATTCAACTTTTCTTAAATTACAATCTGAAAAAGCCTTCCGCGGTCGCGTTGGTGTATCCGGCAAGCTCTTGCAGGGACTCGTCACGGGCTTTTCTCAGGCATTCGGCGACGTCGCGGACGTAAGCCGGTTGATTGCGCTGACCCCGATGTGGGACCGGCGCGAGATAAGGGGAGTCAGTCTCCAGCATGAAGCTGCCGGCTGGGCATTCGCATGCGCATTGCAACACATCCTTGGCATTCTTAAAGGTGGCGACTCCTCCGAAGGAAACCAAGCCGCCCAGATCGATGACTTGCTTGGCATTCTCCCACGGCCCGATGAAGCAGTGGAAGACGGCGCGGACTTCGTCGCTGTAGTTGCGATAGATTTCGAGGGCATCACGGAATGAGGCATCACCCTCCTTGTCGCGGGTGTGGATGACCACTCCTAGATCTTTCTTCGCAGCGAGTTCGAAGTGCTGTTGCAGGAAGTCGCGTTGCCGTTGACGAAAATCCTCCTCGCTCCATTCCTTGGGTACTGGGTGGAAGTAGTCGAGGCCAGTTTCGCCGATGGCGCAGACCCGGGGATCATCGACGTAGCGAGCTAGTTGGTTCACTGCATCATTGGGAGCCTGGTGCACATCGCAGGGATGGATTCCGATGGTGGCATGCACGGCCGGATGATTGGCGAGTTGCAGATTGGCTTCCACATCCTCCAGGCAAGTGCCGAGAGTCACCATGCGGTTCACTCCGTTGTCGATTGCGCGTTGGATGATGTCCTCGCGCTCGTCATCCTGAAATCGATGTGAGGCGAGGTGGCAGTGGGAATCAGTCAGCATCCTTGGGTGGCTTCCATGAGTTGGCGGACCTTGTCGAAATCCTTGATGCCCGGCGATAGCTCCGCACCGGATGCCACATCAAGTGCCGCGGGATGAACGGCCTCCACAGCTTGGGCGGCATTGTCCGGAGTAATGCCTCCGGCGAGGATGACGGGAAGATCCGGATGCTGTTGTTGGAAGTCGACCGCGGTGTTCCAGTCGAAGGTTTCACCGGTGCCCCCATAGACGCCGGGTGCGTGAGCGTCCATCAACAGGGCGGAAGCTCCGTAGTCGGTGGCGTCGGCGAGGTGTTCGGCGCCCGCCACGCCGATGGCCTTGATGAAGGGCGCGGTGGCACTGCGGTAGGGAGCGGCATCTGCCGGCCTTTCATCGCCGTGGAGCTGGATGACATCGATGTAGCCCTTGTTGAGGAGTTCCAAGGCGTGGTCGGCCTCCGGATTCACGAAGACGCCCACTCGCAGGATGCGTCCGGCGAGGGATTCGAGCCAGGAGGCATCCGCCGGGTCGAGATAGCGCTTAGACTTGGGCCAGAAGTTCGCGCCCAGAGCATGGACGCCCATGGTGGCCAGGCGTTCGCCCTCCTCGGCGACCGTCACTCCGCAGATTTTCAGGGAGGTGGATGCCGGGTCGAGAAAGCGCTCGAGTGGGGACATGGCGGCACTTTAAGCCGAGATTAGCGGATCCGCCAATCTTGTAGATTGAATGACGCGTGGCATGGACTAATCTGCCCGACGTGAGCGACCCCGCGAACCGTCCGGCCGAATCGATGGGATCCATCGTGGCGACCGCGCTATTGCATGGCTCTACCATCATGCTGCTGCTCCTGGCCGGAACGATGATGGGTTGGCCCGCTCATCTCGACGACATACTCGGCGACTGGCTGGCTTCCGTCATGGATGAGGACTTTGTCCACGAAGTGCCCGCTGCGATCCTCTGGTTGATGGCGGTGCTGATCGCTTTCGGCCTGCCCCTGCTCATGCTGTGCTGCAGCCATGGCTGGCAGCGCATGACGGTGTGGATCGCTAGCCTCGCGGTTCTCGGTTTGTGGGCGCCGGTGCTTTGTCTGGCTTCCCATCGCCCTGAAATTTCGATGTCCTGTGTGGCGGCAGCGGTTGCCGGTCTGCTGGTGGCCATTCATCTTTTCCGCCTCGCGCGCAAGCAATCCCCATCATGAAACGAGCTGACTTCCCCCAACCGGTCCGCGACCTGATCTCCGAGCTCAAGCAGTTGCCCGGAGTGGGACCGCGTTCGGCCGAGCGCATCGCCGTGTGGCTGCTGCAGCATCCCAAGGCGGATCCGAAGCAGCTATCTCATGCTCTGCTTGAAGCCGACGAGCGCATTCAAGACTGCCCGGTCTGCGGTTTCTTCGCCACTTCCGAGGGCTGTAGCATTTGTGATGACCCGGGCCGTGAAGAGCAGAGTCTTTGCGTGGTGGAACAAGCGACCGACGTCCTGCCGTTGGAGCGCTCCGGAGCTTTCCGTGGACGCTACCACTGTCTGGGAGGTAAGCTGTCTCCGCTCGACCGTGTGACTCCTGAAGATTTGCGCATCCCGCAACTGTTGCGCCGTCTCGAGGCCATGGAAGGTGAAGTAGAGGTGATTCTCGCCCTCGGTTCGGATGTGGAAGGTGAAGCCACCGCCAACTACCTCGCCGACCTTCTGCGCGATCGCAACTGCCACATCTCACGCATCGCCCAAGGTCTACCCGCTGGTGGCGGGCTGGAACATGCGGACGAGCTTACTTTGTTGAGGGCTCTTCAAGGCCGTCGCGCCTTGTAAGTATCTGCATTCTTGCCCGGTTGTAACGCTGCACCAGAATGCAGGGCAAGTTGGCGCCGATAGCGTATACCACCATGACCAGATCTCCCCACCACGGGTTCCACAGGAAGAAGAGGGGAGTGAAGGCCAGAGCGCACCAGTGACAGAGTTCTCCGCGCCAGGTTTCCACGATGAAGCGCTGGATGTATTCCGGACTGCGTTGAGCGAGACTGGCCTTGGCAAAACCGCCGCTCAACCAACTCGCGCCGTCCGGCAGGAGATCCTTCCAGCGACGGATCTTGAAGCCGCGTTGGTAAAACCGCCCGCCGTCCTCAAAGGGCAGGGCGGAGGGTGGATTCAGGTATTGCGCCGGCAGGCGAGTCCAAGCCCAAGCCAGTCCGAGCTGAATGATGGGCCACAACAGGACATTGAGGACAATGATCCAGTGGATGGGCAGCTCAATCGGCATCGTCAGCTGAGGAGGGGGTATCGAACTGACGACCTTTCCAAGTGACCTGCTTGCCACCCTTCATCGCCGAGCGCGTGAACACGCCGAAGAAAAACAGCAGCGGCAAGGGATAGATCACGGCAGTCAGTGGTGAGAAGGAGCCAACCTTGCGGCTGAGAACCGCCACTTGAATGGCGAAAGCGATATAAAGAAGGATCCACGGCAAGGAGAGTCCGATGACCAAACCGAGGAAGGAGCCCATCAAGCCGATCATCCACAGGACGGTCAGCAGCATGGTGTTGCCGGAAGTGCTGGTGGCTCCAGAGGCAAAGCCCTTGGTCCAGCCCTCGATCACCTGGCCGATGCCTTGGGGATACATGCGGAACTTCACCGTGCCCTGTCCGGGAATGCTGCGCACGGCCATGCCTTTGTCCTGCAGATGGTCGCGCATTTTCAGATTCTCAAGGACTTCGCCTTTGACGGCTTCATGGCCACCGCACTTCTTGTAGTCCTTGGCGGAGATCAGGAGACGTTGACCGAAGAGGCCGTCGGGTACGGTGCCGGCCACCATCGCGAGGTTGAAGAATAGCGAAGTCGACTCATAGGATTCCTCGATCTCATGCCAGGGACCGACTGCGAGAGCGCCAGACTCATACTGACCGACGAGGTTTTTGAAGCCGTGATCCTCCAGCCAAGTGTCGGCGTCGAGAAAGAGTAGGGTTTCACCCTTGGCCTCCTTGGCACCCTGATGGCAGGCCCAAGTCTTGCCGCGCCAACCATCGGGTAATGGTTTGGAGGTGATCACACGCGCGCCCATTGCCTCTGCGATTTCCGCGGTCTTGTCTTCGGAGTCGTCATCCACCACCAAGAGTTCCAGCGGCCAGATCCGCTGAGCGCGAATGGAGTGGATGAGCCGTGGCAGGTTTTTGGCCTCGTTGCGGGCTGGCACGATGATGCTGACCTTGGCCGGGTCCGGTCCCTGATCGACGGGTGGAGGCAGTGGGGCCTCCAGGCGGGGTCGCAGCCACCAACCCAGAGTCCACAGGGCCAGCAGGATGGGGATTAGGACAAACATCACGGGAACTGGCCAAATCATGCTCAAGAATGGCCATTTGGCGAAAACAAAAAACGGGACATCCCATGAGGAATGTCCCGTTGTGAAATGCTTCGGAGAAGCGAATTACTTGAGCTTCACTGTGATCTTCTCAGCGGTCTCGACCTTAACGCCGTCGATGCCATTGAGGAGTTCATTGGCTTCGGCCATGCTCTGAGGGTCGGCCTTCATGAAGGCCTTGAACTTGGCTTGGTCGGCGATGAGCTTGCCGAAGGGCATGTCCATCAGGGTCACCTTGTTGCCATCAACGTGCTTGGCGTTGGTTTCAGCGATGCCTCCGGGGAACTCGAGAGACAGGCTGATGTGCATGTCACCCATCATTTGCTGGGCCATGGCGAGGCCGTTCTCGTCGATGGCTTCATCGTTCTTCGGTTTGTCGCCGGGCTCGAACTTGTTGTTGATGGTGAGCACACCGTCCTTGTAGCTGATATCGATGTTCTCTTTCTGTTTACCGCCTTCGTCATCACCCATGCCTTGGCCGAAGGCGTATTTGACTTTGTTGATGTCTTTGAATTCGTAGACGGTGATCCATCCCTTCTTGCCACCCTGGTTGATGGGTTTGATCTCCTTGACGCTCACACCTTCGCCCATCTTGGCAGCGGTTTGAGCGGACTTGGCCTTGGCTTGTTCGACCATCTGGGCGAGGGGGTCTTGGCCTTCGCCTCCGGCGGCGCCCATCATGGCGAGCATGTCGGCACCAATGGTGGTGGACTCAGTGATGGTGCCACTGCCGTCCTTGTTGAGGCTGAGAGTGGTGTGTTGCTGCAGGCAGCTGGTGGTCAGTAGGGCCAGTGCTGCGGCACCGACCATGGCAATCAGTTTCTTCATGGTGGTGATAGGTCATGACATTTCCGCTCGGGAGACAACTACAAGATGGTGCATTTTGTGTAACAGAGGGCCCTGTCAGCTTGATCTATGGCCCCTATGGGTGGATGATGCACCATGGTCTTTCTGCGCGGCATCAAGCTCACCACGGCTCTGGCGGCATTCGCCCTATTTTTCATGCCCTGGCTGGATATCCGCTGCTCCGGTGAGAGCTTGGCCACCCAGACTGGCATCCAGACCATCACCGGAAAATCCAGCCCCACCAAGGAAACCAGCAAGAGGCAGGACCCCAACCGCGAAAAAACGCTGGGTTCGGCTCCTTTGGTGGGAGCAGCTCTGATGGCCACCGGCCTAGCCGTTGCCTGCCTGCTGGTGGGCCTCATGAACCGTAAACCGTTTCTGGATATTGCCGGATCCGTGCTCTGTGGAGTGGCGCTATTGTGTCTGCTGGTGCAGGTGACTCAGGATTTTCCGGCGAAAGACGCATTGATCGAGCAGGTTGCTACGGATCAGGCCAGCAACAGTTCGGATATGGGCAGTATGCTGGCCATGAAAATGATGGCGGACTTGCAGGTTGAGGTGCTTCCCGCCTTCACCATCACTTGCGTTTTGTTGGCGATTCCCGCGCTGCTGGGGCTGGTGTGGATTGCGGCAAAGATCGGAGCGCAGAAATCGGGAGCGACCAGTCTCTTGTTGATGCTCACTTTAGGTGGATGTGGTCATGTGGATGGGCAGG
This sequence comes from uncultured Luteolibacter sp., assembly GCA_964541125.1. Lineage (GTDB taxonomy): Bacteria > Verrucomicrobiota > Verrucomicrobiia > Verrucomicrobiales > Akkermansiaceae > Luteolibacter. Next base: position 17,577 of record CAZIPY010000142.1, on the reverse strand, counting down.
GTCCGCATGATGTGCAGGCCAGTCGCATCAAGTTTGTGGAAAAACACGGACATGCGGCCGCGGTAGCAAGTCATCCATCTGATGCCATCGTTAGGAAGTTGGACTCCATGATTATTTCCCGGGTGAACTTTGAAGAAACCACCGTCGAAGATGCGATCGAGTTCTTGCGCCAGCGCTCTGCAGAGTTGGATCCTGAAGAAGATCACAGCAAGAAAGGGGTATGCTGGGTTGTGCGTGCGCCCTCGGGTGGAGGGGTGGCGAATACTGTTGAAGATTTGGAAGCTGCTTTGGGAGGCGCTGATGCTGCATTGGCTCATGCCGATGAGGATCAGGCTCGATTGACTTTTCGCGCGAGGAACATCAGCACGGCGGACTTGCTGGTGTGGATATGCGAAGAGGCGAATCTGAACTGCTACCTCACCTCACGCGGCTTTCTGGTGATTCCTGAGGAACAGAAATTCAATGTGGAGTATGAGAAATCCGTGGGGATTGAACTCTGGCGAGTCTATCGCGAGGCCAAGTGAATCACTTGTCCCACGCCACCACTTTCTTGGCGACGTTCTGACCGCAGAGAATGACCATGGGCATGCCACCGCCGGGGTTCACTGAACCTCCAACGAAAAAGAGGTTGGGATACTTGGTGCTCTGCTTCGGCGCTTTGAAGGCAAGGTTCTTGAAGCGGTCGCTGACCACGCCGTAGATCGAGCCTTTGTTGGAGTTGTACTGCTCGCGGATGTCGAGCGGCGTCCAGAAGTGTTCGAAGACGGTATGTTTTCTGAGATCTGTGAGGCCCATGCGCTCCAGCTTGTCGATGACGCGCTCCTTGAGCTGCTCGTAGTCCTCACGAGTGAGGGGATTGTCGTCGTCGATGTAGGGGATGTGCGGCAGGATCTTGAGACAATCGCAACCTTCCGGGGCGACGGTCGGATCAGTGCGCGAGGCCGCCACCAGGTAGATGGTGGGGTCGGGTGGTAGCTCGTGTTTGCGGAAGACGGTGTGGAAGTGCTTCTTCTGATGGTCGGAGTAGAAGAAGTTGTGGTGGGCGAGCTGCTCGTACTTGCGGTCCAGTCCCAGCTCGAGCACCAGACCGGAACAGGCGGGCTCAAACTTTTCGAGGTTCTTCATGAAGTCCTCATCTTCGCCGAGTAGCTTTTGGTAAGCGGGGATGACCTCCATGTTCGACACGATGATGTCGGCTTGGTGGAGTTCACCATTCGCCACCATGCCAGTCACGGTGTCGCCCTCCTTGTGGATTTCGCTGACCTCGGAGTTGAGCACCACCTTCACGCCGAGTTCGTCCATCAACTTTTGTAGGCCAACGGCGATGTTGTAGAGGCCGCCATCCACGTACCACAGATCGTAGCGGAACTGGATGGTGGACATCGAGTTCATGAAAGCTGGGGAGTGGTAGGCGGAGCTGCCGACATACTTGATGAAGTAGTCGAAGATGTCGCGCATGTGGCGAGTCTTGAGGTAGCGCGCCACGCCGCCGTGCATGCTGCGGAAGAGATCGAACTTGAGGAATTTGCCGAGGCCGTAGAACTCGCGGAAGTCTGCGGCGGTATCCAGACCCTGCTCGAAGTAGCCTTCGTTGGTGAGGTCGTAGAGGTCGGCGGAATACTTGAGGAAGCGTTCGACGTTCTTCGGGTCTTCCCCAACCTTGCGTGCCTCGGCGGCCATGATTTCCGGATCGGGGTCGAGGTCGACCACCTTGCCATCTTCGAAGAAGTTGCGCCAATGGGGCCGCAGGGTGCGGATGGGGATGTAGTCCTCCATCTTCTTGCCCGACTTCTCGAACAGGCGCTCGAAAATGTGGGGTAGGGTGAGGATGGAGGGGCCGAGGTCGAAGGTGTAGCCCTCCGCCTTGAGTTGGTTGAGCTTGCCGCCGATTTGGGCGTTCTTCTCGTGGATGGTCACGTCGTAGCCCTCCTGGCGCAGGGAAATGGCGGCGGAGAGGCCACCGAGTCCGGAGCCGATGACGATGACTTTCTTGGAGGGCATTCGGGAAAGGGGGAGAGTCACTTGAGCTTCTCAAGTCCCGACTTGGCCATCCGGTTGTTCGGACGTTCGGTCAGGGCCTTGCGGAAGTAGTCTCGCGCCTTATCTCGTTTATGCAACTGCGAGAATGCCTGACCAATGAAGGCGAGACAGGCATCCTTGCCCCAGGCGGGCTCATAGGACTTGCGGTCTTGCTTGGCCTCGTCCTTGTAGAGGGCCTCGGCGAGCAGCAGGGTTTTGAGTGCTTCGAGCCGCTCCGCCTCTTTTTCGGCCGTTCGCAATAGGGCGACCCCGAGTAGATACTGCACCCGTGGGTTCTTGGCGCCGTGCTCGAGGGCCAGCTTCTGGTGTTTCTGAACGCGGCGGCCGTAGCGCATACCGCTCATCATGCCTTCAATCTTCATGCCATAGAGCGTTCCAAGCATGGCGTGAGCTTCCGCCTGTTTGGGGTCGAGCTTCACGGCGTGCTCCAAGGCCACGATGGCGGCTTCTCGGTCGCCATCAGCCGCTGCCTTCAGTTTTGGAGTCTGAGGGCGGCTCTGGATTTGCAGCATGCGGTGGAAGTGGGCCGTACCCAGCCAGGTGTGGCGAATGGCGGATTTTGGTTTGGCCTCGATGGCCTTTTTGAAATCGCGGGCGGCATTCCAAAACTTGGCGGTGTCCCAGGCCTGATAGGCCTTGTTAAAGGTGCCGATGCTGTCATCAAGCACATCTCCCTTCACTAGGGGGCTGCAGGCAAGTAAGAGGATGACGACTTTGCGAATCATGGCTTGCGTGGATGCTGAATCCAACCGACTAGTGTGACAAGTCCTACCCATCATGAAGGCCATTCTCGAGCATCAACGAAAACGCTTCCAGAGCGGCAAGACGCGTTCCTTCAATGCGCGTTCCGAGGCCTTGGGTCGTCTGCGCGAGAGCGTGGAATCCAATAGTGCGGACATTCTCGAGGCTCTGAAGGATGATTTGGGTAAGGGTCAGGCAGAAGCCTATGCCTCGGAGGTAGCCTATGTGCTGGGTGAAATCCGCTATGCCGCCCGCCATCTCAAGGGATGGATGAAACCGCAAAAGAAGGGTTCTCCCCTCAGCCTGTGGCCTGCCAAGTCTTCGATTGTCCCTGAGCCATTCGGGGTTTGCCTGATCATCGGCCCCTGGAACTATCCCTTCCAGTTGCTGTTCTCGCCCTTGGTCAGCGCACTTGCAGCCGGCAACACGGCGGTGCTCAAGCCCTCCGAACACGCACCCCGCACGGCGGAGGTGGTCTCGCGGATGATTCGTGAGGCTTTCGATGAGGATCAGGTCGCGGTGGTGACCGGCGAGGCCGAGGTAGCAATGGACCTGCTCGACCAGCACTTCGACAAGATCTTCTTCACGGGTGGAACCAACATCGGTCGTGCCGTGATGAGTGCGGCCGCCAAGCATCTGACGCCCGTCACCCTGGAGCTCGGAGGCAAGAGTCCTTGCATCGTAGCGGGGGATACGGATCTCGAAATCGCCGCCCGCCGCATTGCTTGGGGCAAGTTCCTCAATGCGGGTCAAACCTGTGTCGCGCCAGATCACATCTGGGTCAAACGCGGGAAGGGGGATGCCTTCGTCGAAATGCTGCGCGAAGTCATTGCCTTGTTCTACGATGGCGACCCGCAGAAGAGTGCCGACTATGGCCGCATCGTCAATACGCGCCATTTTGACCGGCTGCTGGGTCTGCTGGAATGCGCTAAGGTGGAGATCGGTGATCAGCACGACCGCGAGAAGCTTTACTTCGCTCCGACGGTGGTGCGTTTGAAGGGTGAAGACCGCTTGGATCATCCGCTGATGCAGGAGGAGATCTTTGGTCCCATCCTGCCCGTGCTCGAATACGATTCCATTGCCGAGGTGATCGAGCATCAGCAAACCCAACCGACACCACTCGCGCTCTATCTCTTCAGCGAGGATGAATTGATGCGCAAGCGGGTGCTTGCTGAGATTCGCTCGGGCGGTGTCTGCGTCAACGACACCATCAGCCACTTGATGAATCGCGAGCTGCCTTTCGGTGGGTTGGGCGAGAGCGGCATGGGCAGCTGCCATGGTAAGGCCGGTTTCGAGGCCTTCACGCATCAGCGTGCGGTGATGAAGCGTAAGCTCAAGCCGGATCCCTCACATCGCTATCCGCCCATCTCGCTTAGCCTCGGCAAGCTGAAGCGGATTTTGAAGTTCTTCGGGGAAGGGTGAGCCCCGACAAGTCGGGGAACTTTGAACATCCATTCGCCTGAGGCGGATTAACTTCGAACACCGAAGTGGAAAAATATGAACGTTAAGATCTATCGACGGAGTTGATGACACCGCCTGGTTAGATCTTCCCTCCATGTTGTAGAGCAAACCAATTCGCGAATGCTTCTCTTTGTTTTGTGTTTGTATTGGGTCGTTGGTCTACATGGTGTCCGATCTCGTGTATCAATGTATCCCTTAGATAGAACAGTGATGTTCTCTCTTTGTCGGATACTTTATCTTCGAGCAACGCATACAGGAAGATGCATGACCGCCAATACATTCCATAACAGGCAGCGTCACAGTAGTAGCTGGTCTTTTGTTTCTTTGTTCCCCCAAGCATGAAGACTGCTCGAATTCCTTCAGTGTATTCTTTCGGGATTTCTTCTAGTTTCCTTCGGATTTGGTTTTCACCGCATGGCTGCCAGAAGCTTTCAGCTACAGGAAGAACTATGATCTTCGGAGAGTCAGGGTTCTTGCTGATTCTCTTGTCGAACTTTTTGTATGTGGCGTCCGCTTCCAAAGAGTAAGGATCAAACTTGCTCCAGTTTGTGAATTTGGATGCCGAGTAACGGTTTGATCGAGGACCTGAACTGTTGTGGGGATTATTCACTATCTAACGTCGAGTCATCTCACGCCTGACAGACAGCGCGCTCCGACTCCTGAGTTGATGGTTGATTGGCCATAAAGCTTTCTTTCCAAGGCGTGTCAGGCGTTGAGATCCACGCTTTGTTAGCTCTTAGTTGGTTCAGGATAGACACTGTCTAGAAAGATGTCTGGGACTCCCTCCTTTTTCGCTTTGAAACGCTGTACTTTCGAGAACTCTGATTCAAACGGAATTGTGATCCTAGTGTAGTGTCTACTTTGGATTCTTTTCGCCAATTCTTTGCAGAAACCTGCCCATTCTTCCTGATACTCCCACTCGTCATCCGACGTCAGCCAGACGACTCCCTCTGCCAATTCGAAGACGTACAGTGCCAGTCCAAGATCGCATGCTGGATGGTCAATAATCCCATGAGGCACCGCGAATCCATCTCCCCAATTGTAATGGCGAGCAAGCTCCAGAAGTTCTTCTGCGTTCTCCAGCTCACTGACGGCGACGCATCGATCACTTGAAGAGTCGAGCTCGTCGACTATTCGATGAATTTGCGAGAGGCGCTCATCTGCTATGGATTTCATTTCTGAGCCAAACGATTGAGACCACCCGGCCGCAGGATGCGCTAGATGGCTAGCTTAGAAACTACCAAACCACCCAGAACCGTCAACTGCGGGGCGAGTAGCGGTCGGGTGCGCTGACCTGTTCTACCAATATATTCTAAGACAGACTGAACCTCATTGTCGTTGGATCTAATAATTCACTTAGATCTAGGCCCAAGGTGTCGATATCACCGTGCTCGCGCTGAAGAACTGGCAACCCATCGCTCACTAAATCCAACAATAGTTCACTCCCATCGGTATTGGCGGCAAATGCGAAGCGATCGTTTTCGATATCGATCGGCTTCGCGTCTTCGACCGTGAGGAAATACTGTATTTCAATTACCCACGACCGCTTGATGAATACAAATCGCAATGGGGCCGAGCGAACAACCGTCTCGTCAAAAAGTTTGATAAGTTGCTGGGGCGGCTTACGCCCAAAAGCGCTCTCGAAACCTGTAAGGCCTTCTCGCATAGTTGTTTTAGCAGAACGTCAGAGTCATCTCAGATCTTACCGAGAGTGGACTCCGACTTCTGGGTTGATGGTTGTACGGCCATGATGCTATCGATTCGCCAAAGGTCAGGTATTGAGATCGAGATCTTGTTAGGCCCTCTCAATTTTAGAGGCGGGTCACAGTGTCTTTCTTAAGCTCAGTGAGAATTTCGTTGGCGGTGAGTTCTGGCTCGCGATCAATGAATAGATCCATCACCTCTTCGGAAGTCTTCTGGTAACGCAACGCTAATGCCTCAATATTCCTATGAAAAATTCCTCTTCCTAGATGTTCGACACTTTCCTCAACAAGCTGGACAGCGCGGGCATCGTCAATCAAAGCCCAGTCGGTAATAGGCCTCACGAGTAAGATCTCAACGAAATCCTCGATACTCTCCGAACGCCAATAATTTTCTAAGTAATCCTTCTCTACAGAGGAGTAATTCTCATCGAGCAACCTTGTGTTCAGGGCCTCAAACGAAAGTTTACCCTGTTCATACTGACGAATAAGGTCTGTGAGTTCAGTGATGGACATTATTTCAAGGCCTAACGTCGAAGGCCACCGATTCGCCCACCATGAGCGAGGGTCGCCAACAGTGAAAACCTAGCGGACAGCCAGCGAACCGTCAAACACGCAGCGGGTGGGCGATTCGGTGCGCCGCCTTGTTCGCGTATTCATTTGGTGGCTGAAGCATGGGGTAGCTTCGAACTCTCCTGGACCCAATGCTTGGCCCCAGATGGAGGCAGAATATCTGCCCGGACGGCAAGATAGCGGCTCCCGTAGCGGCGCTTGAGCTCCTGATCCATCACCGAGTTGTATGCATCGCAATACTCTACGGTGTCAAACGCGCTTGGAACCTCATCCACTTGCAGATCGACGAACGGTCGGTAATAAGAGTCCCAAACGCCCGTTCGAACGAGGGGCATATCGTAGCGAATTATTCGGAGCGCGCCTTGTTCAATATGCCGTGCTGCGTCCTTGCGCCCCATCTCCGCGGTCTCTTTGGGGCTGCTTCCGTAGTCTACCTCGTAATGTGGGGGCCTCGAAAACCTGTCGCGTGTCTGCGTGCAGCTTACAACGAGCATCGTCACGAGCAGCATATTCAGGGTCTTCATATTTTGCCGCGAACATTGTTATTGATCGACCCTTGCTAAGGTTACTTCTATGCTTAGAAGGCTAACACTCAGTATGTTGAGCCGCAATTCAATCCTTCTAATGGCGTCAGAACATCTTGATGCCTGAGCGGAGCGAAATCAACTAGGAGCTAATACTAGGAACGAACGGCGTAGTCGTTCAATCCAGCTTCTCAATCCTGAATACAACCGGAGCGCTGTTGACGCAGTCGAGCTGCTCAATTTCGTTGAGGGCCTGCTGCAATTTGCCGAAAGGGCATTTGTGCAGGAGGAAGACGACATCCACGAAGTCTGCATCGGGATCGTTGGGGTCGACGGGGGAGTGGGTGCCGGAAATGCCAATTTCGTGGTCGGCCAAGGCCTTGGAGATCTCGGCGATCACACCGGGGCGGTCGGTGACGTCGAAGCGCACGTAGATAGAAGTGGCTGTGTCGCTGACGGGAAGGACTTCGCCGGAATCGTTGTAGGGCAGGAAGCCGCGATGATTCGGAGACTCGATGCCGCGTGCCGCTTCAACGATGTCCGCGACCACTGCGGAGGCAGTTGGATCCTGACCGGCACCGCGGCCGTAGAACAGTGATTCGCCAACCGTATCGCCATGCACGGCCACCGCATTGAATACATCGTGCACGGAGGAAAGGATGTGACTCTTGGCGATGAAGGAGGGTTGCACGCGGCATTCGACGGCGCCGTTCTCGTGCTCGCGGATGATGGCGAGCAGTTTGACCGCGTAACCGAGATTTTTGGCAAACTTGATGTCGTCGGGGCGGACCTGCTCGATGCCCGAGACGTGAATGGTCTCCGGATCGATGGGGAAACCGTAGGCGAGGGTGGCCAGTAGCAGGGCCTTGTGAGCGGCGTCCCAGCCGTTGACGTCCAGCGCCGGGTCGGCTTCGGCGTAACCGAGATCCTGAGCTTCGCCGAGCGCGGTTTGATAGTCGAGGCCGGCGTCCGTCATGCGGCCGAGAATGTAGTTGGAGGTGCCGTTGATGATTCCGGAGAAGGAATGGATGCGGTTGCCGATGAAGCTGTCCTGCAGGCTGCGGATGATGGGAATGCCACCGGCGACAGCCGCCTCGAAGTGAATGGGCACTCCGGTTTCGCGGGAGAGCGTGAAGAGTTCCACGCCGCGTTCGGCCAGCAGGGCCTTGTTGCCGGTGACGACGGGCTTGCCGGCTTTCAATGCAGCCGCAACGATATCGAAGGCCGCGTCGGTTCCTCCAATGAGCTCGACCACGATGTGGACGGCGGGATCTTCGACAAGGGCCTGCCAGTCGGTGGTGAAGAGATCGGGTGAGACTTCGCTGGTGGTGTTGCGGGCCTTGGCGAGGTCGCGGACGAGAATGCGCGAGACCTCCAGACGGGTGGTGCCGTCGGTGCGATCGGTGATCAGTTCACCATTGCGCTCCAGGGTGTTCCACACGCCGGAGCCCACCGTGCCGAATCCGGCAAGGCCGATTCCCAGAGTTGAGCCTAGGGTAGGGGTCGCATTCACGGCGGGGAGTGTGCGTGTGAGCGGGGTCTTGTCAACGGGGGACACCGCTCAGCTATTACATAATTGCCACTTGCGATGCCTCCTAAGCCCTTTAATTTAGGGGCATGAGGGACGGCATCGTGTCCATTTCTCACCCTCAAGCCCACCCTCGTTTTGAAATCCCTGTCCCTGATGCCTATGGCCTTGCTTTGCGCGGGCTGTGTTGTGACTTCCCCTCCCAGCCGCATGGGCGAGGCCGGAGATGCGCCGGGTCGATGGTCCGCCACCCCGATGGCCAGCAAGGGCGTGGACACCGATTGGGTCTCCCGTTTTGGAGGCCGTGACCTGAAAGTGGTGGTGAAAGAAGCCTACGAGGCCAATCACGATCTGAAGGCTGCCGCCGCCAGGGTCGAGCGCGCCGCCGTGCTCGCCAAGGCCTCTGGAGCTGCTGCCAAACCCCAGCTCAATGCGGCTCTCAGCGGTTCGCGCGACAAGCGCAACTTCATCGGCTTTCCCTTTGGAGGTGGGGGCGGTGTGGCCAGCAACATCAACAACAGCTACGGCGCACAACTTTCCCTTTCCTGGGAATTGGATCTGTGGGGTCGCATTCGGGCCGGTCAACGCGCCGCCCTCGCCGACCTCGATGCGCAAGGTCAACAATATCGAGCTGCACGGGCATCGCTCGCTGCTCAGGTCGTGAGAGCCTGGCTTGTGGTTGCCGAACTCAACGGACAGATCGAACTCGCCAAACTCGCCCTGCAATCTCGGATGGATACAGCGGAGTTGGTGCGTGGCCGCTTCGAGCGTGCGGTGGGTGGTATGCAGGCCACGGCTTCGCAAGTGAGGCTTGCCCAGACTGACGTTGAAACCGCACGAGCGAACCTCGCTGCCCGACATGCCGAACTCGACCAGGCCATGCGCCAATTGGAAATCCTTCTCGGTCGATATCCCGCCGCCAAGCTCGTTGGCGCTGCAGAACTTCCCTCGCTTAAAAAGATGCCTCCTGCCGGTTTGCCATCGGAGCTTCTCTTGCGGCGTCCTGATATACTCGCCGCCGAACGCCAACTTGCTGCCGCCGGTTCGAGACGCAAAGAGGCCATGCTCGCCTTCTACCCCAGTTTCAGTCTCACGGGTAGTGGTGGTCGCAGCACCGAACAACTCGGTGACATCGGCGACAGCAACTTCGGTGTCTGGTCGATCGCCGGTCAATTGGCCCAGCCCATCCTCAGTGGTGGTCAGCTTACCGCCAATCTCAAGGGCCGCAGTGCTGAAGAGAAGGAGGCTCTCGCCAATCTACAAAAGGTCGTGCTTCAGGGATTCAGCGAGGTGGAAATCGCCCTCGCTGCCGAACAATTCATGGTCACCCGCATCACCGCCATCGAGGAAGGGGCGAAGCTGGCTCGCGACGCCGAAGAATCCGCTCGTCAGGAATTCGCTCGTGGCACCACGGATGTGCTGACCCTGCTGCAGGCTACTAGCCGGCGTATTGAACTCGATAGCCAAGCTTTGACCTTGCGCCGCGTTCGCCTCGACAACCGGGTCAACCTTCACCTCGCCCTCGGTGGCGACTACAATCCCTAACCAATCATCGTGATGGACGAAGAAGAGAACGAAGAACTCAAAGAAGAGCTCGATGATTCCAAGACGGAATTCGAGAAGCAGGAGGAGCAGCGCAGCTTTGCGATCCATGCGGTCGTTTCCTTCGTCGCGGCTCTGTGTGTGGTGTTGATTGCCGTCTGCAGTTTCATCGTTCTGGTGAAGACCAAGAAGGATCCCAAGCAGGTTGAAGGCAAAAAGCTGGTGACAGCTGTGCGGGTTGAACCCATCAGGGCCCGTAGCCATGAAGTGTCCATCGAAACCCAGGGTGTCGTCAGTAGTCTGCGTGAGGTGATGCTTGCAGCCGAAGTTGGTGGCCGAGTCACCACCAAGTCCGATCAGCTGGTCGCAGGAGAAATGGTCAAGGAGGGTGAGGTGCTTATTGAGATTGAATCCTCAGACTACAAGGCCGCAGAAGCACGGGCGAACTCGGCCCTGGCCGATGCCGAACTGGCTTTGGAGCAGGAACAGGCGATGGCTGAACAGGCGGTCATTGACTGGAAGAAGCTGGGTCGTGGTGAACCCACCGATCTCGTGTTGCGGGTGCCCCAACTCAAGGCTGCTGAAGCCCGAGTGAAATCCGCAGAGGCCGAACAACTCCGTGCCAAGCGGGATGTCGAGCGAACCATCATACGAGCTCCCTTTGATGCCCGGATTCGCCGGGTTCAAGTGGAGGTTGGTGCGGTGCTGGGTCCCGGAACGGTGATTGCCGAACTTTACTCCACCCAGCAATTGGAGGTCCGTCTGCCCTTTTCCCTCCTCGACTATGGATTTCTCGTTGAGGGTTCCAACATTCAACTGACCGCCACGGTCGGAGGAGAGGAGAAGACCTGGCCGGCAGTGCTCGACCGGGTGGATGGGGAAGTCCAGCGCACGACACTTTCCGCCTATGGTTTGGCCAAGCTTGATCACAAGAGCAAGGACCTGCCTCCGGTGGGGCTGTTCGTCGAGGCGAAGGTGCCAGGCAAGACGCTCGATGGTGTCGTGGTGCTGCCGCGCTCGGCCGTGCGTGGTAGCAATGATGTTTGGGTGGTGCAGAAAGGCGAGGAGGGTCACGAATTGGTCAAACGCCAGATCGACATTCTCCGCACAAGTCGTGACGAAGTCGTGGCACGGGGAGATTTCGAACCGAATGACCAACTGGTCTTGACGCGTCTGGCGGCACCCATGAACGGCATGAAGGTCGAGCCCATTCAAGAGGAGGAAGAAACTCCGGAAACTCCATGAAGACCGCTGTTAAATGGTTCAGCCGGAATCATGTGGCCGGCAACTTCCTGATGCTAGCTATTCTGCTGGCGGGATTTGCTGCGTGGTTCCAGATGCGCAAGGAGATCTTCCCCGAGTTGGAGATCGACGCGGTGCTGGTGACCATTCCCTATCCCAATGCCACTCCGGTGGAAGCGGAACGCGGAGTGAATGTTCCGGTTGAGGAAGCCATCGCCGACCTTACCGGCATCAAAAAGATCCGTTCCACTGCGGCACAAAACATCGGCACGGTGACCATCGAGGCGCAGACCGGTTACGATGTCCGCGACCTGCTCGACAATGTGAAGAGTCGAATCGATGCCATCGATAACTTCCCGCAGGAGGCCGAGAAACCGGTGATCGAGGAGTTGGTGGTGAAGAGCCCGGTGCTCAAGATCGCCATCACCGCCAACGAGGATGTCGACGAGATGACTCTCAACCGTTTGGCCGAGCAGATCCGCGACGATCTTCAGACTTACGAGGCTCCACCTCCGACCGGGATGGTCGACTTTTTCGGTAATGTGTTTGCTGGCCCGGCCAAGATCTCTCAGGTCTCGATCTCGGGCGTGAGGGACTATGAGCTCTCCATCGAGGTCTCTGAGGACAAGCTGCGCGAGCTTGGGCTTAGCCATTCTCAGGTGGCCGATGCCGTCCGGCGCACATCGGTCGATCTGCCCGGTGGTTCGATCCGAACTTCGGGGGGTGAGATCATCTTGCGCGCCCTCGGCAAACGCTTCACTGCCGAGGAATTCAGAACCCTGACCATCGCGACGCTGCCGGATGGTTCCGAGGTGCTTCTCGAGGATGTGGCCGAGGTGACCGATGGCTTTGAGGACGTGGATCTGGACACCCGCTTCGACGGTAAGCGCGCAGTGTTGGTGAATGTGTTTCGGGTGGGTGAGGAAGATACCTTGCGGCTGGTCAAAATCATCGACGACTACATCGCTAAAGCCAGCAAGCGTCTGCCCGAGGGTGTGGAACTCGCGATCTGGAACGATCAGAGTGAATATCTTGAGGGTCGTTTGCGCCTGCTAATCAAGAATGCGGTGGTCGGTCTGGTTCTGGTGCTTGTGGTGCTGGCCTTGTTTCTGCGTCCTTCGTTGGCTTTTCTGGTCGCCCTCGGCATCCCTGTCTCCTTCGCCGGCGGCCTCTGGTTGATGCCGATGTTGGATGTCTCGGTGAATATGATTTCCCTGTTCTCATTCATCCTGGTGCTCGGCATTGTGGTGGATGACGCCATCGTTACCGGCGAGAACGTCTATTCCCGGATTCAGCACGGAGAGCATCCGCTGAAGGCGAGTTGGAAGGGAACTCACGAGGTGGGAACCGTGGTGGTCTTCGGCGTATTGACGACCATGGTGGCCTTCACTCCCATGCTTGGGCTCAGTGGTGTGAGTGGCAAGATTTGGCCCAATATCCCGCTGGTGGTTATTCCCACCCTGGCCTTCTCGCTGATTCAGTCAAAGTTCGTGCTTCCGGCGCACATGGCCCTCCTCGCTCCGCATACGGACCAAAAACCGAAGAATCCCATCTTCCGCCTGCAGCGCAACATTGCCGATGCCCTCCAGCGCTTTGTCAAAAACGTCTACCAACCGAAGTTGGATACGATGCTGCGCTGGCGTTACGTCACTACCGCCGCCTTCATCGCTCTGCTCATCATCACCGTTGGTTTCGTGGCGGGTGGCCGCATGCCCTTTAAGTTCTTCCCGGATGTCGAAGGCGACGTGGTGACCGCAAAGTTTGAGCTCAGTCAGGGGGTTCCCTTCGAAGATACCCAGGCGGTGGTTGCTCAGATCGAAGCAGCGGCCGTGGCAGCGGGTAAGCATTTCGAGAAGAAGGAGGGACGCCCAGTGCTGCGCCATTACTTGGCAAGCTCGGGCAACCAGCCCTTCATCACCGGTTTTCAGCCCGGTGGACCGCCGCGTGCCACCCATCTCGGCGAAATGACAGTCGAGCTGGTGCCTTCTGCTGGCCGAACCACCAGTTCGGATGAATTCGTTGAACGTTGGCGCAAGGAGATGGGAGATATTCCGGGTTTGGTGCAGTTGGCGGTGACCACCGAAACCGCGGGTGGCGGCAATGCCATTGATTTGGCGCTCAACGGTCAGGATCTGGATCAGGTCCGCGAAGCCACCGAATGGGTCAAGGAGGCCCTAGGTAAGTTTGACGGAGTTGTCGAAATTGCGGACTCGGACAAGGTGGGTAAGGACGAACTGCGCTTGATTGAGTTGACCCCGGCCGGCCGTGCCGCGGGCCTGCGTCTGCAGGACGTGGCTCTCCAAGTGCGTGCTGCTTTCTACGGCGACGAAGCGCAACGGCTCCAGCGTGGGCGCGACGAGGTGAAAGTGATGGTGCGTTTTCCCAAGCCGGACCGCCGCACCCTGAATTCACTGGAGGAAATGAAAATTCGCACCCGCACGGGTGAGGAGCTGCCCTTCAAGCAGGTCGTGACCTATGATTTCGGTCGCGGCCCATCGGTGATCAATCGCATCGACCGCCGCCGCTCCATTCAGATCACGGCCGACACGGAAGGGGAGACCAATAGCAATCAGGTGGTTGGCAAGCTCACCTCCACGACTCTCTCCCAGTTGTCTTCGAAGTTCCCCGGGGTCGGTTATGCCTTTGAAGGTGAGCAGAAGGATCAGAATGACAGCGTACGCGAGATCATGATCGGCTTTGTGCAGGCTCTGGTGATCATGTATGTGCTGATCGCGATTCCTCTACGCTCCTACTGGCAGCCGCTGATCATCATGTCGGTCATTCCCTTCGGGATCATCGGTGCCATCATCGGCCATGCACTCTTCGGCATGCACCTCTCCATCATGTCGATGTGTGGTTTTGTCGCCCTGGCAGGCGTGGTGGTCAACGACTCACTGGTGCTGGTGGACTTCGTCAATCGTCACCGAGAAGGGCGTAGCATCCGAGAGGCAGCAGTGATGGCTGGAGGAAGGCGTTTCCGCGCCATCATTCTGACTTCGCTGACGACCTTCGTCGGCCTCATGCCCATGCTGTTCGAGACCGACATGCAGGCACGCTTCCTGATTCCGATGGCCGTCGCGCTTGGCTTCGGCATTCTGTTCGCGACAGCGATTACGCTGATTCTCGTGCCGAGTATTTATCTGATACTGGAAGATCTCCGCTCGCTGTTTGTGAGAAAGAAAATGCGAGCTTAAGCGCGGAGATCTCCTGATTAACTGCGCAGTTTCTTTTCCGCTGCCAGCCAATCGCTTTCCGGGTTGCCGGGCAGGCCCTTGGCGGAGCGCTCGCGATAGATGTAGTAGGCCTCAGCTGCGATTTCATCGAAGCTGAGAGATTTTTTCGGTGCCTTCTTGGCGGCTTTTTTAGCCACTTTCTTAACAGCCTTTTTGGCGACTTTTTTCACTGCCTTTTTTGCCACCTTCTTGGCGGCTTTCTTTGCAGCTTTTTTGGCGGGAGCTTTCTTCTTGGTGGTCTTCTTGGCGGCCATGATCGGTTTGGTATGGGAGGTGGGTGGGGCAGTACCTTGGAGGTGGGTGGGGAGAGATCTTTGGAGGTGAGTGGGGTAGTGCCTTGGAGGTGGTTGAGGGGGCTCTAGCAGCTGCAGTGCCATGTCGGCATGGGGATTGCAATGCTGAGTATTTCTCATGATGGCGACCCCATCTGAGTGACATTTTGGTGACCTCTCAGAGCCCCCGAATCCAAGGCTGCTCAATAATTTACGATTTCCGCGGTAAATTTGGCCCCACTTTGGTGTATAGTCTGTACATGGCCGACGGCTACTCATGGAACTATGCGCGTGGACACGACAGCAATAAGCTGCCGGGCCCCGAGCATTTGGGGTGGTGGGCAGCACTGGCTCTGATCCTGTCCATCGCTCTCCATGGCGCGGTTTTCTTTGTGCTGGAGCGGATGGAAATCGCCTGGAGCTTTCAGCAGGCCAAAGAACTGAGCACGGCATCCGTAGACTTCCGTCAGGTTGAGATTCGCTCCATTCCCGAGCAACTCAATGAAAAGCCAGAGGACATCGCGCCCATTCCCGATGACAGTGCCACGCTCCTCGAGGAGATCGATTTCCTCAATGCACTGCCCAAGGATCAGGAAATTGACCTCAGCACCGAAATCGATCAGGCCAGCTACGCGCTCAAGATGAGCCAGCCCGACGTCGGTGGTCAGGCCCCGGTGGAACGTCTCGATCCGGCTGCCGGCGTGGACATCGACTTCGCCACTCCGGAAGTCGGGAGCGAGCCCAAGATTTTGCCGCCTGCAGAAGTTGGTCAGGTGGTCATCGATTCAGGTGCCAGCCCCGGCGTGGACGACGGCGTGGGCGCGGCTCAGGAAATTCTTAAGGCCGGCCAAGGAGATGGCAGCAATGAGGGCATCGCCTCACTCGAAGACCTGCTCAAGCTCCCTCCCAATCTGCTGCTCTCCAAAAAGACCCGCCTTCCCAGCGATCTGCTCTTTGAGTTCAACAGCTCCGAACTGCGCGAGAGTGCGCGTCTCGGTCTGATGAAGCTCGCCCTGCTGATGGACCGCAATCCTGGCCTTTACTGCTGGATTGAAGGTCACACCGATTTGATCGGCGGCGATGCCTTCAACATGAAGCTTTCGAAAGCCCGCGCCGAGGCCGTGAAGACTTATTTGGTGCAATCCATGCGGATGGATCCCAAGCGCATCATTGCGAGAGGCTTTGGTCGCCGGCAGCCCATTGTGGCTTCGGGTGATCAGAATGCTCAGGCCCCCAACCGCCGGGTGGAGATTCGCATGCGCAAGACGCCACCGGGAGCCGGTCCGGAAGCCGCGCTGCCCAAGCCCAAACCACTTCCTCCTGAGCCGAAGCCGGTGCTGATCCCACCGAAGGCAAAGCCCACCCTCCCACCCGAGCCGGTCCTCATTCCACCCAAGGCGGAGCCTGTTGCCCCGAAAGCAGAACCCGTTCCGCCCAAGGCCGGTCCCGTGCTGATCAAGCCGCGTCGCGCGCAGCCGGTGGAGCCGGTCGATCCCACGATCCCACCCAAGGCAGAGCCCGCCAACCCACCCAAGGCTGAGCCGGTTCCACCGAGAGCGGAGGCGGTGCCTCCCCGCGCCGAGACGGTTGAGGAGTAATCCAGCGCTGATCGACGCTGTTTAGCGGATCACGTGGGTATTGCTGCCGGTGAAGTTGCCGAATGTACGGCCCACACTACCCATGGTGCGGCCCATCGCGCCGCAAGAGGTCATCGAGGCGATGATGGCGGCCACGGCGGCGTAGAGCAGGCAACGTTTCATGCCCCATAGAATGGGGGAATCATGGGGAATGTCCAGAGAATGGAACTTTTAGTCTTTCCGCGAATCTATGAATCCGGTTCATTTCCTGCCGCCGGGGAAAATGAATGCCATTCATTCCCTACCACCTCATCAAGGCCCGCCCGCCAACCCATAAGCGGCCCGCCCGCCAACCCATAAGCGGCCCGCCCGCCAACCCATAAGCGGCCCGCCCGCCAACCCGTAAGCGGCCCGCCCGCCAACCCATACATCAGCCATGCACCAGCCCACTCCGCTCAAGTTCCGCGCCGTTCTTCTGGCCTTCTTCGCTCTCCTCATCGTGCCCGCCTTCGCTCAGGAGGAGGGTCCCAGCTTCGACACCGGCAACACTGCCTTCATGTTCGGCTGCAGCATCCTGGTTCTGCTGATGACTCTGCCCGGCCTTGCGCTCTTCTACGGTGGCTTGGTCCGTTCAAAGAACACCCTCTCCATCCTCGTTCAATGTTTGGCTATGGCCGGTGTGATGAGTTTGCTGTGGATCATCTTCGGCTACTCCTTCGCCACCACCGACGGCAATGCGTTCATCGGTACTGCCGAGAAGGTGATGCTCAAGGGAGTGACCGCCGATAGCGATTCCGGCGGCTACCCTGAGACCATCTTCATCATGTTCCAGATGACCTTTGCGATCATCACCCCTGCACTCATCGTGGGTGCCTTCGCTGAGCGCATCAAGTTCTCGGCCGTGATGGTCTTCAGCATCATCTGGTTCACCCTTTCTTACCTCCCCATCTGGCACATGGCCTGGAACGGGGGTGGTTTCTTCCACAAGTTCCACGTGCTTGACTTCGCGGGCGGCACCGTCGTTCACATCAATGCTGCCGTGGCACCATCAGTCCCATCTGCCCCAGCACCATCAGTCGCATCTGCCCCAGCACCATCAGTCCCACCTCCACTTATCCCCCCACTACCAACACCAGCTCCCAAG
>CAZIPY010000141.1:0-2997 GCA_964541125.1 uncultured Luteolibacter sp. | reverse complement strand
TTCTCGGCGGACCTCTTCTATACGCCTGATCCGGCGGTTTTCGACCTGATGGAGAAGATGGGAGTGCTTGCGGTGGAGATGGAGGCGGCCGGACTTTACGGCTGTGCGGCCGAGTTTGGGGCCCGGGCGCTGGCGGTTTGTACTGTCTCGGACCATATTCGCACCGGTGAAAGCCTCAGCTCCGCGGAGCGCGAAACGGGATTTGCGGACATGATGCGTATCGTTCTTGAGGGACTGGTGGCCTGACCGAAGGACGAGAGTAATTAACCATCTTTAATTTGTTATGAGTGATTCCGAGGCTGAAGACCTGATGCGGCTGGCTGCCGAAGCGGCCAAGAAGGCCTATGCACCGTATTCCAAGTTTCCGGTCGGTGCGGCCTTGCGCACCACTGGGGGGAAGAATTTCACGGGTACCAACGTGGAGAATGCCTCCTATGGCCTGACGATCTGCGCCGAGCGGAGTGCGGTCTTTAGTGCGGTTGCCGCTGGAGAGCGTAGGTTTGAGTGTCTGGCCATCAGTGTGCCTGGAGGTGGCTCGCCGTGCGGTGCTTGCCGGCAGGTGCTGCGCGAATTTGCTCCCGACTTGAGGATCCTGATCGGGGACGAGGACGGACGCCTGGTGCGGGAAGCCTCCCTTGCCACTTTATTGCCCGATTCGTTTGGCCCGGAGGACCTTCAGCAGTGAGGGGTTGGGGAGGGGGAAGCGGTGTTGATTACTAACGGGTATTAGGAATCCAACTGGTGGTCACACCATCGGGTGTGGAAGAGCCGACGGAGGCCCCCGGCAGAGCTAAAAGTGTCATTTAGTCCCGAAACAAGGGAAATCAGGCGACCTCAAGGGGGTGTGTGGAATTCTTTTTTTCCGCCCTTTTAGGCCACAAGGGACGAGCTCTCCGGGCGTTTTTTTTAAATCATTTTTACGTCGGTGACGTAGCTCTTTCCCGAGGCGCCCGAGGAGGACGGATGGTGGGCCAAACAGGGGTCGGAGTCGGCAAGTGGCCGGGATGCCCTTAGGTTTCGGGGCACATGGCTCGCACCGACTTTTGGAACTGGCGGGGCGGCAGGTTGAAGTAGGATTTCACTTCAGAGGCGAAATGGGTGTAGTGCTTGAAGCCCAGGCGTTGAGCGATCACCTGTAAAGAATAGCCTTCCGCGACCAAGCGGCGTGCCAGAAGCATGCGGTGGCGACGGAACAATTCCTTGGGGCGCAATCCCGCGACCCGCTCTACGGCATACTCCAACTGCCGGTTGGTGAGCTGCAATTCGTCGGCTACACCCGAGACGGAGAAACCTTCCGTTTCGGCCAAATCGAGGAGATCCCGCCCATCGGGGCAGACAAAATGCTGCCCCTTGCGCTCAAGCTTGAATGATTCGGTCTCCTGATTAGCCATCTCTGGGGATTTTCAGTAATAGAGTTTTAAAAACTTCCACAATTAGGGGGTTCTTGTCAAGTCTTTAAGAAACCAGTAGTTTTTTTTTCGTTCGAACTAATTCATGCAGAAGACCTCGCCACTCCTCAGCAGCATCGTGGTGTGTCGCAACCATCAGGGTGCCGAGATTACGGCGAATATCCTGCGGTTAAGGCGCTACTCGGTCGCCTTTGAGGTCTACAATCCCTACAGCGTACTCCAGCTGTCGGAGGTTCTCAACGATTTCCGTATCAGGGTGGGAGACCAGATCGTCTACGAGGGGAAGGCCGTGGTCTCGGGCTTGGTGAATACCGGCATTCTCCTTGTCTGCGAGGTCACTCTCGGGGACTCGTGGTTAAACGTTGGATTCCTGGCCGACCACGGGCAGGAGGAGTCGCTGGGGGAGCAGATCGGGTCGTTCCTGCACGATTGGAAGCGGGCCCACGAAGTGGAGTCGGGCTTCAAGGTGGAGGTGGCGGATTCGCAGAACCTTCTTTTTGGCCTACAGCGTTGGTTAGAACAAATCGACCTTGGGATTCGCGCCACGGCGACGGAGGACCGGCAATCGCTGGAGCAAGAGGTGCTCTCGCAGGTGCAGGACAAGGTCCTGGAAGAGGTGCACGGGCTTTTTGCCTCCTTTGAAGAAACGGCCCTGACTGTGCCGCAGGGTCGGGAGGCCACGCACAAGTTCTATGCCCGGCGCCAGTTGCATCCCTTGTTCCTGTGTTCGCCGTTCCTTTACCGCACCTTCCACAAGCCCCTGGGTTATGCCGGGGACTACGAGATGGTGAACATGATGTTGCGGGATCCCTTCGAGGGGGGCTCGCTCTTTGCCAAGAAT
Organism: uncultured Luteolibacter sp.; assembly: GCA_964541125.1. Lineage (GTDB taxonomy): Bacteria > Verrucomicrobiota > Verrucomicrobiia > Verrucomicrobiales > Akkermansiaceae > Luteolibacter. The sequence goes on along the minus strand of CAZIPY010000141.1, from coordinate 747 downwards.
CTCAACAACGCCTTTCTGCAAAGCCCGCCTGCGGTGGCCCACCGCAACCGGATCGAGTACTTGGGGGACATGTTGCGGGCCGAGACGGAGGCCAACGCCCGGGAAGGGCGCCGGACAAAGATCCTCAACCTCGGGTGTGGCCCGGCCCGTGAGGTGGAAAATTTCCTGCACAACGAGGAGTTGAGCGATTTGGCGAACTTCACCCTTCTTGATTTCAACCGCGAGACGATCGACTACACCCAACGGCACTTGATGCAGGCCCGCACGACGGCGGGACGGGTGACGCCGATCAACTTTGTGGAGCGGTCGGTGCACCAGCTCCTGCGCCAGGCGGCTGGCGGGGATGATGAATTGGCTTGGGAGGGCTTTGAGGTGGTTTATTGTGCCGGTCTGTTCGACTACCTTTCCCAGCGGGTCTGCAAGCGTCTTGTGGAGGTGTTCTTCCGGCTTCTGAAGCCCGGTGGCCTGTTGGTCGTGACCAATGTGGGAACCGCGAATCCGAGCAAGGGGGTGATGGAGTACATTATGGAATGGAACCTGATTTACCGAGATGATACCGGGATGAGGGATCTCATCCCCGACTCGGTATCGCCTCGCGATTGTTCGCTGAAGAAGGACGCAACGGGGGTGAACTACTTCCTGGAAGTCCGTAAGACTCCCTAGCATGAATGCCTCGGTGCGCAGTCGGAACGGTTCCGGGCAGAACATGACGCCCGAAGCCCTTCGCGAGGAATTCCACCGGGAGGA
>CAZIPY010000140.1:0-1954 GCA_964541125.1 uncultured Luteolibacter sp. | reverse complement strand
TCCGGTGTTGTTTCACCCGGTAACCGTGGAAGCTTATGCAGAAGGGTTGATGCAACATGGCTTCTCCCAAGAGGAGTCACTGCCTGTCGCACAGCTGATTGCCGATGTGATGGATGGTCGCAACGGCTACCTCACCGATGGGGTACAACGTGCGCTCGGAAGACCTGCCAAGGACTTTGCCGACTTCGCACGCGACGCGGCTGCCGCAGGTATCTGGAACGCTGAGGAGGTGGCGTCATGAATGCTCTCATTCTGATTTCACTAATCGCCAGTCTCGTCGGGACAGCGCTTGTGGGCGGGCTCCTCTACGCATTCTCCGTCTGCATTATGAAAGCACTGTCAAAAGTCCCCTCAGAAGAAGGCATTCGTGTCATGCAGACCATCAACCGTGTGATACTCAATCCCGTCTTCTTCGCCTCCTTCCTCGGGACGGGCCTCCTGTCGGTATTCAATCTCCTGGCCGGTCTCCTCGGTTTTGGGGGTGACTGGCCAGCCAGCTTGGCTGCCGCCTCCGTCATCTACCTTGTCGGCGTGTTCCTTGTCACCGCTGCGGGCAATGTGCCGATGAACAACAAACTTGATGCCATCGCACCGGGTGAAGGGAACGAATACTGGCAGGTCTACCTGATCAACTGGACCCGCCTGAACCATTTCCGTGTCACGGCCTCCGCGCTCTCCGTCCTGCTCTACGGCATCGGCCTTATCCAACTCTAAAATCCAAACCAGAAAGTAACACACCATGAAAAACGAACATATCATCCGACTCTTCATTGAGGAGGTATTCAACAAGGGAAACATCAGTGTCATCCACGAGATCATCTCACCGCACTACCAATACATCTCGCCCACCGAGAAAATGAATGGGTTGGAGGAACTCGAAGGCTTTGTAGTCGCTTTTCGTGAGGCCTTCCCTGACTTGAGGGTCACGATCAGCGAACAGTTCAGTACTGGCGATACCGTCATATCACGCATTCGATTTACTGGTTCTCACCGGGGTGAATTCCTCGGAATGCCGCCAACTCACAAATCGATCGACGTTGAGGCCTGTGTGATTAGCACATTTGCAGATGGTCTGATCTACAAGGAGTGGGAAATCATTGATCAGCTTACTTTGTTGCAGCAGCTGGGAGCCGCTGCTCAGAATTAGTTACAGTATTACCAACCAAATTCATCATGAATCAGGACAACCACGAAGCAGTCTTCGCAAGCAGCTTGGAAGATGTCGGTAATACCATCATCGAACTCCCGCCACTGGATGTGAACCGCATCCTTGCTGAGGATTACGAATTCCCTGAAGGGCTCTCACTGACACGGACCCAGCTTTGGGATATGGAGGTGCGCAAGGCCGCTCGACCGGACATGTTTATCACCAAGGTCATTCGTCCGGGCACGGCTCGAAGCTGGGGCCGGCGAAGGCTTTCCAACGGCGATGAAACATTCATCCGTGTCTCGGAGCAGCGGCAATGGCTGGATCCCGATGCCTATGCGACTGTGATCGAAGCCTGCTACTTGAATCATCAGGAGCAGAAAGTGACCTTTGTCGGACTGGCCGAGGTTGAAGATGATGCAGGGCAAGTCATTCGGGCATCGTCAGAGCAGGCTCTGTTTCATGTGGAGCATGGCGTGAGTGGCACTGAGGAGTGTCCATTGAATACCTGGCGAATCGTGCACCTTACTGGAGAAGTGCGAAGCTCTCTTGTGGAGAAGTTCAAGCAAATGGCCGACGCGAAGGACCTACCTGAATATGTGGAACGCTACATTGAGGATGTCTTGAAGATTCCTCTCGAAAAATCGGGGTGATGGCAGGGTCTTAGGCAGGCTACCATCATGGAGTCCGTGACCGCTATTGAGGTACCTCGCCTATGTTGGTTCCTGTAGCCCATTTGTAGCCTGCGGTGAGGTCCGAGGAAGTCCGGCTCAAAATAAATCCCATAAGTATCAGATGTTTAGAGAG
>CAZIPY010000139.1:0-5107 GCA_964541125.1 uncultured Luteolibacter sp. | reverse complement strand
TCGACGGCGACAATCTTGTAATAGGGGCGATCTTTGGTGCCCTTGCGGTTGAGTCGGAGAGAAACTGCCATGGTGATGGTCGATGTTTTTGGGGGCTCAGAGAGCTGAGCGGGCGCGGAAATTGGTCGAATTCAGCCGAATTGCCAAGCAGAATCTTCAATTTTGGCGGCTTTGCCGCCAGTCAGCGGTCAACAGTCAGCGGTCAGCGGGTCGAATCGGGCCCCTGATGACTGCTGACAGGTGACTGGTGACGGGGCGACTATCGCGCTCAAACCACGGTCTCAGCTTGTGAAATTACTGCTGTAAACTCCTTCTCCAGCCTTTCCAGTAGGCCCTCATCCTCGATTTTCCCGCCCTCAGCGGTGGTGAGGTAGAGGGTGTCCATCGCCACGCCCTTTTCGGTGCAAATGCGGGCGTGGGCAGTGTTCAGGCCGTGTTCGTTGACGGTGTGGAAGAGGTCGTGGAGGAGGCCGATGCGGTCGAGGGCCTGGAGCTCCACGGTGGTGCAAGTGGCGTGGAGCTCGTTGCTGACATAGGCCCGGACCGGGACGGGGATCTCCTTGTCGGTGCGGGCAGCGAGGAAATTCTGCTGGGGCTTGAGATAAGCCGAGGGATCGAAACCAGAGCAGCACTGGATTTCACCGAAGGTCTTGAGGAAGCGCTCACGAGTGCTTTCGCTTGAGACCGTCTCGAAGTTGGTGGTGCAGACGCGGAAGATGTTCACCACGATGCCGTCCTCGCGAGTAAAGAGGTCGGCGGACAGAATGTTGATCTGCTCACTGGCCAGCGCACAGCAGACCTTCTCGAGGTGCAGTGGGCGGTCGCGGGCCGACAGAATCATTTCGGTATAGCCCTTATTGGGGTAGTCCATCCAGTTGATGGCGAAGGCATCGGAGTCCGCGTCCTTCTTCTCCCGCTTGAGGAACTGACGGACGGTGCGGACCTGGGCCACCAGGTGCTTGGCGGAACGGTAGTGGAAGGCGGAGTCGGGCATGCGTTCGAAGTGCTCCTCGACTTCGGTCTTGGCCTTCTCGCCCATGGTCTTGATCACGGCCTCCTTGAGGGCGACGCGGTCCTCATCGAGGTGGGCGTCGTATTGCTCGCGACCTTCCACCAGGAAACTCGTGGTGGCTCCATAGAGTTGGAACATCAGGCTCTGCTTCCAGCCGTTCCAGGACTCGGGAGAGGTGGCATTGGAATCGCAGTAAGTGAAGAGGAAGAGGGCATCCAAGTTGGACTGGTTCTTCACGATGGAGGCGAACTCCTCGATCACTTCGGGATCGTCGAGGTTGCGGGTGGTGGCGGTGCGCCAGAAGATGAGGTGGTTGTCCACTAGGAACATGATCAGCTTGCGGCTGGCGCCGCTGATCTGCAGCCGGTTGCAGAGGCGTGAGGCGAGCATGGCTGAGCCATCGATGTGCTCGCGCACATCTTCAGAGCGACCGGTGTCGTGGAGGATCATCGCCAAGTTCATGGCGTAGGGATCCTGGATCTCCTTGTAGAGGCGCTTGAAGGTCTGTTTTCCAGGTTCAGTCGAAGTGATGACATCGTCGAGTTGGTCGATGCAGCGCAGGGTATGTTCGTCCGCGGTGTAGCGGTGGAAGAACTCGTGCTGCACGAGGCAGTCGAGCGCGCCAAATTCCGGCAGCCAGCGGCCGAGCACGCCAATGCGGTGCATCAGGCGCAGGATGCGTGAGACCTCGCCCTTGCGTTCGAGGATGGACTCGAAGATGCGGCGGTTGGCCTTGAGCATGCGGAAGGAGCGGTCGATGTCGTCCCAGTGGGCGGCGATCAGACGGCGCAGCGGAGGGCTCAACTTGAGGTCGCGCACCTGGCAGTGCTGGAACAGGCGCATGATGCGCGTGAGGTCTTCCTTGAAGATGTCGTCATGGGCGGGGAATAGACGGCCGTCTTTGGCGATGAAACCATCGAATTCCTCCTGCTTTTGGCGACGGAAGGTGAGGAAGGAGCGGAAGCCGGATTGCTTTTCTTCCTCCAACTCAATCTGGAAGGCCTCCATCAGCGAGGTGGTGTGGCGGAAGATGTGGCGTGTGTGGCGATAGTAATCGCGCATGAAGGCCTCGGTGCTGCGCAGGATGTTGGGCTGCGGATACTTGAGGGCCGGGGCGACGATGCCCTGGAGTTGCAGGGTGAGTTGGTCGGTGCCCTTGCCGGTGTAGAAGTGCAGCTCGTTGCGGACCCGGTGGAGGAACTCGTAACCTTCCTCGAGTTCCCTGAGGGAGTCGGGGGTGAGCAGTTCGAGTTTCACCAGTTCGTTGAGGTCGTTGGTGCCGACCTTGACCCGCGCGACCCATTCGATGGTTTGGTAGTCGCGCATGCCGCCACAGCTTTCCTTCACGCTGGGCTCCTGCAGGAAGACGGTCTGGTCGTATTTGTCGTGGCGGCTCTTGAGGTCTTCGCGGCGCAGTTCGAAGAAGGCGGCTTGGCCCTTGTCGATGCATTCCTTGGCGAAGCGGGTCTTGAAGGTGTCGAAGAGCTTGGAGTCGCCGATGATGAGGCGGCCGTCCATCAGGGCGGTCTTGTTCTCCTGATCGAGACGAGCCTGTTCGATGCATTCGGCGATGGAGCGACTGGCATGGCCGATCTTAAGGCCGAGGTCCCAAAGAGCGTAGAGGGCGAGTTGCACCTGCTCTTTGAGCTCGCCGGAAATCTTGGTCGAGTTGATGGGTAGGAGAAAGAGAATGTCGATGTCCGAGCCGGGATTGAGAATGGCCCGGCCATAGCCGCCGATGGCGACCAGGCAGAAGCCGGGCTGCTTGGTACCCTCGGGCAGGTTGGCCCGGATCAGGGTGCTGAGGAGGGTGTCGAAGATGGCGGCGCGGTTCCTTGCGACTTCCATGCCACCACCTCCATTGCGGTGCAGCTCGAGCAGGCGCTCGTGCTCACTGGCCAGGAAGTCCTTGTAGCATTGGATGCGGGCGGCAGTGTCGGTCGCCGGGTCGAGCGCCGAAGCCAACTGCTCTTTGGCGTTTTGCTCGAGAATGTCGGTGAAGGAGGTCATCGGGGGGATTCTGAGAGAATCAGGACCGCCGAGCCATTCGGCTGCCCATCTGCGCGTAGAGTTCGGTCTGATTGGCGCTGTGGTCAAGCAGGTCCTGCTCCAAAGTCACTGCACCCGGCTCGAACAGGGTGATTGTGGAGGATCCTCCAAAGGCGAAGTAGCCCTTTTCCTCACCCTTCTCGACTTCCATGCCCGAGGTGAAAGTCTGGTGGATGGAGCCGACGCAGGTGGCGCCGATCTCGATGCAGATGACTTTGCCAAAGTGCTCGGTTTTCACCGGGGTGATGGTGCGCTTGTTCTCCCATAGGTAGCTGAGCTGCTGGCGCAAGGCGATGGGCGAGACCGAGAACAGAGGGCCGTTGATGGTCTGTGGGGCACTTGGAGTGCCGGCCAGCGGGAAGTGGTAGCGGTGGTAGTCCACCGGGCAAAGGCGGGAGAGGATCAGGGCGCCGTCCTGATAGCGTTTAGCCGTTTCTTCGTCACCGAGAAGGGCGGGGAGGTCGAAGCTCTGGCCCTTGATGAAGACCCCATCGATCTCACTCGCCTTCTGGAAACCGAGGTGGCGACCGTCGGCGGGGAAGATCACGCTGTCGGGATCTTGATCAATTGGACGAGCTTCCGGTTTCAGTTTGCGCCAGAAGAAGGCGTTGAAGTGCTGGAAGGAATCGGGAGAGTCGAGAAAGTCATCCACGTCCAAGTCATACTGCTCGATGAAGGGAGCGATCTTCTTCTGGGTTTTGGGATGGTTCATCCGATAGCCGTAGTACTTCGAGAACCAGGCGCGTTTGACGAACCCGTGCAGGGCGAGTTTGCCCAAGGGATTGCCGTAGGCCCACTTGAGGAAGCCTTCGCCATAGACCTGCTCGGTCTCAAGCTCGCCGCTGTGGCGATTGAAGTATTGGATGGGGTCCAAAGCGGAGAGGTTTAGGACAGCGTGACCATGAGGTCGTCGCTGTCCACTTGGTCGCCGGTGCTGATGTGCAGTTCGGAAACCACGCCATCTTCGCTGGCGCTGACGGTGGTGAGCATCTTCATCGCCTCGAGGACCACGAGCTTGTCGCCTTCCTTGACTTCCTGACCGATCTCGACAGCCACCTCGGACACCATGCCGGGCATGGGGGCGCAAGATTGCTTGGGATCGTTGGGGTCGCCCTTGACGCGCGAAGCCGTGCTGCCGGTGCTGAGCTCTGCATCGGCGACGGCGGATTCGCGGGGCATGCCGTTGAGTTCGTAGAACAAGGTGCGCATGCCGTCGCTGTCGGGCTCACCGATGGAGATGAGTTTGACGAAGAGGATCTTGCCGGGGTCGATCTCGACTTCGATTTCTTCCCCAATCTTGAGACCGTAGAAGAAAGCCGGAGTGGGTAGGCCGCTGAGGTCGTCGTATTTGGCGCGGAAGGAGGTGAAGTCCTTGAACACCTGAGGATACATCAGGTGCGAGTAGAGATCGTCGTCGCTGGCATCGCAGCCGAGACCCTTGCCGACTTCGGTGCGGGTGGCTTCGAGGTCCACTGGGTCGGCGAGTTCACCGGGACGCTTGGTGGTGGCTTCCTTGTTGCCGAGCACGACCTTCTGCACTTCCACGGGGAAGCCGCCGTCGGGTTGGCCGAGGCCACCGGAGAGCATGTCGATGACGGACTCGGGGAAGTCGACGCTGCCGGGCTTGAGCTCGAGCACGTCCTGGGCCTTCATGCCGCGGGTGACGAGGAACATGCACATGTCGCCGACCACCTTGGAGGAGGGGGTCACCTTGACGATGTCACCGAAGAGCTGGTTGACCTCGGCATAGGTGCGAGCGATCTCGCGCCAACGGTGACCGAGGCCCATGGCATTGGCCTGCTCGCGGAGGTTGGTGTATTGGCCGCCGGGCATCTCGTGCTCGTAAACTTCGGCGGTGCCGGAGCGGGGAGCGGAGTCGAAGGGGGTGTAGAAACCGAGAGCTTCCTCCCAATAGTCGGAGAACTCGTTGAGGGTGTCGAAGTCCAGACCGGTGTCGCGCTCGGTGCCGGCGAGGGCCGAAGACACGGAGTTGAGGTTGGGCTGGGAGGTCGAACCCGACATCGAGGCGATGGCGAGGTCAGCGAT
>CAZIPY010000138.1:0-3741 GCA_964541125.1 uncultured Luteolibacter sp. | reverse complement strand
CGAAGATCACCTTGGAGGGATCGCGCCGGGTGATGGTGCCGTCGTGGTCGTTGTAGTCGAAGCCCTTCAGTTCGGTGTACTTGAACTGGGAGAAGAGCTCGTTGTCTTCCGGGCGAGGGGCCTCGAAGTCCGTATAGATTCGCTTCATCGCCTCGCTTAGCGGGCGGTCTGGTTTCTCCCTGGGGAGCACGAAGGGGAAAGCCTTCGGAGTGGATTGGCCCATCAGCGGGAAGGTCTGGACGGATCCCATCCATGCAAGGCCGAGGGCGGGTGCAAGGAAGGAAGTGCGGTGCGTGGTCAACGGGTTCATGCGGCTTGATCGGGTCTATAGGAACGGATCCCTGCTTTGAAGTCAGAAGGTTCTAATCGGTCTTCCGCTCTTCCTTGTCGGGGTGATCCAAACCTGGTTTGTCTTCGGGACGGCCTACCGGCAGCAGCATCGGGCCCTTACCCGGGGGACTCCAGTTCTTGGCCGTGTTGAAAGCGTGGTTCGGTTTGGGCCCGAGAAACCGGGTAGCCACGGTGAGACTCTTTACCGGGTCTATGTTCGGTTCGATGCCGGCAATGAGGCCATCCTTGGTTTCAAGTGGAGCTATGATCCCGCCATCACCCAACATTTCCTTGGCGAACCGGTCTGTATCGTCACCATTCCGAATAAGCCCGATTACCATGCCATATGGCCTCCCCTGGCCTGAATGACTCTCGGAAGCTTTGGTTGAAGACGGCGTAGTGGGGCCTACTTGACGCAGATCAAATGCTCTGAGGTCCGGATCAACAGCTTGCCGTCGAAGGGGACGGGGGTGGCGAGAATCTGCTCACCCATGTCTTGTTCTCCAAGGAGTTTGAAGTTCTCCCCGATCCGGCCGGTGAAAACGACCCCGTCTTCACGGGGCGCGTAAAGGATGCCGCCGGCGATCACCGGAGACGCATAATAGGGTACCGCCGAACGAGGAAGCTGAGCGGTCCAGAAGGGTTCGCCCGTCTCCGGATCAAGGCAGACCAGTTCCCCCTTGTGGCGGAGCAGGTAGACGCGGCCTTCGTACTCGATCGGGCTGGAGACAAAGACTCCGAAATCGTCGCGTTTCCAGAGGCGATGCGTCTCGGTGACTTCGCCCTTGCCGCCCAGCCGAACCGCGTGAGTCGACGCCTGTTTCCGGTCGTCCCGGCCCACGGGAACCACGACGATGTTTCCTGCAACCACGGGTGTTGCGATGGGTGGCCAGAGCTTGGTTCCCTTCGGGTTGAAGCCACCGCTTGACCAGAGCAGGGAACCGTCGTCGGCCGCGTAGCTTGTCAGTTGATCCGCGCCCCATACGAGCAGGGCATCCTTGTCGCCATGACGAATGGGTATGGGCGTGGAGTAGCCATGATCGTTCTCCGCGGGCGCATCATAGTTGCGTTCCTGCTTCCAGCGGATCTTGCCCGACTTCTTGTCGAACCCTGCCACCCAGGAGTCTCCGCCATGAAGGCGCGAAAGGATCACCAGATCGCCTACGAGGACGGGAGAACTGCCTTGATCCCAGTAGAGATCCTGCGGACCGAATTCTTCGACCAGGTTGCGTTTCCAGCGGACGGTTCCGTCCATTTCCAAGGCCGCAAAGGTGCCGCTCTTGAAGTGAACGAAGACCCCGCTTCCGTCGGTCACCGGCGAGGCGTTGCTACTGGTTCCGAGCTTCACGTGCTTGGCCTTGCTCTCGGGCCCGAACACGGTCTTCCAGATCTGCTTGCCATCGAGGTCGAATGCCAGCGCGGCGTCCACTCCGTCGGCGGGTGCGGTGAGAAGAATCCGGTCCTTCCAGACCACGGGCGACGAAGCGCCTTTTCCGGGCAGTTCGATTTTCCATGCGATCTTTTCCGCACTCAGGTCGGTGGGGAAGTTGTCGCCGCTCCGAGATCCATTGTGTGAGGGACCGCGCCAGGACGGCCAGTCCTCGGCAATCAGGGAAGAAGGAAATGAAATCAGCAGGGCGGTGGCTGCGAAGGCGAATGCGTGGTTGGACTTGCGCATACCTCCAGTTAGCAGAAATCGGGGTTTTGTCATCTGGCTTTGGTGGTGATCATTGGTTCTTCTTCGCTTTTCAATGAGGTCCTCGCGGGTTAGTCCTAGGGATTCCCAACACCCTTCCTGCCCATGCTGAACAATATCGCCCTCGTCATGCTGATCTTCGTGGCCTTGTTCTTGTTTTATGTCGTGATCATCCTTCACGACATTCCTTACGAGATCGCGAAGAAGAGGAAGCATCCTCATCAGGATGCCATTCATGTTGCTGGCTGGGTCAGTCTCCTCACGCTCCATGTCATCTGGCCGTTTCTTTGGATCTGGGCAATGCTCTACCGAGAGGACCGTGGCTGGGGTGTTTCGAAGGACGGTGCGCTTCCCGGCGGGGAGACTGCGGCCGATCCTGCCAATCACAAGATCCGGCTGGAGTTGGAACAGGTGCTGGCGCGCGTCAAGGAACTCGAGAACCAGCTTGATGCAGCTCAAGTCGCTGAGAAGCAGAAGCCCACCGAATAAACCCAGACTCTCCGACCCATGGACTTGCTCCTTCTCCTCCTCTACGCGGGCTTTTGCTCCGCCATCTTCAAGATCTTCCGCATCCCGAAGAACAAGTACACCGTCCCCACCGCCATCTTGGGTGGTTTCATCTTTCTTGGAACTGTGGTGTTCTGGATGAACTACAAACATCCTTACGCCAAATACGCGAAGGAAGCCTTCATCAGCATCCCGATGATCCCCAACGTTTCGGGGGTGGTGACTGATGTCCCCATTTCCCCCAATGTCGAAGTCGAGGCTGGAACCATTCTCTACCAGATTGACAAGAGTCCTTTCGAATACGAAGTCGCCCGGCTTGAAGCCAAGCTGGAAGACTCGAAGCAGGCCGTCGCCGAGGCGGACATCATGGTGGAACGAGCCAAGGAGGCACTCAAGGAAGCCTAGGCGGTGGAAGCGCGACTCAAACTGGTTGCCGAGCGCATGGAGAATGCCGGGGCGGGTGCGGTGTCCCAGCAGGATATCGACAGCCGGGCTCTCAACTGGAAGGCCGCCCGTGCCGCCACCCGTCAGGCCGAAGCCTACCTGCAACAAATCGAGCTCAACGCCTCCTCCGAGATCAATGGCAAGGATACCACGGTGGCCCAGATTGAAGCAGAGCTCGCCACCGCCCGGTTCAATCTCAAGCACACCACCGTCCGCGCTCCTGAGAAAGGGTTCGTCACCCAGCTCGCTCTTCGGGAGGGCACGGTGGTCCGATCCCTTCCGCTACGGCCTCCTCTGGTTTTTGTGCCCACGCAGCGTCGGCGCATTGTTGCCAGTTTCTGGCAGAACTCGATGCGGAGCCTCAAGGCCGGCTGCGAAGCCGAAGTCATCCTGGATTCGGTCCCGGGTCATATTTTCACCGGCAAGGTCTCCCAAGTAAGTCCTGTCATTCCCGAGGCTGATTATCAGTTTTCGGGTGATCTTCTCGCCGGCGACTTCATCAAACACCACGACCGGGCCCTGCTCGCCATCGAGCTCGACGAGGACCTCGATGACTACAACTTACCGGTTGGTGTTCAGGGGCAGGTCGCCGTCTATTCCGAGCATGATGCCCTGCACACGGCTCCGATGCGGAAGATACTGCTCCGGATGATGGGCTGGCTCAACTACCTCTATCCGGTGAAGAAGTAGTAGCTCAAAGCCTTCCTCCGTGTGCCTTGCCGGCGCTAGGTGGGGACTCTGGCTTCAGTTGCCCTTGGGGTGGC
>CAZIPY010000137.1:0-2820 GCA_964541125.1 uncultured Luteolibacter sp. | reverse complement strand
GCGTCGCTTGTCACCCGAAGCCTTGGCGAAGGGTGATCCGTTGGGCCTTTGCCCTTGCCGCATGATGGCAGGGCGGACAGGCTGCAGCGCAGATGAGCAGAACCGACTGGCTGTTTACCCCCCGCAACGGACTCACCTTGTGGGCGCTCTACCATCTGGTGGTTTGGACCTTGCTGCCACTCATCTGCAATACCTGCCTGCCGCTGGATAGCATCGAGGCGGTCATGTGGGGTTCGCAATGGGAATGGGGCTACGACAAGCACCCACCGCTCAGCGCATGGCTGCCGGAGCTCTTTACCGATGCCTTCGGCGATGCCGGCCTGTATCTGCTCAGCCAAATCTGCGTGGTGAGCGCTGGTCTTGGTATCTACAAGCTCGGCCGCCTCTTAGGGAGCACGGCCAAACAGGCGGTGATGGCCGTGCTTTTGCTCGATACCATCTACTTCTATCAGTTCATCAGCGTTGAGTTTAACGTGAATATCGTGCAGATGCCCTTCTGGGCGTGGGGCTGGTTCTTTGGCATGCACGGGCTCAAGCATCGCAACTACGCCTCCTGGATTGGTCTGGGTGCCTGCGTGGCGCTCGCTGCCCTCTCCAAGTACATTGGCGTGTTCTTGCTGGCGCCGCTTTTTGCCGCTTGGTGGGCACGCGGCGAACTCAAGAAGGTGCTGACTACCCCTGGCATCTACGTCGCGGGCATCGTCTCCATCTTGATCTTCCTGCCGCACCTGATCTGGATGAAGAACAACGATTGGATGACCATCACCTACGGCTTGCGTAGGGGAGCCTCGGCGGAATCGCTATGGTGGCACCATCTATGGAATCCGCTCGAATTCATCCTGATGCAGAGCGCCATCTTGCTGCCCGTGATCATCGTAGCTCTCATCGGTCGCCGAAAGGGTAGGGGAGAGGCAGCACCTGCCGGCACGATGATGTTGGCACTGGGCTGCTACGGTGCTCTGGCTTTGCTTTCTTTGGCCATTGGCATGGCGCCCGTCACCATGTGGGCAGCTCCCATGCCCTTGGCCATCGGCTTGTGGCTGGTTCCTCGTTGTGGGCTCGAACGCATTCCGAGAACCGTGGTGACGACCATCGCCATCATGTCCTTCCTCTTCGTGACGGCCTATGCGGTGACCTACGGCCTCGGTCCGCAGATTCGCAAAAAGCCCCACCGCGTGACCCACCCCGGCAAGGCATTGGCAGTAGCGGTGGAGAAGCATTGGCACGACCAGTTTGATCGCCCACTCGTCTATGTCATCGGACACGAGTTCTACGGCGGCATCGTCAACCACTATGGCGAGGATGAGGCGGCGGTGATGATCCGCGGCAAGCTCGAGCGATCCGCCTATCTTACTGAGGAACAGGTACACGAACAGGGCGCCATCGTGCTGTGGTTGAAGTCTCGATTTGCCGACAGCGACAAGACTCGCAGTTTGGACGAGGTGTTCCCCGATTTGCGCGAGCGCTATCCACAAATGATCGAACAGGAAGACCTGCTGGTGCCTTGGCCGCGCAAGAGCGACGGACTGCAGGGGCGTTATGGCATTGCCGTCATCCCTCCCAAGTCCTAAAACCGGGTTCGTGACCACTCCCACCATCAGCATCGTTGCCCCGGTCTACAATGAAGAGAGCGGCATCGCTGACTTCATCAAGGCTGTGTCCGAAGTGATGGGCAAACAGGAGCTCAGCTGGGAGTTGGTCCTCGTCAATGACGGCTCGCGCGATCGTTCACTCGAGCTGATCCAAGAGCACAAGAAGGACATTCCCCAGATTGAGTGGGTCGATCTCTCACGCAACTTCGGCCACCAAGCTGCCGTGACCGCTGCCATTGCTCACGCGCGAGGTGATGCCGTCGTGGTGATGGATGCCGACATGCAGGATCCACCATCACTCATCCCCGAGCTGGTCGAGTCCTGGCAGGACGGCAACGAAGTGGTCTTTGCGCGCCGCACCCAACGCTCGGAGAGTGGCGTGCGCCGCTTGGGCTTCGATCTCTTCCATAAGTTCTTCCGCTACGCCATCGACTTTCCCATTCCGCCCAACATCGGTGTGTTCTCTTTGCTCGACCGCAGGGCCATCGATGAAGTTCGCAAACTGCCTGAGCGCAACCGCTTCCTGCCTGGCCTCTATAGCTGGGTTGGCTTCAAGCAAGCCTATGTGGACTACGCTCGCGATGACCGTGCGGCTGGCGACCCCAAGCAGACCTTCAAGCATTTGGTAAAGTACGCCATCGATGGCGTGTTGAGCTTCTCATACAAGCCGATTCGCCTGTTGGGCGTCATCGGGCTGATTACTGCCGCATTGGCATTCATGCTCGCCTTCTACTTCATGGTGAAGCGCTTGATGGGGCATGAGATTGCCTTCACCGGTTTCACTACTTTGGTGATTCTGGTCAGCGGCCTTGGCGGACTTATTCTACTCGCCGTGGCATTGGTCGGTGAATACGTCGCGCGCATTTACGACGAGGTGAAGAACCGTCCAGCTTATATCGTGAAGCGCAAGTCGCAGGACGAGGAGTGAGCAAGTTCTATGGTGTGTTTGCTAGCTGCTTCAATGCGGCTTCACCAAAGCGCTGGCCAAGCTTCACGGGCATCTCTCCGAGGTAGTGGATGTTGCCCTTGGCGTGCTTGTGGTCCTCGGTGATGAAGTCATCGGTATCGATCCAGGCGCCGAGAGGATCATCGTCGCCGAGCTTTTGCTGAACCTTGCGCATGCGCGTCCATGCCGCCTTGCGTTTCTCATCGCCGTGGAGTCCGACATCGTTGATGCGGCCGACGACGAAGGGCATCCTTTCGATACCGAGCTCCTTCTTCAGGCGCG
>CAZIPY010000136.1:0-7888 GCA_964541125.1 uncultured Luteolibacter sp. | reverse complement strand
TTGAATTCATCGGCCATGTTGTAGCCGAGGCGGCGCAGCTGCTGGTCGAGGGCAGCGATGGTGACCAAGCGGGCGGTGTCGCGGCCTGGAGCCACTGGAACTTCCACATGGGCCACTTGTTGGCCGAGAATTTCGTAGGTCTTCTGCTTGAGGCCGATGCGGTCGACCTCGTTGAGGTCGGCATGAGGCATGAGGGTAATCACCAGATCAAGCCGCTTGTCCGGCCGAATGGAGGCGAGGCCGTAGAGGTTGGCGACGTTGATGATGCCGATGCCGCGGATCTCCATGTAGCCGCGCGAGAGGGCGGGGGAGCTGGCGACCAGATCGCCACCGACATACTTCACGCGGACCATGTCATCGGCCACCAGCGAGGCGCCTCGTTCAAGCAGGCCAATGGCGGTCTCGGATTTGCCCGAGCCGCTCTTGCCCATGATCATCACGCCGACCCCGCGCATGTCCATCATGCAGCCGTGAAGGGTGACGCTGGGCGCGAAATCGTGCTCCAGACGGATGGTCGCCACATTGAGGAAATTCATGGTCACCATCGAGGTGCCGAACACGGGGATACCGCATTCGTGAGCGATTGCCATCATGGTGTCATCCAGCTTGGAGCCGCGGGCCATGACGATGCAGGGGATGCGGCGCTGGCAGAGGGTGGTGAAGCGTTCCTTGCGCTTTTCCTCGGGCAGTTTGCGGAGGGAGGAGAGTTCGGAGTTGCCGATGACCTGCACCCGTTTGCGGGCGAAATAGGTGTAGAAGCCCGCCAGGGCCAGACCCGGGCGGTTCATGGCGGATTCGCTGATGGGGCGGTCAAATCCGACCTGCTTGCTGAGAAGCACCATGCTCAGGGCCTCGGCGTGGGCCTGGAAGAAATCACCCACCGAAATGGAGGAGACGGTCTTGGGACGAGCTGGCATGGAAGAATAAAAGCTGAAAGCTGAAATGCTGAAAAGCTGAAATGATAGGAGTAAAGGCGCTCAACAGGGAAAATTTCAGCTTTTCAGTTTTCAGTTTTTCAGCATTTTCCCCTCGTGCCCAATTACGATTACAAATGCGAGACCTGTGATCACCAGTTCGAGGTGTTTCAGAGCATGAATGATCCCAAGCTCACGGATTGCCCGCTTGAGGACTGCGACGGACCGGTCAAGCGCCTGCTGGGCACCGGTGGCGGCATCATCTTCAAGGGCGCCGGCTTTTACGAGACCGACTATCGTTCGTCCTCCTACAAGGAGGGAGCCAAGGCGGACAAAGCACCCAGTGGCCACAAATCGGATTCCGGATCCGGGGGCAAGTCGGAGAGCAAGCCGGCCAAGAAGGACCCCAGCTCCTGAATTCCGTTGCCTCAAGTCCTAGAGAAGTCCAATCTCAACCCTGATTTATGGCAGATGCCACTCCAGCTGTTGAGATCACCGATCTGGTGAAGGAGTTCAAGACGACGATGCGTGGTCAGCCTCTTCGTGCCGTCGATGAGGTGTCACTGCGCATCATGCCCGGTGAGGTCTACGGTTTGATCGGGCCCAATGGTTCGGGCAAGTCGACGACGATGAAAGCCCTGCTCGGTCTGCTCGCTCCCACCTCCGGTAGTTGTCAGATCTTCGGCAAGGATTCGCTCAAGGTGGACTCACGTCAAGACGTCGGCTTCCTGCCGGAGAATCCCTATTTCTACAAACACCTGACTGGTGCTGAAACCTTGCGGTTTTACGGCCGCCTCTGTGGCTTGGGAGGCAAAGCCCTCAAAGAGCGGATTGAAGAATTGCTCGAACTGGTTGATCTCACCGATGCCCACGATCGACGGGTCGGAGGTTATTCGAAAGGCATGCTCCAGCGCATTGGTCTTGCCCAGGCCATGATCCAGCAGCCCCGACTGCTGATTCTCGATGAACCCACAGCCGGTGTCGACCCGGTTGGCTCGCGCGAAATCCGCGACCTGATTTTCAAACTGAAGAATCAGGGCATCACCGTCTTCCTCTGTTCGCACCTGCTCGAGCAGGTGCAGGAGGTTTGCGATCAGGTCGGCATCATCTTCGCAGGTAAAATGATTCGTGAAGGCAAACTCGAGGACCTCATTGCCATTGAAGACCAGACTGAGGTTGTGATCCGCAACGCCGATGCGGCTCTCGTGGCAGGCATTCAGAAATTGATCAATCAAACCGAATCGGCAGAACTGGTTCAGACCGGCAAGCCAAGGACCACCCTGGAACGACTCTTCCTCAAGGAAATCAACCGCAAGAAATGAGCACCGATTCACTATCTCCCAGCCGGGGTTCTCATTTCACCCGGATCGCGACCATCGCAGTCAACACCTTCACGCAGTTGGTGCGAATGAAGGTGTTTTACTTTCTCGCGCCCTTTGCATTGCTGCCGATCGCGGCCAATTTCTTCGACCTGCAAGAATTGGAAGGTCCGGCATCGGTCGGGGTCAACGTCTTGCGTTCAATCAAGAATTGGTCATTTGGTGCGATGTTCATCTATGCCAATGTGTTGGCGGTAGTGGCCACGGCTCTGCTGTTGCCCAAGGACGTTGAGGATCGAACCCTCTATACGATTCTGGCAAAACCCGTTCCGCGCTTCGATTACCTGGTCGGCAAGCTCCTGGGAGTCATCAGCTTACTTTTCTTCACCTTGCTGGTCATGGACCTGCTGATGGTGGGTGTGCTCAGTATCCGGACGGAAATTGTCGTGTCGGAACAACTGGCCATGTCCCGACAGATGGGATTCCCGGATGAGTCTTTGCGCGTGATCGAAAGTGAAACGCGAGCCCTAGGGCCAAGTTGGGCGCTGCAGGCAGCCGTGCTAAGCATTTTCCTCAAAGCCATCGTGATCGCTTCGCTGGCCATGCTGGTCTCGACATTCTCCACGAGCACTCTCTTCACGGCCATCGTCGGCTTTCTGATGTTTGCGATCGGTCACTTTCAGGCCTATGCCCGGGATTTCTATCTCCAATCCGGTGATGCAGGGCAGACCCTATTCACCAAGTTGATTGCCTTGATCTTCACGTTGATCATCCCCGATTTTCAGATTTTCAACGTGGCGGATGGTTACATTGAGAATCCAGAAACGCCATTGATGGTGACGCTCAAGCTGATTGGAATGGCATTCTATTACTGTACATTTTTCATCCTCGCGGCCTGGTATCTATTTTCGGACAAGGAGATTTAAAAATGGTGCGCAGACGAAAATATTACGTGCTGGTGATCGCTCTTCTTGTGATGGGTGGCATTCGGCTGCCCATGGAGAATGCCATCAGTGGGGAGTTGCGCGACCTCGGCCTGCATCGTGAGCAACTCGATATCAGCACCCGCGACAAAATCGACCAGACGACTTACGCAGCTGCCATCGGTGGCATGCGAACCTTGGTTGCGACGGTTCTCAGCCTTCATGCTCATACCCTGTTTGGTGAACAACGATGGGATGAGCTCTCCCAAACTTACGGCGCCATTGTCGATTTTGCACCGCGCACGCGCTACTATTGGGAAGCTGGAGCATGGCACATGAGTTACAATGCGGCTTCGCATTATATTCACGATTCCAGCATCTCTAGCCACCGCCGGCGTGCATACTGGCGGTCCTATGTTCGCCGTGGCAGAGACTTTCTGGAGCTGAGTATCAGGAACAATCCCGAGGACTGGAGTCTCCATGCGAGCCTGGCTCACATGCTGCGCGACCCCAACAAGTTGCCGGCTTTCGAAGACCGGGATGCAAGCATGCTGCTGGCGGCGGAGTCCTACGGCAGAGCTGCGGAGTTGGGCAGTCTTACGCCCAAGCGAATGAGGCGTTTCCAATTCTATTGCCTCGCACGGGTCGCGGGTAAAGAGGAGGAAAGCCTCCAGCTTGCGCGCTCGCTTTATGCGGATCCTAGCCATCACAGGCCCACCCTGAAAGTTCTCCTCTACGCATTGGAATGTCATGCGGATCCTGGGCGGGACGTGGAGAAGCTGGCCCTTGAGATCTTCGGTGACCCGAAGACGGCCTACAAGGCTCTCAAACTGCATTGGGAGCGCACCCGGGAAGGTTATCCCATGGATGGAGTGGCTGAGGGTTTGGCTCGCATGGAGAACCTGCTTGGTGTTCCCATGCTGGAAAGCATTCTGGCTAAACCACCACCGCCGCCTCCAAGTCTGGATGATTGGTTCAAAAATGGCCCGTAGTTACCTGGTATTGGCCTTCTGAACTCGGAACCTTTGGTCTGGACAGCAATGCCCGTAGCCCCAAACATTCGCCTTCAACCCCTTCCCCCTCTGCATGCGCATCGCCCTCTTTGGTGACATTCACGCCAACCTCGAAGCACTCAATACCGTGCTGGAGGACGCGCATAATCAAGGAGCCACCGACTACGTCTGCCTCGGCGACGTGGTGGGATACAATGCTGACCCCGTGGAATGCTTGGAAAAGGTGCGTGAAATGGGATGTCCCACGGTGAAGGGAAACCACGACGAGGATGCCTCCGGTAGTCATTCACTCGAGACCATGAACCCGGTGGCCGCTGCCGCCCTCGAATGGACTCGCAATCAGCTCGACGATGAGCAGCGCGACTGGCTTCGCCGTCTCCGCATGGTGCGCCAGGTTGAAGATTTTACTGTGGTTCACAGCACCCTCGATCAACCTTCGAACTGGAATTATGTGACCAACCGCTTCGATGCGATGGCCAACTTCTCCTACCAGTTCACCCAGATCGGTTTCCATGGCCACACCCACGTGCCTCGCGTTTACGTCAAGGCAGACCGGGTGCAAGAGGTCGCTGCCGACTCGGTGGTCATTGAGGAGGGCTGCAAGTACTTCATCAATATCGGATCGGTCGGCCAGCCACGTGACGGCGACTGGCGTGCGAGCTACGTGCTCTTCGACATGGAAAGCCAGTTGGTGACTTTCCGACGCCTCGAATACGACATCGAGACGGCCCAGAAGAAGATTTTGGATGCGGGCCTGCCCGAGATGCTCGCCGAGCGCTTGGCCGATGGGCGTTGATGTAGAAACCGCCTAGACCGCCACCGGGGCCTTGATGTGCGGGTGGGGATCGTAGTTCTCGAGCTTGAAGTCCTCGAAGCTGAAGCCGTCAATCTCGGTGATCTCCGGGTTGATCCACATGGTTGGCAGGGGCCGAGGCTCGCGTGAGAGCTGGAGCTCGGCCTGCTCGAGGTGGTTGGAGTAGAGGTGGAGGTCGCCGAAGGTGTGGACGAAGTCACGGGCTTCGTAGCCGCAGACTTGGGCGGCCATCATGGTCAGCAGGGCGTAGGAGGCGATGTTGAAGGGCACACCGAGGAAGAGGTCCGCACTGCGCTGGTAAAGTTGGCAGGAGAGTCCAGGTTTGCCGCCATCCACGGGCTCATGGACGTAGAACTGGAACAGCAGGTGGCAGGGGGGCAGGGCCATGTTTTCAACCTCGCCCACATTCCAGGCGGAGACAATGTGACGACGCGAGTGGGGGTTGCCTTTGAGGCCGTCGATGAGGAGCTTGATTTGGTCGATGGTGTGACCTTCCGGGCTGGGCCAGGAACGCCATTGCTTGCCGTAGACCGGACCCAGATTGCCTTCTTCATCTGCCCATTCGTCCCAGATGGTAACTCCATTTTCCTTCAGGTAGGCGATGTTGGTTTCGCCCTTCAGGAACCACAGCAGCTCGTGGATGATGGATCGCAAGTGGAGTTTCTTGGTGGTCAGGCAGGGAAAGCCCTGGCGTAGATCGTAGCGGGCCTGGCGACCGAAGACGGAGAGGGTTCCGGTGCCCGTCCGGTCGGAGCGTTCTTCACCGTTTTCGAGGACGTCGCGCAGCAGACCGAGGTAGGTATCCATGGGCTGGATTGTAGGGTCGCCTCACGCCCTAGTCCAGCATGTCGCGGGTCACGGTGTATTTTGCCGCGCAGCGAGGGCATTGAATGGAGATTTGGTCGGCCTCACCGAAGAGTTCCTCAGGTCGGTCTTTCCAGCCGCCGAGAGCCGGCAGGACCCGCTCCAGAGTGCAGCCACAGTCGAACTTGAATTTGCGGGTCTCCAGAACCTTGGTCTTCTCAGTGTCGGTGATGGCGTTCACTGCGTTCACATCGAGGCTCTCGAGCCACTCTAGGTCACAGTCCGGTTGGGCGGCGACCATCGCAAAGTGCTCGTCCTCCAAACGAAAGGCGCGCGCCGGGCGCTGTTCGGACTGGCTGTAGTATTGCTGGACCCATTCGACTGGGTCCTTGCCCTCGACTTCCATCGTGGAGGTGCGTGGCTCGGGTAGGCTGGGAGCGGTGGTCTGGGCGTAGAACAGGTTGCGGTCTGGCTCGCGTACGTCCTCGGTGAAGAGGCGTCCGGTGATGAATTCCTGGGTGGAGCCGCCAGTGACGAAGAGGTTGAGGCGGGGAGCGCGGAGGTTGGTGGTCCAGGCAACGGTTTCAGCCCAAGGGCGGGCGACCAGATGCAGGGTGAGCATCGCCAGCTGATCCTTGACCATGGAGTCGAGCTCTTCCCCATGACGGATTCCGTGCTGCATCAGATGTAGGTAGTAGTCCGTATAGATCGGCGTGAACTGGCCACGGATGAGCAGAGCATTGCGCTCGCGCACAAAGATCGACTCGATAGTGGTGAATTCAGCGACGGGATCCATGGGGCTGGAAAGCTGGGGTTGGGATTGCGGAGTGTCAAGTGGCGGAGATGCGCCTCGCTAAACGATCCTCCAGTTTTCGTAGAGCGTAGATCAGGATGAATGACAGCTGCATTAGCAGGTACCAAGCGGTGAACTTGGAGAAGTGCACCAGTTTCCAGCCCTCCGACTGGTTCGGATACTGCCACGCGCGAGCAAAGGTGCCGATGTTTTCAGCGAGGTAGATGAAGAGGGCCACCAGCACGAAGCCCAACAGCATATTCATGCTCAGGGTATAATTCTTGGGGGTGAAGTGGATCTCGGTGCGGGCGAAGGCCAGCGCACCCACCGCGATCAGCCCCCAGCGGATGTCGGGTAGGTAGTGATGGGTGAAAAAGTTGGCGTAAGCGAGAATGGCCAAGGTGCCGGCCAGCCAGAGGGGAGGGAAGTTGCTGAAGCGGAAGTTGAAGATCCGCCACGCTCTCGCCATGTAGGAGCCCACCGCCGAATACATGAAACCGGCGAAGAGAGGGACACTGCTCCAGCGAATGACGGAATCCTCTGGATAACTCCAAGAACCGATTTCTGCCGAAGTCTTGAACAGTTCCATGGCGGTTGCCATGGCATGAAAGAGCAGGATCACACAGCCCTCTCGCCAGCTTTCGAGTCGGAAGATCAGCAACAGCAGTTGAATGCCGACGGCGATGATGAACAGGAAGTCGTAACGCGACAGACCCCAATCAGGATACCACAGGCCCGTCGCGATGATTGCGGCGAGCAGAAGGCCGGCAAAGATACAGGCCCACGCTTGCTTGAAGCCGAAGAAGATGAACTCGTTGAGCTTGGGGCGCTCTTCGAGCCACTTCGGAATGAAGGGCGTGAGATGCGGGATCTTCATCGCCCCCAATGCCGATTAGAGACCTGGCAGTTCAATGAAGCCCTCCAGCTTGCGGATGCGGGTGGGGTGACGCATCTTGCGCAGGGCCTTGGCTTCGATCTGACGGATCCGTTCGCGGGTCACCTGGAACTGGCGGCCGACTTCCTCGAGGGTGCGGCTGTAGCCGTCCTTGAGGCCGAAGCGTTGCTCGAGCACTTCGCGTTCACGCTCGGTGAGGGTATCAAGCACGTCCTTGATCTTGTCCTTGAGCATCGAGAAACCGGCTTCCTCCATCGGGTTGTCGGCAGCCTTGTCTTCGATGAAGTCACCGAATGAGGTGTCGTCGGAGTCACCCACGGGTGCCTGCAGGGAGATCGGTTGTTGGGCCATTTTGAGCACGGCTCGCACACGCTCCACGGGAAGGTGGATTTCCTCGGCGATTTCCTCAGGCG
>CAZIPY010000135.1:0-23309 GCA_964541125.1 uncultured Luteolibacter sp. | reverse complement strand
CATGATGCGCGAAGATGTGGTGGAGGCCGTCCGCCACCGCGCGCCCAGCCGTGTGGGAGGCGGCATCGGGGTCCGCGCGGACGGCATCAAGCTGCTCTCTGCAGTGCACGACCCACTCGTGCCCGAGCTCTGCAACAAGTTCCTCATGGCCTGGGACAAAGGCAGCATGCCCAAGGAGTTCATCGAGCCTCTGAAGGATTATGGCGCGGACGCCAAAGTCGCCCTGCCTGGCCTGAAGCGATTTCTGGCACGCAAGCAGGGTGGTCTGCGGATGTACGAAAAGAAGGTGAAGAAAAATGAAAAGAAGGGCGAGACCGGTAATGCCGACAAGAGCTACCGCGAGATCCAAAAGGAGATCAAATATCTCGAAGGGGTGATCCACAAGATTGAGAACGCTACATGAGGATTTCACCAAGCCCGATCATGAACATTTCATCCATCGCAATTTTCTACGTATTCAGCTGTTTGGTTGCCGCTCAAGCGCAAGACCAAGTGCCTGCGGCCGAATGTGCACATCAGGCTGAGGAGCGCGTGCAGCCAAAGACAGAAGCCATTCCCAAGGCCTACAACACTGAAATTAAAGTCGTCATCAAGATGGAGCAGCTTAAGCGGGATGCGGACGGCAATTACATCGCCACCTTCCGCCTCATCAATCCTGGCAAAGAGAAACTCAGCTACTACACCTTTCCAGATGGCAGTCCGAAGACCGATACGCAGGTTCGAAGGGACGGCCAATGGGATGGCCCGCACATCCTGGGGAATGCCGATTTCAGGGAATTCTCCCTCGATGCGGGCCAATCGACGGTGTTCACCGAAGCTCTGGATGGAGCCGACTTACCCGCGCGTATCGGGATCATGTGTTGGTTTTCTGAGGCAGAAGCGCCGAAATACACCACGATATGGTCCGATCCGGTTGAGCGCTGATGCAGACGCAAAACCTTGCCCTTTTGGGTAACGGCTGGGGGCATGGCATTTGTTTGAGAGTCTAACGACTGACCTCTTGGATGGAGGCAAATCAAGACAAGTCATGAGAACCCCTCCCTCTGCCATCACAGCAATAGCATGTTTGTTTGCGGCTGTAGCGTCACTCAGCGCGGCGACCGTATTGGTATCCGATGATTTCGAGTCCGGTTTCGGAAACTGGAGTGCAGATGGACTCCGTGCCACCCATTATACTTACGCAGGCGTGCCTGACACAAATTACGCTTCAAACGGCAACGGCGCGATCGTATTGACTGGGCCGGCTGGCTCTGATCTCGGACCCTCCTATATGGAGCTTACGAGTTCCTTGGCTCTGGTCTCGGGCGGATTCACTGACGTCACCATCAGCTTCAATGACATATTTGAGAGTGGATCATCGACGAGAAAGCCTAACGTGGAATACAGTGTTGATGGCGGCGCCAACTGGATTTTACTCGGGGAGTGGGACGTGGTCGATAACGGCCCTGGCGGCGTGGCAGGTGTGAACGGTGATATGCGCAGCTCGTCGATTGCCCTGACTCCTGGAAGTGCGCCCGTATTCTCCGAACCTAGTGCCTGGGACTTCAGGTCGAGTGCGAATGTGCTGGCTTTCACGGACAATGTGACTTTCAGGATCGGCGCGATGGCGAGTAATACTGGTCACCGTGTTTATATCGATGATTTGGTGATTTCCTCATCCATCCCCGAGCCCAGTGTGACTTTGCTGGGCGGCTTGGGCATCCTGCTGCTGCTGCGTCGCAGGCGCAGCCTCTGAATTCAGATCATCGTTTTCATGTCCGCAACGGCCGTTAGATCGTCTCGGATACAAAGCATCTTTCGCTTTCTAATGGCATGGATGATTGCAATGCGAAATGATCCAGCCATGAAAAAGTTAGAGCGAGGAGGCGCACGATGAGAATCACTTCCAACACATGGATCTCTGCGCTCCTGATCGTGGGCGTGCTGGGCTACATGGCCTATACGCAGATGCAAAAGGGCAACACGCAGACCGCCATGATCATGGGTGGGATCGGGGGCGCCATCGTTCTCGTGGTCGGAGCTTATTTCTTTCTTCGCGTCCTCAAGGGCAGCTTGAAACTGGAATTGGCGCAAAAGAGTGTGGTTTCCGGCCAGACCATTTCCGGACAACTGCAGTTACACACCAAGAAGGCCATTCATGCCGACCGGCTCTACATCGCACTCATCGGTGAGCGCCTCAGGCGTCGCCGCTCCGGCAGCAGCTCGAACGATCGTGAGTATTGGGATGAGTTTTACCGTGATGAGATGGATGTGCTGGTCAACGAACCCCTGCATGCCGGATTGCGACAAAGTGTGGATTTCGAACTCAATGCTCCAAGCGAGCACCAAGCCATGACTTTCGGTCAGGCCATCCAAAGTGCGGGAGATGAGATGGAGAGTGAAGCCGCCAAGGCCGTCATGAAGGGAGTGGGCGCCGTGGCCTCGGTAATGGGTGGGCGCAAACGCTGGCGCGTGATTTCCCGCCTCGAAACCAAGGGAGTGGATCTAGCGGCGTCCAAGAAACTGCACGTGAGCCTCAAGCAGCTTTGACATACTCCTTGAGACGACGATTACAATCCAACATCAGACCCATGAAACCCATCTCAAGCTTCACTTGTGCTCTTGCCTTCGCCGCCTTGACGATGGCTTGCAGCGGCCAGGCCCCAAAGCAGCTCATCACGGAAACGTCATGGAATCTGGTTGCCTGGACCGACAAGGGCGAGATCACCAACAATTCGGAATATCTACCGACCATCCGTTTTGCCAAAGATGGCAAAGTCAGCGGCAATGGCGGGGTGAATGGTTTTGATGGCAAATACTCGGCCAAGGCCGATGGTGCATTGCAGCTCGGCGAATTGATGGGAACAGAAATGGGAGGCCCACGTGAAATCCTGATGATGGAGCAGACTTACTTCCGTCTTCTTAGCAAGGTCACTCAATGGAGCGTCGTGGATGAAACGCTCATCCTGTCCGATGGAACGGAGAAGAACCAACTGCGCTACAAAACCAAGGTGGCCAAAGTAGTTCGCGAGTTGAAAGGCCAGCCGTGGAGGTTGCACGGCTTAGAGACAGTCCATGAAGGTGGCATCACCTTCACCGCATATAATGAAGTCAACATCACCTTTAAGATCAGTGATGACAACGCGGTCACCGGTCATGGTGGGGTGAATCGTTACACTTCAAAAGCGAACATCAAGGGTGATCAAATTGCCTTCGGTCCGGTCGCTAGCACCAAGATGGCCGGGCCAGCTGAGGACATGGCTTCCGAGAGGCGATATTTCGAAAAGCTGGAGTCTATTAGTCGTTGGGAGATCAATGGCAGCCAACTGACTTTAAGCGATGAGAAGCAGACTTTCGGCCTGGTGTTTGAGGCCTTCAATGAGCCCGGCTGAATCGAAGCCATCCGATTCAACCCCGGAATGCAAAGGATTCAGGCGGTTTTGGCCGTGTTCTTTTGGGTCATGGTAGATGATGGGCTAAATCGTGGCAGTGGTCCGAGGTTGAATATACTTTGTATATCGAATTGCGCTTAAGGCGCAGCGCATGATTAGCTATCTGCTAGATTGCCGAATTCCCGACTCCATCCATCTGCTGCCAATGAAGACTCCTTCTTGTTCTACCACAACCCGTATTCCTGCTCCGGGCAAGGATCACGGTTTTGCGCTCGTGGTGACTATCGCCATGTTGGTGCTGATGGTGGTGGTAGCTGTCGGCTTGCTGAGCCTGGCCAGTGTGTCGGCCAAAAGCACGAGCATCAATTCCGCCGAACAACGCGCTCGATCCAATGCTCGCATGGCCTTGATGATGGCCATCGACAAACTCCAGATGCAACTCGGCCCCGATCAACGGATATCGGCCAATGCTTCCATTCTTTCGTCTTCCGCTGTAGCCAACCCGCATTGGCTTGGTGCCTGGAACTCATGGCGCGCAGGTGGCAATGCTGGGGACAGTCCAGACGGGCCCAGTGATCACAGTACCATCTTCAGCGGCGGGGCTGACGACCCGACAAATACCAGCATGCGCCCGACTTATGCCTCCAATCGGCGCGATCACTTTCGCGAGTGGCTGGTATCTCTGGATGAAGACAATGCTTCCTTGATTGAGTCGGGGCAGGCTTTGACTCTCGATGCCAGTTCGATGCCGAATGGGAATCAGGACGCCGTGATTCTGGTTGGCGAAGGGTCTTTGGGAGAAAGTGTTCCAACGGATCAATTTGTACATGCCTCACTACTCCCGGTTGAGCAGGCGAACAGTCGCAGCAAGCAAAGTGGTCGTTATGGGTGGTGGGTTGGCGATAACAGCCAGAAGGCGACCATCATGGCCGATCGTTATCGTTCGGGTGAAAACCTGACCGCAGCAGAACAGTTGTTCCGCAGCCAGGCTCCCGGTTCGACCGGAACCAAAACCACCCAGGGACTGGAAGACATCACCAATGAGAACCAATTGCACGGGGTTGCGTCGCTGCAGACCTTGGATTTGGTTGATGGAGTTGACGGTGCACCATCGAAGGCCAACTTCCACGCCATCACCACCCAGTCTCTGGGCGTTCTGGCCGATGTGCGCGAAGGGGGGTTGAAACGCGATCTCTCAACCTTGCTCGAACGATCCATCAATCCTGCCGAGCAAGCCGATGAGTTCATGCTCTACAAGTTCAACGTGAAGGATGCATGGGCCAACAATACCAGCGCCTATCCCACCTTATCGGACACGCCGCAGGAATGTGTGCCGCTTCAGGATCTGGCTGCCTTCTATCAACTTTATGATCAGAGCCGCAAGGGAGGCATCCAATACGGCTCGAGCGCCTTGCCGGATGCCATCCAGGTGACGACTCCTGATTTCGGAACGCCGGCCAACTTCAACACCACCTTCAAACGCGAATACACTGCTCTCTACCGCAACCCCATACCCATCAAGGTGCAGTTCCTGCTGAGCCTCGTGAAGGAAGACATCACACAGGCAGATCGGACCCGCACCAATGATCTGGGAACCTTGGTCAATGCGCGCATCCCCTTGACCGATCTCTACAAATTGAGGCTGGCCGTGATGCCGGCCATCACCCTCTGGAATCCCTACAACGTGCCGTTGGTGATGGAGGGTGGAGAGGAAAAGTCCCAGCAGCTCATCGTCAAGCCGCCGGCCTTTTTCATCCGGTGTGAGAAGCAGAAGGCGGATGGCAGTAGTTACACAACCCGGGATCTCAGTCTCCATTTCGCGACTATGGGCTCCTCCCAAAGTAAGGGCACCTCCGAGGGCAGGGCGGAGATTGTGAGGCTCAATTTCGCCAGAACTCAGCCCATTGTATTCCAGCCGGGTGAGGTGAGAGTGTTTTCGCTGCCATATAATCTCAGTGGAGAAATGTATTACGATGTTGGTAAGGCGTATCACGACAACCAAAACATGGGTTCCCCCAAAAATCTGGTGGATGCCACTGCTGGCTGGAATCCTGAAGGCTACTTCACGTTCAGGCATTCGACCCCAACGGATGCTAGATACAACCGGGTTAGAGAAGAGCATTTCAACATTGTCAATGAGCTGACACCTGCGGGGCTTAAGCGATTTAGTTTAGCCATGGCGCCTGGGGATGAATTGGCCTTCACCATTTTTGCTGAAAACGAAAAAAAATACTGCAGTCGGGCGGGCTCTCCGACCGGATCCTCGCTCTCTTTCTACATGGCCCAGCGCAACTACTCTGCCCAAGGAGACCGTTCTTACAAAGGCTACGGCTTCCTCAATTTGCGTCATCAGAGCCTAGTGTCTCGTTTCGGCGCAGGTGTTGGTGGATCCAAGGCTCCAGCGACCATCCCGTTCAATCAGGAATTGTTGAGTCAAGGCATGCCAGGCGAAACGGCTTCGATTGTCATGGAGCCCATTCCGGTGGCCGGTATCGCTGCGGCAACAGAGGCCGGTGAATCCTGGCCCTTCGTGCAATTCGCCATGATGGCGGGTTGCGAGACCAATGAACTTGCTAATGGTGGTCTGGCTGGTGGCCGCAAATTCCGCAGTCGTCCCTTCCTCCACTCCAGTCCTTTCCAGCCGACGGTTATCGACAGCACGGATGCCTTTGCTCCCTACAATCACGGCTGGAACTGGTGGGTGGATGAGATGAACTCGGTGCTCGAGGCCTTGGTTCAGGAAAGTCAGTCGGGTAATGGCTACTACGGCGGCGGGTATTCCAGTGAGTCCGGCACCACTCACATCGTGCAGCAGGAAATTCCCGTCGCTCCACCCATCTCCATTGCCGCCCTAAGTCATGCTCGACTAGGGGGGTTCTCCCTCGCTAGCGAGGCTCCCTCAGGTGAAGGCTTCACCGGTAAAAGCATCATGGAAGGCAACGGCAGTTCGGTTGATAAGGGTGCGGTGGATAATCCAACTCCCACGCTCGGTTTCCAACGCGTCACCGCCCATGGCCAGGGCGGGCTTTTCCCACACGTGCTTCAGGCCATCGGCAATTCCTACGCAAACCCTAATCTCGAGGCGGGTGCTGCCTATGACCTGCAGTGGAAGCGCACGTACGACATGGATGATGGCGAGCGCAACGTCACTTTTGCCGATCACTCCTATCTCGCCAACAAGGCCCTGTGGGACGAGTACTTCTTCTCTTCCATCACTCCACAGTCTGCATCCATCGGTATCTTTGACGGAGAGGGCCTCACCGCCAAGCAAGTGGCACAAGACTTCTTCTTGGATGGTGGTAAGCTCCCCAACCGGCGCTTCATCTCCCACCTCGCGGACATGGACTCCGACCGATTGGACGATCTCTTCGATCAGCAAAGCAATGTTAACGATGGCCTCGCAGACAAGGTGGCGTCTCACCTCATGGTAGAAGGGCCCTTCAATGTGAACTCCACTTCGATCGAAGCTTGGAAGATTCTCTTTTCCAGCCTCAAGGATAAGCCAATCGCCTACCTCGATGGTGGAAATGTGCCGCTGATTGCGAACACGGATGGCAAGGTTCCCGTAGGCATGGGAACACTTCCCACGGGTCAGCCTATCGAGAGTGGAGACGCCGACAACCCGGCTGCTCCAGGACAATGGAAGGGTGCTCGTGTGATCAGCGATGAGGAAATCGATGCGCTTGCTCAAGCCATGGTGCGCGAAGTGAAGAAGCGCGGCCCTTTCCTTTCACTCTCGGAATTCATCAACCGCCGTCTGGACTCCAACAACACCGATGACATGGCATTGAAAGGCGCTCTGCAAGCCGCACTGGACTACGATGGCTCAGACGATGCCGGTCCGGAAGTGACCATCAACAAGAGCTTTCGCCAGATGATCCGAGGCCTTGACTCCGATGTGTCCGATGTCGGTTTTGCTTTCCCGGATGCTGCAACTGGCCCGGCTGCATACGGCAGTGCCGCCTATGTGGATCAGGCCGATGTCTTGCGCAACTTTGCCGCCCAGCTCACACCACGTGGTGATACGTTCACCATTCGTGCCTATGGAGATTCCTTGGATGCCAATGGCCGGGTCGAAGCTCGCGCCTGGTGCGAGGCCGTGGTGCAACGCCTGCCGGATTATCTCGACAGCCAGGATGAGAACCATGTGAAGTGGAATGATCTGCAGTCCGAAGCCAACAAGCGCTTTGGTCGCAGATTCCAGATTACTAGCTTCCGTTGGCTCAATGCGTCGGAAGTTTAGTCAACCCGAGTTGTCATCATGAAATTGCCATTGCTGTCGCTTGCCCTTCTGCTTGTGGGTGCCTCTTTGCCCTCCAGTGGGCAGGAGAAGGAGATGGTGACTGTGCGCTTCCTGTCGTTTCCCAAGAGCGTGAGGCCAGAGCCGGTGCAGTTGCAGATCGGAGGCGGAAAGGTAATCGAAGTGAAGGCTCCCTCCAATTCGCTTTCCCCGGCCTACCAGGTTCCGCGCCTTAGCAAATGGTCTGTTGGCAAGGTGGAGCTGAATGAGGAGCAAAAGCCGATCTACAAGGAGTATGGGGCCGCGCCCTCGATTGCTTCGAAAGATCAACTCATCCTGTTGATTCGCAAAGGCAAGAAGAATGAAGATGGTCTGCAGGTCATGCCCATGGACAACAGCGCTGACAATTTCGCGGGCGGGGAGTTCTTTTTCATGAATGCTGCTAAGGTGGACATTGCCGGCATCCTTGGTGGGAACAAGTTCATGCTCGAGCCCGGCAAGCATGCGGTGGTCAAGCCTGGGGAGCTCATCAAGCGCGGTGAGGGCGAGATGGAAAAGGTGTTCACCCAGTTTTTCTTCAAAAACGCCACTGCTGAGGCCAAGGAGTTCTTTAGCAGCACCTGGCCGGCCAACAAGAAGGCCCGCAGCATGATCTTCTTTTATCACGACAACCACAGCAGGCGGCTGCGATTCCATACGGTCAGGGATTTTATGCCTTGAGAAAGGACTAGTGGTGTTCTCCGGGTTGCGCAAATCCGCGACCTGTGTGACAGTCATCTATCAGCCAGTCCATTCCAGCTCAGGTCACCGGGAAAGGCTCCAGATCTCCGGTCTGGGCAGGGCTGCGCACGTCCTTGCTGTGCATGCTGGTTTCCGGAATCGGCCTGTGGATTGTATATGCTCTGGCGGACCGCGCGCTGATGGCAGGTATGCGGAAGCACCTCGAAGACATTGCCGTCACGACCATCGGCCGAATTGATGTCGAAGGTCACGAGGCCCTTACGTCCGATTATAGCGTGGCCCAACCGGGAAGTGATGAATACGCACGCCTTTGCGACCCTTTGGTGAAGCTACGTTACGAGGTGCCTGACATCTACTACGCTTACACCCTGTCCATGGTCGATGGAACCCCCGCCTTCATTCTGGACAGCACTGCCTTCTATCAGAATGAGGGGGACGATACCGAACTCGAGCCTCCCGGGTCACTCTACGACGACGCGCCACAGGAAGTCTATGACGCTTGGACAAGTGGCAGGACCATTGTTGTTCATGAACCATACACGGATAAATGGGGGACCTTCATCAGTGCGTTCGCGCCCTTTCGTAATGCGCAGGATCAGGTGGTCGGTGTCTTCGGTGTCGACATTTCCATGGGTCAGCTGGCGGATCGCCGCAAACCCGTCAACATGGCCGCGCTACTTGCCGCCGCCGGGTGTGTCATTGGCTCCTCCATCATTGGTTTGTTTCGGTGGCGCGCCGATACCAGGTTGATGGATCGTGAATCTAGGCTTCTGGAGGCTCAGCAGGAGGCGCAGATGGGTGAACGAGCGGCCCGTGCCGGAGAGCAGGCGAAAAGCACCTTCCTCGCCACCATGAGCCATGAAATTCGCACGCCCCTCAATGGCGTGCTCGGTATGGCTGAGTTGCTTTCGAAGAGTGAGCTCCAGAGCGGACAGCGTGAACAGGTCGAGGCCATTCGCCATTCAGGTGAGCTGCTCCTAGTGATGCTCAACGACATTCTCGATTTTTCCAAGATCGATGCTGGTGCGATGTCGGTGCACAGCGAGCCGGTGGATCTGGAGGCTCTGCTGCAAGAGGCTGCCGGGCTCTATCGTGGCGCCGCCGAGAAGAAGGGTCTGAGCATCGAAGTCGATTGCCGGGAGGATGCGCCGAAATACGTGCAGGTGGATCCGACACGCGCGGCACAAGTCCTCGGCAATCTCATTAGTAACGCAATCAAGTTCACCGAGAGGGGAGGCGTGCATCTTGTGGCCAGCTGTCATGAAGATGGGGAGATGGCCAATATCCGTGTCGAAGACACGGGTATCGGAATTCCCAATGATAAGTTGAAGGATTTGTTTGTGCCCTTTTCCCAATTAGATTCCGGCCTCAACCGCGCTGCGGGTGGCACCGGCCTTGGTTTGGTGATCTCCCGCCATCTGGCAGAAATGATGGGCGGTGGTATCGAGGCGTTCAGCAAGCTTGGTGAGGGGAGCACCTTCCAGTTCCTTCTGCCTATGGCGCACGCGGCCCCCGATCCAGAAACACCGGCCGAGGGAGAATCCGTAATTGCCGACATCCCCGCCGGCCTAAAGGTGCTCGTTGCCGAGGATGTCGAAGTCAACCGCAAGGTGGTTGGGCTAATGCTGGAACGCTTGGGCATTAAACCGAGTTATGCCGAAGATGGAGAAGAAGCCACCAGCGTCTGGCGTGAGCAGCGCCCTGATGTGATCCTGATGGATGTTCAGATGCCCAAGATGGACGGCCGCGAAGCCACCCGGAAGATTCGCCAGGAGAGTGGTGATTCCAACCAGCCTTGGATCATCGCCCTGACCGGTGGAGTGATGGATGATGATCAGGTCGGCGCGGCGATTTCCGGAATGAACGGCTTCCTCGCCAAACCCATCACTCTAGATGGGCTGAGGTCGGCTCTGGCCAAGGTGCCCAAGGACTGATGCTCAAAGTTGGCGCGGGGCGGTCGGTTTGTTGGTCTTTTTGGAAACCGGCAGCTTGGGTTTCCAGGTCGGATGATCCTGCGCCAACCAAGCAGTGATTTTATTCGAGAGCTGTTTGGCGATGTCAGGATGGGTTTCTGCCAGATTCTTGGCCTCACCTTGGTCGTCATTGAGGCAGTAGAGTTCGAAGGCATCAGCTTCGTAGAAGTAGAAGAGCTTGTAGCGCTTGCCCTTCACCTCATCGATGATTGCCACGCTCGGCTGAGCACGTTTGTCCATGTAGCCGGGGAAGAGATAAAAGATAGGGCCGCGGGCCATGGCTTTCGATGGATCGTCCAAGACGGACGCAAAGGATTCTCCATCCAAGGGGTGCTCGTCGGTGGGAGGAGTCCATTTGTTGCCGGCGAGTTCTAAAAAGGTGGGGTAATAGTCGAGGCAGTGGACCTTGCGGTCGGTGGAGGAGTTAGCGGGAATGACCTTGGGCCATTTCGCGATCAATGGCACACGCATGCCGCCTTCGGTGAGCATGCCCTTCACGCCGCGCAGTGGTAGATTATCGGTGTGCGTGCCGCCGTTGTCGGAGGTGAAAAGCACCAAGGTATTGTCGGCGATGCTGTCAGACTTGTCGCCGTCGCCATTTGGGTCCTCAAGGGCGGCGAGCAGGCGGCCCATGTTTTCATCGACCCCGGTGATGAAGCCCAAATACTCCGCCATCTTATCGTTGCCGTCGGCACGATCCTCGGCGGCGGCTTTGAGATCGGGGCGTGCGCGCACAGGTCCGTGCACGGCATAGGTATGAAACTGCAGGTAGAAGGGTTTGCCGCCGGCATAGAGTTTGCCAATGGTTTCCTCCACCGCG
Source organism: uncultured Luteolibacter sp. (assembly GCA_964541125.1). Classification (GTDB taxonomy): domain Bacteria; phylum Verrucomicrobiota; class Verrucomicrobiia; order Verrucomicrobiales; family Akkermansiaceae; genus Luteolibacter. Next base: position 12,164 of record CAZIPY010000135.1, on the reverse strand, counting down.
TCACCCAGGGCATCGCTGATGTGCTTGGGGCTGCCGGCGAGGCTCTCAGGCAGCTTGCGTTTGGCTAGATACTCCTTGGTGTAGGGAGCGCCAAAGCGATCGAAGTGTCCAAGGCCGACACCCTTGAATGTCCAGGCATCTTCCTTCTTGGTGGCAAAGCAGGTCGGCTGGTGGCCTTGGGAGAAACCACCGATGTTGATGTCGAAGCCAACCTTCTCGGGCATGGTGTCTTCTCCGTCGTGGCCGCCCACGTGATACTTGCCGATGTGCGCGGTAGCATAGCCGTTCTTCTTCAGTGCTTCAGCAATGGTGATGGCCTCGGCTGCCACGTCTTCGGTTTGTTTGGGTCCAATGAATTTGGCCGCCTCTTTGCTGATGCCTCCACGACCATTGCGGTTCAGATGGCCGACCACGTAGACGTCGTTGTGAATGCGCGCTGGATATTGTCCGCTTAGCATGGCGGCTCGAGTGGGCGCGCAGTTGGGTTGGGCGTAGGCGTGGGTGAAACTCAAGCCGTCCTTGGCCAATTGGTCGATGTGTGGGGTGACGTATTTGGCGGGTGCCGTGCCCATGGTGCCGGTCTTGGTGCCGATGTGATTCCAGCCCAGATCATCGACCATGTAGATGATGAGATTGGGTTGGGTGGGATTGGCGGAGGTCCAAATAGAGGCCGCGAGAAGCGTGGATAGTAGGATGTACGGCAAGCGCATGGCATCAATACGATGGAGTTGCCGTCTGCTTGCAAGTTCCCGCGGGCAAATGGCCTGTCAGCTATGACCATAATGAGAACTCTCGGGTGCTTTCGATTTGTGAAATCCGGACCTTTAGGCCACCGTATCTGCTCAAACCATGGAAAAAAGAACCTTTCTTCGAGTCATTGGCGGCACCGCATTCACCGCAGCTGCAGCCCCCCAACAACTCTTTGGCGCTGAAGGCAAAGGTGCCGACGGCGTCCTGGTCGAGGCCTGCAACTTTGCCAACCCCGGCGGTTGGGTGATCGACACCCAGTTTTACCATCAGATGGGTGGCAACCACCTCCTGGCCCATGGTATGGGTGTGCCTGTCACCAATGCCACCACCGCTGTCGACATCCCCAAGGACGGTAAGTGGAAGGTTTATGTGCGTACTCGCAACTGGTGCCCCGGCGACTGGAAGGCCCCCGGCCGTTTCCGCGTGAAGTTCAACAACAAGCTCCTGGAGCCTGAATTTGGTGTCAAAGACGACAAGTGGGGCTGGCAGTTTGGCGGTGAAATCGACGTCAAAGCCTCCCGCGGTATGCGCGGCAAGCGCAGCTTCACACTTGAACTCGTGGATCTCACCGGTTTCGGCGGCCGCTGCGATGCGATCTTCTTCACTCAGGAGGAGAATCCCGAACTTCCCAACGAAGACCTTGCCGAGCTCACCGCTTGGAAGGACCGCCTCGCTGGTCGCGACAAACTCAAGGTGCCCGAATACGACTACGACCTGGTCATCGTGGGTGGCGGCATGTCCGGCTGTGGCGCGGCACTTGCTGCCCGCAAGCAAGGACTCAAGGTGGCGCTTCTGCAGGACCGCCCTCTGCTCGGTGGCAATGCCAGTGCCGAGATTCGTGTCCACACGATTGGCATTCACGGCAAGGGTAAGGAATTGATCAGCAAGATCGACACCATGCACTGGCCCAACGGCTCGACCATGGCCTGGGCCGACCAGCGCAAGCGTGAGCAATCCATGCAGGAGTCTGGCACTCACATCTATGCCCATCACCCTGCGGTCGGCCTTAGCAAAGAGGGTGACAAAATCACTTCGGTCGAGGCGCGCGATGTGACCAGCGGCTTGATCAAACGTTTCAAGGCACCCGTCTTCATTGACGCCAGTGGAGATGGCTGGCTCGGCTTTTGGGGTGGTGCCGAGTTTCGTGAAGGCCGCGAGGCACACAGCGAGTTCGGCGAGAAGTGGGACAAGCACGGCGACCTTTGGAGTCCGGAGAAGGCTGACAACAAGACTATGGGCACCAGCGTGCTGTGGAACGGCCAGACCCTCAAGGAGCGCTCGACCTTCCCCGATGTGCCCTGGGCGATGCCGGTGGCCGGCAAGCACGAGGCGATCAAGGGCGAATGGTACTGGGAGTATGCCAACAACGACCTCGACCAAATTGATGACGCCGAAGAAATCCGCGACCACATGTTGCGCGCCATCTACGGCTCCTTCTCCAATGCCAAGAAGCATCCTAAGAACGCCACGGTGAAGCTGCAGTGGGTCGCCTACGTCGGCGGCAAGCGCTGCTCGCGCCGCATCATCGGCGATTACGTCTACTCGATGAAGGACGCCACCTCGAAAACCAAGTTTCCTGACAGCGTGGTCGAAGAAGAGCGTGAGCTCGACACCCACTATCAGCGCAAGGAAACGGGTGCCGCCGAGGACTTCCTCTCCAAAGCCCTATTCTACAAAACGGGCGGGCACTACTACCTGCCCTTCCGTACGCTATACTCCAAAGACATCCCCAACCTCATGATGGCCGGTCGCTGCTTTAGCTGCACCCACATTGGCTTGAGTGGTCCGCGCGTGATGCTGACCTGCGCCCAGATGGGTCTGGCCACCGGTTACGCCGCCAGCCTCTGCAAGAAGCACAAGGCCATGCCACGTGAAGTCGGCAAGACCCACATCACTGAGTTGCGTAGTCTGATCGGATACTCTAGCACTTCCTGATGCTTCGCCACTGGGTCAACTTCGGTCTCCTGTTTAGCTTCCTCACGCTGGCAGTGAGCGGCCTTTTGGCCTACCTGCAGCCGTTTTCGCTGGCAACCACCCGGGTCCACATGGTCTTCGGTCTGTTGACCCTGCTTTTGGTGGGTCTGCATCTGGCTTCGCGCATTCCCTACTTCAAGGCGCAGACAGTCGGCAAGAAGGCCTCCTACCCTCTACTGGCAACCATCACCCTGAGTTGGGTGGGTCTGTTGGTGATGTCGCTCTCTGGGGTCTGGCCGGCCAAGCCGCTGATGGCAGGCAGCTACGAGTCACGACACCGCCAAGCCATTGTTCGGCCTTCACCCTTGGCCGGCATTGCTGAAATGAAGGATGGCCAGCGACTGGTGGGGCGCAACCCCGGGCAGGGTGCTGATACGGAGGTCTCGATGCTCCTGCGATTTTCAGACGGGCTTGAGGCCAAGCCTGCAGTTGCGGTTTGGGCGGAGACCACCAACGGCTCGATGATCGAAACTCTCTATCTGGATGCCGAGTTGGCCTTTGCGGAGGACGTCAAGTGGGAGGGCAAGGCCACCAAACGCCATCACCTGCTTCCGATCTGGCGCCATCGCCACACCCTGGTCAGTGGCGTCGACCCCAAGGGCGAGATCGATGCGTTTACCGCCGCCACTCCGGAACACGCCTTCACTCTCGATCAGTATCTCAACTCGGGAGAAGAGGGCCGCTTCGTAATCTGCGTGGAGGTCAACATCCTCGGCGACCCCAATGAAGCCTATGAGGATGAGCTCTTGGGCCAGCCGTCGCTTCTCTATACCGCCTACGTCGATGCCAGTGAGGGCGCGAAGTACCAGCTGCTCGAATTGACCGCCCATGGCGGCGAGGCCATCGAGTCAGGCACGCTCAATTACGATTTCGACGGGATCGACAGCGCCCGCGGGATCGTCGACCTGTTACTGGTTCACGCCAAGAAGTCCGACAACCCGCCGCCGCCACTTCCCAAAGAGGCTGCGAATGAGGGCAAGCCCAAGCAGGAAGAGCTGCTCACCCGCTGATACTTTTCAGTTGGTCTGCAATGTTTGATTGGTAGGCTGCGTTTCCGTTGTATGCAGGAGTCGCTTCATCCCGAACGCACACTGCCCGGTCGTGGGCAGGCCCTGCTGTTTGCCTTCAAGTCATCCGTGCTCAAATGGCGACGGATGCTGATGGATTTTGACGAGCCGGTGCGACGACATCTGCCGGGAGACCACCATGGTGACTGGAAGGTCGTGGCCGAGAAGCGCTCTGCCCTCTGGAACCACGACTCCGCCGAGGAATTTCCCCTGACCGCCGGCAAGATCGAGAATCTTCGGGTGGCGGCCGAGAGGCTTCATCGAGTGGCTGTGCCCGCTGGAGCGGTCTGGAGTTTTTGGAAACAGCTGGGTCGTGCGACCCGGGGCCGGGGTTTTGTCAACGGTCGTGAGCTGCGTGAAGGTTGCCTCGTGCCGGCCATCGGAGGTGGGCTCTGTCAGCTCAGCGGCCTCATCTATCAGGCGGCGCTCGATGCGGGCTTGGAAGTCATCGAGCGCCATGGGCACACGCGAGTCATCCCCGGCTCACTTGCAGAGCAAGACATGGATGCAACCGTCTTTTGGAACTACGTCGACCTTCGCTTCGCGGGTGGCAGCGACTGGGCCATGGAGGTGGAGCTGACGCCCTCTGACTTGGTCGTGCGCATTCGCTCCTGTGGTGATCAGTCTCCCATTGAGGCCAAACCAACCATCCCGCGAGAGCTCGAACCCGCCTCCGGCGACTGCCTGACCTGCGGTATGGTGGAATGCTTCCGCCATCCTTCTGCCGTATCAGAAAACGCACCTTCTCTTGGCCATTCCTCTTATCTACTCGATGCCCGCTGGCCGGAGTTCGACCAATGGTGTGCCGACCACTCGCGTGAGGGCGACCGCTGGTTCACGCCCCTGGATGGAGCCAAATGGCGCAAGCCGAACTATCGCTGGAACCCGCCCAAGGGCACGCGTGCCAGTCATTCGACCTTGGCCACCCTCTTGCGGTCTCAGCGCCAGCGCAGCATTCCACAACAAGGAGCCTTGCGTCAGCGGGCCCTGCTCAAAGGCTCCGAAGATTTGGCGAGGTCTTATGCCGCCAAGCTGGACCCGCTCTGCCGCCACGTCGTGGTCTCCCAGAATCTCTTGCCCTACCTGTGGAGGATGGGCGCCTTGGGCGGACGGACTTTTGACGTTCTGGTCGAGCGTTGGCCCATGGAGGAACTGCAGCGGCGATTGGATGAGGCACTGGCAGCCCATCCCGATTCGCCAACCCTGGGAGACTTCCGGGTGGATGAGCAGCTGGCCAGAGATGAGGCCCAAGCTTTGGCCGCCGCAGGTCGCCTGATCACCCCGCATCGAGCCATGGCGGATCACTTTGGCAGCCGCGCTTGGCTGGTGGACTGGGAAATGCCTGAGGCTGTGAAGCGCAAGCCCTCTACCAAGCCCACCATCTTGCTTCCCTGTTCTCGCCTCGGCCGCAAGGGCGCCTACGAGTTGGCCGAAGCATTTCGCGAACTTGATGGGGTGGAACTCAAGTTTTTGGGTGCCGCCGATGAAGGCCCATCGGATCCTTTTGATGGAGTTGCCTGCTCCAAGGCTACCCCCCATGATCTTGCTCAGGCTCATCTCCTGGTGATGCCCGCTTGGGTGGAGCATCAACCACGGATGGCGCTGAAAGCTCTCACCAGCGGCATCCCTGTGATCGCGACCAAGGCTTGCGGTCTGCCTGAGCATCCGCACCTGTATCAGTTGGATCAACCGGATGCCAAAGCGTTGGTTCGTGTCATGCGGTCGGTGTTGGCGAGTTATTGAGTAACTTCAAAGTTCAACGTTGGATGTTGAGCGTTCGACGTTCATCCTTGTCCCATGCCCGCCCCCCAAAAAGGCTACCGCACCCTCAACCACAACGACTGCCTCTACCGCTGGATTCTCCAGAACAAGAGCGGGGTCAACGAGATGGTGGTCGAGGCCACAGCCCCGGTGAATGGCCAGAAATTGATCGCGGCCCTGCCCAAGGTGGTGAGCCCGCAGATGGTGCCCAAGGCCATCGATTTCGCCTTGGAGCGGGGCTGGGAGCCCATGGAGGAGGGTGAGGCATTCCGTTGTCGGTGGACACGAGGGCGCTTGGAGCTCGCCAAAGATTGAATTTTCTACGGGTTTTTTCTAAGTATTTACACTTAGCCGTGTCTCCTTGATGCAACCTGTGGTGATCATGAAAAATCCAGAATTATGTTCCGTACTAACCACTCTCGCTGTCGCTTTGGTTTGTTCCAGTGCCAAGGCCAATCTGGCGATACCGCATTTGGAGGTTCACTCCCAGTTGGTGTCTGAGGCTGTGGAGGTGGAGATTACTGGCGACAAGGCCGAAGTGACCGGTACCTTCACTTATACCAAGCCGAAGGAAGCCTACTTCGATCTTAAGCTCTACTTGCCCGTTTATGCTCAGGAGGGGACGCCGGTAAAGCAGATCCAGCCGGAGATCTTTATGGGGGAGAAAAAACTAGAGGTGTATCCGGTGATCGACATGAAGATCGATATTGCCCATCCTACGGTCACTCCTAGGCCGACCACCAAGGATAATGATTCGGGACTGGATATTAGCCAGTTTTATGGAGGGCTAACGGTTGACTCCAACATCGCGGATTTTGGAGAGCTGCCCCAACTTGAAGGGCAGCGCGTGTATTGGTTCATGGTCCCCCATGTGCCTCAGTACCCAGTTCTCACTGGTAATGATGTGACCAAGGATTTTTCTCTCAAGATCCGCTACACCCAGAAACTCTCCAACAACAAGTTCATCTATACCCCACTTATTCCCAAACAGAAGAAGGAAGTGGATTATGGTAGCATCAGTGTCTCTGCTGACCGCAAGTTGAGCCTGCTTGACTCCAACAAGCACAGCTTTGTTGAGAAAGAAGGCAAGCTGATCATCGATCCCTCAGACAAACGTGCCATTGTGGTCGAATTGGCCAAGGCCAAGACTCCTTAAGCCACCCCTCGGAATCACCAAACAGTCCATGAAAACCACCGCCCTCCTGTCCGCCGCCCTGACCTTGCCGCTCTTCGCCGAGACGGCCGTTACGGTCTACAATAAGAACTTCGCCGTCGTTCGCGACATCGTGCCTCTATCCCTTGAGAAGGGGATCAATGACGTGACCTACAATGGCGCGACCCTGTCGCTTGAGCCCGACTCCGTTATCCTGCGCGACCGCGCTGGCAAGGCCAAGCTGAGCATCCTCGAGCAGAGCTACCGCAAGGACACCGCTTCTCAGGGTCTCCTGCTTTCCATGTTCGAAGGGAAGACCATTGACTTCCTCGCTCCCGCCAATGCCGATGGCGAGCGCTTCACGGTGAAGGGTAAGATCGTGCGCTCCGGCTACTCTCCGGGTGGTCGTGTCGGCACCCCGATCGTGGAGGTGGACGGCAAGATGCGCTTCTCGCTTCCCGGCGAGCCCATCTTCCCATCGCTCGGTGACAACACCATCCTCGAGCCTGCCCTCAGTTGGAAGTTGGGGAGTGACTCCAAGGCCGACATTAAGGCCGAACTCAGCTACCTCACCGGCGGTCTCAGTTGGCAGTCTTCCTACAACTTGGTGCTGCCCGAGAAGGGCACCGACATCGATATGGTCGGCTGGGTGACCTTCAACAATCGCTCCGGCAAGACCTTCAACGATGCCTCCATCAAGCTGATGGCCGGAGACGTCAACAAGTTCCAACATCAGGCGCCACGAGCCAAAATGGCGATGATGGAAAGTGCCAGAAATGGCGCAGACTTCGGTGGTGCTGTCACCGAAAAGGCCTTTGACGAATTCCACCTCTACTCGCTGCCGCGCAAAGTCACCCTGCGCGACAAGGAGACCAAGCAAGTCGAATTCATGCGCGGCGAGAAGGTCAAATCCAAGACCATCTACACCTACGACGGCGCCGGTCTGCGCTGGCAGAACTACGCTGGATGGAACCCCGATCAACTCCGTGGCCGTCGCAACTTCGGTGGCAACGTGAACAAGAAGATCAAGGTGGAGCGCGAGTTCGCCAACACCAAGGAGAACGGCCTCGGTATTCCGCTGCCTGCCGGGAAGATCCGCTTCTACCGCCAGGACAATGCTGACGGCCGCATGGAGTTTACCGGAGAGAACTTCATCGACCACACCCCGCAGGGTGAGGATGTCAAAGTCTCCATCGGCGATTCCTTCGATCTGGTGGGCGACCGCAAGCAGGTTGACTACCAACTCGATAACCGCGGCCGCAAGCTGACCGAGACCTACGAGATCACCCTCACCAACCGCAAGAAGGAGGCGGTGACGATCACCGTGCAAGAGCAGATGATCCGTGGCGGTAACTGGGACATCATCGAGAAGAGCGACGACTTCAAGAAGCTCGATGCTCGCCGCGTCACCTTCGACGTGCCGGTGAAGCCGGACGAGAAGCGCAAGGTGACCTACACGGTGCGCTACAGCTGGTGAGGGCTTTTGCCTTTTACCTATTTCCTTTTATCTTTTGGTAAGCTGCGGGCTCGCCTAACATGCGAGCCAAATCATGCAGCGACTCACGATTCAACGGATCATACGAGGATGCTTGGTTTCCCTTTGTGGATTCTGGGCGTCCTGTGCTCCCACACCCAATGGGGGAGCACAATCTGAAGCCTACGGGCCGTCCATCCCGCGAGAAATTGAAGGGGGATGGTTTCAGGGAATGCTCAATCCGCCACCCTTGGTTCCGGCATTGCCCTCTAACTTCATCTTGGCGTCAGCTTCTGAGCACACCGATCCGGGTGAGTACGACATGTACGATGGAGTGCTATGGGCGCCAGAGCGCACGGCTCGTCAGTATGAATTCCAGGCGGAGACCAATCTCAAACGGGCGAAAGACCCTCTCTTCTGGGTCCGGCTCAGCTCCAGCGTTGGACACAAGCCAGGAACGGATCAGTTCAGTCATGAAGAAAGCATGGATGCTGCTTTTGCCAAAGTTGGAGTCAAAAACTACAAGAAGGCCAAACACAAATGGGGACCGTATCCGGTCTTGAGTGTGTCTGGCGAGCGGCCAAATGGCTCGACCTTCTTCTCAGCTTGGATCGGAACTCATCTGCCGGGCGGCTGGGCCATTCTCGTGGACTACCGCACCCCGCAAGGACGCGGGCACCCCACGGCAGAGGAGCGCCGCATTTGGGAGGACTTCCTCAAGAAGACCAAGGCCAAGTGAGGTTCCTCACTTGAGCCGGTTCACTCCCAAGTTCTCCTCCCGATGGAGGGTCACGGGCCAACCGGTGAACTGGTTGCTCGCTTTGCCGTCCGTCGCGTCACAGAGGAAGCGGAAGCTTTCGATGAGGTAGGTTTTCTTCTCGGTGTCGAAGGTGATGAAGCCGAAGCCGCTGCCCTTTTCATGGGCCTTCTTGTAGCGGTTGGGGTCTTTGCCAACCTTGGGGTTTTCGACAGAGTAGACATAGACCAAGTGGCCGAAGCCGTCCTCGTATTCGCCAGTGTGAGGTAGGCCGTGTTCGGGCCGGTTCTTGTGCTCCATGCCGACTTCGTCCGGACGCCACCAACGGGGGTAGCCCGCACCAATGGCAGGGGTGCAGAAGGACCAGTTGCTGTCGCGCTGCTTCTCCACGCCGTATTGCACGAGGCTGCCGAGGTGTTGGTCGCCATTGATGTGCAGGGCCATGGCAGGGCGGATGAGGTCGATGGCGCGGTTGCGCGCGGTCTGGGGCCAGCCACCACTGTCAAGGTCGGCCTTGAGATAGCCATCGTAACCACCGTGGTGGGTAGCCATGGCACTGAAGATGGTCTGGCTGAGCACGGCCTTGAGTTCATGGCCACGCCAGTCTTTGGCCCATTCGGCGAGAAACTTTTCCTGACGCTCGCCAAGCAGATGCAGTCCGGGTTTATCCAGGGCTGCCGTGTCGAAGTTCTTGTCCTTCACGTGATCTTGACGACCGCCGCCGGTTTCCACTTCGGATGGCGCGCTCTTCCACATGCGGTCTGCGAGAATCGCGAAGCCGACGTTGCCGTAGACCATGTCGCCGTAATAGACGCTCATGTTTTGCAAGGCAGGCTTGGGATCGTAGGCATCCGGGTGATGGCCGAGTGAGCTCTTGTGGACCGCATTGACCATGCGCACCGGCTGGATGTAGCCGCCCATGGTGGAGGTGTTGTTGCCCTGCATCGGCGCGCCGCCAATGCCCCAGATGTTGCCGTGGAAGACGTCGTGGTCATCGGGCAGGACGACGGTGGGGGCGTTGCGCATGGCCTCGCGGAAGGCCCAGCCGAACTGGTAGTACTTGCGCAGGTAGTTGAGGATGGCGGGTTCCGCTGGTTTGCGAATGACACCGAAGCCACCGTGGCCTTCGTAGAGTTGGTCGCCGGAAAAGAAGAGCAGATCCGGATCCATCTTCACCAAGTTGTCGGCGACGGGTGCGTAGGGAAAGGCGTAGTCGTTCTGGCAGGTGAGGCCCGCCATGCGCAGTGGCTTGGTCGGGTTGGCGCGGATGGTGCCGGTCCATTCGTGATCGACCGTGCTGCCATCGGTGAGCTTCTCGGTATAGACCGTGCGGAAGGGAACGGGCTTCGAGGCATCCCAGTTCGGAATGCGGAAAACCGCGGTCCAAGCATCGGGGTCCAGCTTGGCCTTGCCGAGGCTTTCCCACTTGTCGCCCTTCTTCACCTGCAGATCGACTTCCTGATTGTCCTTCTCGCCCATGGGGCCGGTGAGCGCGCTGAGTTTGAGAACGAAGCCTTCCTTCGAACGTGAATCACTGAGCGTGTACATCGTCCACAGGATGGGGCCGAACTGGCGCTCGGGTTTCACCGTGAAGGCATCGCCATGAAATGTCCAATCGCGGAAGCGGTAGCGTGCACCTGGACCACCCGTAGCGCGCCCCTTGGAAATCTTGGGGTTGAGGTGATGGGCGAGCGAGACGTTGCCCATGATGTCTTCGGTGGGCACTTCAAGGTGGAGTGACCCGGCGGTTTCCGTCTTGTCCGACTCTTGAAAAAACTTTTCTCCGTCGATTGTGTTCAAGGACAGCATGCAAACGCTCGGATCATTTGCCTTCGGCATTCCAACCAAACTCAAATAGAGGCTCTTCATCTTGGGGTCGACATCGACACTCTTGGTTCCGAGTACCAACTTGCCGGGCTTCCATCCGATGGTGAGCCCTTTGCTGACGAAGCAGTCGGCGCGGTGATCCTTGATTTCGCTTTGCAGGCCGATGCGGAAACCTGCTCCTCCGTCGTTCTTGTTCTCCTCCACGCGAGTAAGGAAGACGCTCATTCCAAAACCCTTGTTGGCCGTGATCTGATGGGTGAGCGAATGCACGCTGCGTCCCGTTCCTGAATTTAGGCATTCGGCACCACCCTTGCTCAGGCGCCAGTCCTCCATTGGGTTGGCCCAGACATCGCCCGAAAGCCAGACGCGGTCGTGGCGGTTGCGCCAACGGTCTTCTTCAGGCGGGCCGGTTCTGCTCCGGGCGTGAAGGCCGCCAGCCATGCCGACGCCAGCAGCAGCGGCACCTGCGGTGATGAGCTTGAGGGAATCGCGACGGGAGATCTCGTGAGGAACCATGGTCCGAACTTTACGTGGTCAGACGTCCCGGTCGATCAATTTGAAGCGCCCAAGGATTACCCTCTGGGTTGGGCTTCCTTGGGCCTTGGAATGAGGAAGCTGGTGAGGAACAGCCCCATGGTGAATCCGCCGACATGGGCGCCGTAGGCGATTCCACAGTCGATATTCTTAAAGATGGAGCGGTAATCGAGGCCGATCAGGATGATGGCCACCACACCTAGGTTGGCGGGAGGCACCGGATGAGAAATGGGCCAGATGTGTGGATTGGGTAGGTGCCAACGCAGCCACAAGCCCAGATAAGCCCCAGCGAAACCGGAGACTACGCCAGAGACGCCCAGCATGGGGATGGTGCTTTCAGCATTCATGGCAACTTGGGTGGCCGAGCCGCCAATGGCGGTCATCAGAAATATCAAAAGCAGCCAACGCCAGCCCAACAGTTCGTTGAGCAGGCCCCCGAAGACCCAAAAAAAGAGCATGTTCCCAGCAAGGTGGGAGAAGTCGCCGTGAAGGAAGGCTGCAGAAATCAGGGTCCCAAAGGTTAGAAGGTCTGCAGAGCCGAATTGGCCCTCCCGCAGTTGGTTCCAGCTGTAGACCACGTCTTCCGGGACGGTCATCACCTTGAGGTTCCAGTGAAATTCCGTGATCAACTGGGCGAAAAAGATGGCCGTCATCAGCATCATCAGGACGAAGATGGCTCTTTGCTCCCTGAAGATGCTGCGATTGTGGATGTCTATCCAAGACATGCGCGGATTCTATGGGCTGTCGGGATCAATTCAATGCCGATGGCGGCCCCTTTTGCTCTTTCCCGAACACCGAGGCGGCAGCTAGGCTTTGCCAGCACCGCGCGGGATCATCCCGCCTGCTTACCCAGAGGTCCATGTACAA
>CAZIPY010000134.1:0-2261 GCA_964541125.1 uncultured Luteolibacter sp. | reverse complement strand
TAGCGGACGGCATCGGGTTTGCTCATCCCTTTCTCCCGACGTGCGTAGAGGAACTTGGCTAGGAAATGGACGGTATCGTCGACCACGATCCCTAAGGCCGTTGCGGTGACGGTGGCGGCGGCAAAGCCGATCTGACCGACGATGAGGGCCCAGATTCCGAACGTGATGAGGATGGGAAATGTATTCGGAATCAGACTAAGCAAGCCCAAGCCGAGGCTACGGAGGGTGAAGATCAAGGTGATGGCAATAAGCCCGATGGCGAGCAGGTTGCCTTTGAGCATGCTATCAATGTTACGTTTGGCGATGTAAGCGAACATGGCGGTTGGACCTGTCGGCCGCGTGCTCATGTAGTCGGGCGTGTTGTCTTTCAGCCAGTCGCTAGAGCGGGTGATGAACTCGCGGACGGTTGCCGTAGAAAGTTCTGGCATGGTCGCGGTGACTCGTGTCGAACTCTTGTCTATGCTGACACGATCATTGAGATCGAGACCATAGGGCAGCGAGAGTTCGTAGAGCAGTTGATACTGGGCAGCGAGATCCTTTTCTTCTGGCAATCGATAGAAACTTTCATCATCGCCGTGCAGGTTCTTGTTCAACCGACGCATGATGTCGGTGTAACTGTAAACGTGAACGATCTCGGGCTGAGAGCGAAGCCAGGAAGTGAATTTCTCGAGTTGTTGGAGATACTCTGGATTGCTGATTCCGCCAGGCCCATCCGCATGCACTGAGTATTCGAGATTGTAGATGCCTGTTAGATTGTCCATGGCAAACTCGGCATCGACCCGGAAGGGAACGCGATGATCGAAGTACTTCACCCATTCGTCATTGAGTTCATTGAGAGGTGCAAAGGCAGAGACACCGAGTGCTGCCAGTCCTCCAAGCAAGAGGATGGGCTTTTGTTTCGCGATGACGATGTTGGCGTAGCGCAGAAAGGTGTTGGGGCGATCACTTTCCGTCTTCCTGCCTGCCTTGAGAGGAAAGAAACTCATGATGGCTGGGAGGAATCCGATGGAGAGAAACCACGCCATGACAATGCCCACGGCCGTGATGTTTCCCAGGTGATGGAACGGGGGGGAATCCGAGAAATTCAGGGCGAGAAAGCCGATGATGGTTGTCATGCTCGTGATGGTCACGGGTGCAAAGTTCACGCGCAGGCTTTCTTTGATGGCGGCTGCTTGGTCCATGCCACTGGCCATCATCTTACGGATGAGTACGAGGACGTGGATGCTGTCAGCGATGGCAAGTGTGAGAATGACAGTCGGCGCTAACGCAGAAATCGGTAAGAGCTTGATCGAGGCATAGCCTGCAGCGCCCATGGCCGCGAGGGTGGCAAACATGATGACTAGCAGCGTTCCAAGTGTTCCGGCAATGGAACGCACGGTGATGACCATCACGAGGAGCAAGATAACGTACATCAGGGGTACCAAGGAGGCCATGTCGCCCATCGATTGCTCTGCGAAACTGGAATTCAACATGGTCAGTCCTGTCACGGCGATGTGGAGTTCTTCTCCGTATTCTTTGAGGAGCTCATCTCGAATGGCTCGTGCGGCGGCCGCAGCATCTGGCACCTCCATGATTTCTTTCTCTGGAAACTGGAAGGTGACATTGATGCCGGTGGTGTTGGCATCGCGCGAGATCAGGCTGCCGTTAAGAAGAGGTTCTGCTAGAGCCGTGGCTTTCTTGTCAGTGAGCTGTTCCTGATTGAGTTGAGCCCCATTGCGAATGAGGTCATCGACGCTGAGATCGTCCTCCTCGGACCAGGTGTGCTGAAAGTTCGTGATCGAATCGACGCGAATGCTGTGCGGAATGGTCCAGGCTTTGGCCGTGAGTTTCTCCAGAGCCTCGGCAATGCGCGGAGTGAAGAGCTCCTTGTCGTCACCCTTCGGTTGGACGACGAACATGATATTATCTGTCTTCGTGTAAGTGTCTTGAAACTCGAGGAAGGCGTTCAGCTCAGGGTTGTCCTTGCCGAAGAAGAGCCGGTAGTTGGACCCGAAACCGATCTTGGGCAGGCCTGAGGCCAGGGCGAAGACGACGAGCAAGGAGAGTGTGATCACCCACCCGCGGCGGGCGATGATGAAGTCAGCAAAGGCGTGAGTGAAGCCTCGGGAGGCGGAAGGGGCGGGCATAGAAAATGGCGGTTGAAGCTTTATTTGAGGCAACTCTTTAAGATTATATCTATAATATTATGAGCATAATATTTGAAAATGAACGAAGAGCAAGCGACATTTTGAAGGAAATCCTTTATCCCCCTGAACCATGCG
>CAZIPY010000133.1:0-26133 GCA_964541125.1 uncultured Luteolibacter sp. | reverse complement strand
TCGGGATCGAGGCCGCAGGCGAGGAAGTCGACGGCCAACTCATGGCAGTTGGCCTTGAGGGCTGCGGCGTCCGAGGAGGAGGTCATCGCGTGGTAGTCGGCGATGAAGTAGAAGGCCTCACCCTTTTCCTGCAGTTCGACGGCAGGCTGCATGGCGCCGAAGTAGTTGCCGACGTGCAGTTTTCCGCTGGGCTGGAGACCGGTGAGGATGCGCATGGCGGGAGCATGAAACTGGCCCACCTGAGGGTCAAGACCACACCTTATTTACCCTTCTGAGCCTCACGCATCTTCCGCACCAACTCCTGAAAACGCCCGATGTTTTCATTGCTGGCGTCAACACCCCTGCGGGCTTCGGCACTGAATTCTTCATGATTCTTTCCGATGGGCTCACCCCACTTCCACTTGCCAACAGAAATTTCACGATCCGCCTGCGCGCTATGGCTTTTCATCATGATCGCTCCCTTATCGGTAATGAACACGTAGGTCCTCTCAAAATACTCCCCTTCCTCTGATTCGCGTTGGCCGAGAATCATCAGTCCCGGATGTGGATCTTTCAGGGCCTCGTAACGCAAAGGAAGCGTTCCGGATTTCATAACTCCCGTCCCAAGTCCCGCCATCATATCCTTAAAATCCTGAAGGTTGTTGACCTCTCCAAGACGGGCAGCCACCAAGCCCAACTCACCATCCTCACTCTCCCATTGGCCGAGCGACTGTGCCTTCTGCCCTCCCTTCTCCAACTCCTGCGGGCCAGCCGTTTGTTTCCAACCCTTGGGCGCCTGTGCAGAACCCCATTCCGAACCGGCAAGCACGACGGCAAATAGGAGCAAAGATCGGATCATCGACCGCATAAGACCGTTATAACCGGGATGCATCATAGCTCAAGTTTCTCCTCTGGCACGCCGCACCCCTGCCCTTGCAAGGAAGATGAACGGTATCAGCAAAGCCAGACAGACTCCCAACACCTGCCAGCCATAGACATTGGGATCTTCAGCCCAATATGCGGAACTCATCAAAAACAAATGCAGGATGATCACCCCCACCATCATCAACGATGAGAAGGCTACGAGAAGAGCGCCTGAATTTCGCTTCTTGATCCCCATCCCGACTACACTGCGATGTGAGAGAAAAAGCCAAAACGCCAAGATCCACTGCAAGCCGGGCAGCACGATCAATCCAAGCGTGAACAGAATCCGAAACCGACCATCATATCGCCTGCGAAACTCCCATGATAGCCACGGAATCAGCAACAGATGCATGATCAAAAAAGGCGTCATGCACTCCTCCCTGCCAGAAATGCAACGATCGAACCTAGCGAGATCGCCAAGGCGATCGCCGCGCCCAAAGCAGCCCCCGCATTCTTCGTTTTCGCGAAGATGGCAGCATAAGTCATTGGATACACGATGAGGGCCACCAGCCCGGAGAAGATGCAGGGATAGATCAGATGAAGGTTCCAGCCACCTGGCTCCATACCACCCAGTATCGCAATCGGAGCGGCGGTGATAAAGGCCATGAAGACCGTGGTCCCCCAGCCCAAGATCACCCAAATGGCAATCGCGGTTACCTTGCAGGCAGATGCTTTCTTCTCTTCAGCCATGCAATCAACTCTCTTTTGACCGTTTGTGCTTTCCTTGACACAAACGACATCTCACTGCCTGAGCATGAGGCTTGGCTTTTATTACCTCAAAATAGTGCTGCTGGGTTTCGGCTCGCCAGATTTCTGATTTCCCACAGTCGCAACAGCTATATTCGATATCTTCATAATACAGCTGAGGCATAATCAAACTAGCCTTGGTCGACTGATTGAAATCAATCGGTATGGCGTGCTCGGGAATTTCATCACCAGACTCGATCAAACCACGTTCGATTAAAGCTCGAATCCTAGACCGCCTCATCTGTTGTAGATGATGCAAATGCTGATTTCGGGTCTTCTTGTCAGCAAAGGACATACCGCATCAAATATACAAAAAATGCCCCGCCTCACAAGGAAGCGGAGCATTCGAAAATTCAGGATCAGCGATCGATCACTTCTCAATCCAATAGCCTTCGGCAGGATTGCCTTCGTCGTCGAGCTTCTTGACCGACCACAAAATGGAACGGGCGACGAAGTTGAGATACTCGGGAGAACCGACGATTTCATTGAAGTGACCGAGAGTGGTACCGACCACGCGAGCCTTGTTGGGACCATACTCGTGTTTCCAGGCCACCACGGCTTCAGCTTCCTTGCCGTTCTTGAGCTTCTGCTTGCCCTTGGCGAGCACGGTGACGCCATCAAAGATCTTGTGGCAGTTGTAGAGCTCGTCCTTGTCGGAGGTGTAGTCCTTGAAATCCTTGGTGATGGGGCTGGCATCTTTCTCGAATGCCACATCGATGGGCAGTTTAGGACCGTGACCACTGGACTGGATACCGAGGAACTCGAACCAGAGAGCACCATCACTGCCGGGCTCCTGTTCGGCGCGAATGTTGGAAGCCACTCGATAGGAGTGCATGGCGCAGTGGAGATTGACGGCAGGCACCCCCTTGATGTGGGGACCAGCCACACGCTTTGCCATTTCTGCCTCCTTGAAGCCGGCGGCACATTCGTCATGGAGAATCACGTCGTAACCTTCAGCCCAGTTTTCCTTCTCGTAAGTCTTGAACACCGGCTTGGTGCCCTTTTCCGGAGAGTAATCGATGTCGACCTTGATGTTGATGCGACCTTCGAGGCCGTTCTTGATGAGGTCCTTCTGGACTTCGTAATCATGACAGCAACCACCGATGATCAGCAGGGCCTTGATGGGTTCGGGCTTTTCAGCCGAGGCAAGCGTGGCGCCCAAGATTCCAAGGGCTGCGACGAAGAGTGAGAGTCGGGTCTTCATAAGTGGGAGTTTGGTAGAAACGGGGATCAGGCGACAAGTCTTTCGTTCAGGCCATGCTCTATGCCGGTCTTAGCGTCTCGAGATAAGCCGTCAATGAGGCTGCCAGGCCCTTTTCGCCATGGCAGCGCTGCATCACACTGAAACCGGCGACCATGGAAATGAGAATTCCAGCCTCAGTGCCAGGCTGGATGGACTTGTGAACCCATCTCTCCTCCTGTCCGCGCTCAAGCATGGCCTCAAGTCCCTCGCGCCAAGCCTGAAAAATAGCCTCCACCGCTTCGGTGAGCGCCTCGTCACGTCCCGCCAGTTCGGCGGCCATGGCCACCGTCGCAGTGCAACTGTCGCCGTCGGCGAGTTCCCCGCAGGCCTTGCCCCAGAAGCTGCTGAGTTCTTGGAGAGAAGAAATGCCAGTCAGCGGCTCAACCCAATCCATCAAGACCCGTGACCGAAGAGAGTCCCGGACCCAGGCGACTGCAAGCTCACGCTTGTCGGAAAAGTGATGAAACAGTGCCCCTTTGGTCAGACCGGAAGCCGACACGATCGCACCGATTCCTGTGGCAGCGTAACCTTGTGTGCCGAAGCATTCCCCTGCCGCATCCAGGATCGCCTGCCGCGTCTGCTCGGGTTGCTTCTTGCGGCTGGCCACTCTATTAATATCCGTTGGCGAGCTTCGAAACCAGTGCCTCACCGGCACGTTCGGTGGCCTCAGGCAATGCCGCCTGGCGGGCAGACTGGAGATTGGAAGCCACAAAGAGCTGGCTGTCTCCTCGTGCCGTACCACTGGCAAGCACCTTGGTTGCATCTTTGGCATCTCTCAGCACCCAGGCCAGAACAACCGTGTTGTCCAATTCCTGGGGACGCAGAGTATCGAAGCGACGACCGCGGATGCGTTGATACTGAATGCTACGCACCGTACCCTCCAACACCGCATCGGCTTCACTGGAGGAAACAATCTTGTAAGTGCCATCCATGGTAATCGCGCTGGTGACCGCGGAAGTTGCCATTGCGCCCACCCGGGGATGAAGGGTGTCGTTGTCGAACACGTTCACCGAAATGGTGTTCACGTCCTTGAGTGATGGCGGCTTACTTGGCCCGACATGGTAACCGGCACAGGATGCCAGCAGCAGACAAAGCAATGCGAGAAGTGAGATGGGTTTGGTCATAACGTAGTTCAGTTCTCGAGTTCCTTGAGTCGGGCTTTGGCTCGGTCATATGCGGCACCGGATTTGGCACTCTTAACAACCTCACGGTAATAGATCTTGGCCGACTCCCATTGCTTGGTCTTGTAGTAGTAATCTGCAACTTCAATGGAACGTTGCACCTCGCGACCATCGAGCGAACGAACCAACTTGCGAGCTTCGGCGTTGCGCTTGTGACCAGGGAACTGGATCAAGTAGTCGTTGAAAGCTTCGCGAGCGAGATCGATGGTGGCTTGGTTCTGATTCCCTTTATCCGCCGCCTCGATAAGGATCGCGCCGATGCGGAACAGGGCTTCGGGAGCGAGTGAGTGATTGCGGTGATCCTCGGCCACGCGACGGAATGATGCGACAGCTTCATTGACCCGATCATCACTCAACCAGACTTCGCCCATGGCATACTGCGACTTGGCCGCAAGATCCGACTTGGGTGCATGGGTTTTGACCGAAGTCAGCATTCTTAATGTTTCCTCACGAGGAAGCTTACCTTTGATCCCGAGGAAATTCGTCTGAATATCGCCGCGTTGGGCACCGATGGCCACTTCATAGACTCGATTGAGGGCCTTGCGGTATTTGGGATGACTGGGGAAATGCTCGAGGAACTTGTCGTAGGCTTCAAAGGCGTCGCGACGTTCACCCCGTTTCTCCAACAGCATCGCCTGACGATAGCGGGCTTCGCCGGCATTCGAAGACAAGGGATAGTCATCGGCCACCTCTCCGTAGCGCTTGATGGCAGCCTTCAGATCACCCTTGCGTTCCTCAGCTTCCGCCTCCGCATAGAGTGCATCGGCCTTGGCTTTGCTCTCCTCGGTATGCCCCATCAAGACCGGACCGGGGTCGTTGCCTCCACATTGGCAAAGCAGGAGAGCCGCAATGGGGATTGCGCTAAGCGCGAGAAAACGTCGAATCATGGGCGCAGCATGGGAAATGCCTCCGTCCGGGGAAAGGAAAAATCGGCAATACCCATCAGGACTGCCCGAGTTCGACGGAGCGGGCCGTAGCAGCCGCCACGGCACCCTCCACTACCCCTTTAAAATCCCGGTCACCCAAAGCATTGAGGCCAGCCAAGGTGGTCCCATTTGGTGAGGTCACCATCTCCCTCAAATCACTCGGTTCGCGGCCGGTTTCGATGACCATGGAAGCTGCCCCAAACACCGTCTGTGCAGCCAGACGTAGCGCATTCTCACGTGAGAGCCCCTGCTTCTCCGCGCCATCAACCAGCGCCTCGATCATCAAATAGACATAGGCAGGACCGCTCCCGGACAAGCCAGTCACCGCATCCATCAAGTTTTCCTCCACCTGCAGGGCCACACCCACCGACCCCAGAAGACTCTGAGCAAAGTCGGCATCCTCGGCTGTGGCATTGCCACCCATGCAATAGCCAGCCGCACCCTTACCAACCAGAGCCGGAGTATTGGGCATGCAGCGTACCACTCTCATGTGAGGGCCGGCTGCAGCCTCAAGAGCAGCCACTGAAATGCCTGCAGCCACTGAAACAATCAGCATGGGCTGATCTGGAGCCGCTTCGGCGAGAGCTGCCAAGGTCTCGGCGATTTGTTGTGGCTTGGTGCACAGCAGGACCAAATCGCAGTTGGCGAGAGCATCAATCGCATCGGTAGCCTGCCCTCCGGTGGCTTCGACAAACTGTTCGCGTGCAGCCGGATGCGGATCCACTCCGGTCAAGTTGGAGGCCTGAATCACTCCGGACTTTACCGCTCCTTGAATCAACGCCGTACCCATTTTGCCGCAACCAATGATGCCTGTGTTCATGGGTGGGAGAGTAAGCTCGACTCCTCCGCATGGGCCAGCGTCATTTTTGTTGGAGCCGTGAAGCGATTCCGGCCATGGTGACCACGATGAAGCGACCCTGCGCAATTCTGATTTCAGTCGTCACCCTCGCGATGGCAGCTGCACATCTCGGGACCGCTTCTGCACAGGAACCGACAACAGAGGCCCCTAAAGCACCAGCCAAGGGACCAAGAAAGCCTCCCACGGTAGAGGAGGCCATTCCGCAGCGCATCACCAAACTCAAACCGCCCCAGTTGATGGAGTTTCCTGGTGGAATCGTGATGGCGGTAAGCACTTCGAGCGAAGCCGCTCAAAAGCATGTGCTCAACGGACTCAACCACCTTCACGGCGGTTGGGAGTTCGAAGCTTCCCGTCACTTTGCCACGGCCATGAAGGAGGATCCCGATTGCCTACTGGCTCATTGGGGCATGACCATGGCCGTGCTCGACTCACCGCCCGAAAATGCGGGTACTCGCAAGGCAGTGGTCGAACGCATGATCGCACTGCTCGAAGCCGGACAGGGCACCGAACTGGAGCGTGCCTACGTTTACGGACTACTCAAGTATCTGACCGAAGGCGCCAACGGAGCCACGGAAAGCTTCCTCAAGATCTCCCGGCGCTATCCCAATGAAATGCAGGCGGCCATCTTCTCCGCGCTCTTCAGCCGCGGAGGCTACGACTTCACCGGCAAGGCCACTCCCAATCAGCTGGAATCCGAAAGACAGCTGCTGGCGCTGATCGAAAAGCACCCCAAAAGCCCGGTCCCGCTCAACGCGCTACTCACCGTCCGTGCCGAAGCGCCGGAACTGCAAGATTCCCTACCCCTCGCCCGCAAGCTCACTCGACTCTGGCCCTCCTACCCTCCCGCCTTTCACTTGCTCGGTCACTACGAATGGCGCAGCGGCAACCATGCCCGTGCAGCCGCCGCCTTTGGCCGTGCCTCCACCCTCTATCAGAAATGGATGAAGCAAAACGGTCTCACCATCTCCGACTGTCCGGAATGGCCCAAGTCCGAGAGCTATCGGGTC
This sequence comes from uncultured Luteolibacter sp., assembly GCA_964541125.1. GTDB lineage: Bacteria > Verrucomicrobiota > Verrucomicrobiia > Verrucomicrobiales > Akkermansiaceae > Luteolibacter. Next base: position 19,267 of record CAZIPY010000133.1, on the reverse strand, counting down.
GTTGCTCTTCTCTCCATGGGTGACTACGAGACCGCCCATGCCGCCGCCACACAGGTCGCCTCCATTCCCTTACCCGCGGATCGGCTCGCCTCCCCTGGCGCCCGAAATCTGCTGTGGGATGCCAAAACTCTGCCGGCCCGCATCCTCATCCACCGCGGCCTTGAAGATAGCTTCGTGGAGGCCTCCAAAGCCCTGCCCACGGTCGCGGAAGTCAAACCCACGATGAAGACCTCAAGTGCCTATCTCTGGATCGATGGCCTGCGACTGGCTCTTGCGGCCCAGCAGCTCGTCGATAAAGGGGATATCGACAAAGCCCGTGCCGTGGTAGCCTCGATGTCCATTCATCTGGAAAAATTCGAGGACAGTGAACGCACTGCCGCCGCCCTCGGGGAACGCTCCCAGTGGCTGCGAGCCCATCGATCACTGAAGGTGCTCCAAAATGATGTGCGAGGCCGGATTGCCTCCAATGGCCCGGAAGACCTGCGCGGCACGGCCTTCAACTGGTACACCTCGGCCGCTGACCACCAGCAACACGAACGCCTGCTCTACGCCCCCATGCTGCTGACTCCCATGTCTGCTCGCCTGGGCGACTTTTTCCTCCAAGAGAAGGAGCCCGACAAGGCCATCAAGCACTACGAGGAAGCGCTAAAGCTGATCCCTGCAGACATCCACTCTCTGATGGGCTTACGCAAGGCCTGCATTGCCAGCGGAGACAACGATCGGGCTACCAAGCTGGATCTACAGATTCAGAAGCTGAAAAACCCATAATTTGGGGGTATTTGGCCTTGGAAACCGGCCCGGCTTTTACAAGTCTCCCGCCCATGTCGCAGAACCAACTCGATGTCCGCTATGTGGCGGGGCTCGCCCGGCTCGAATTGAGCGACGAGGAGATCGCGGAGTTCCAACCGCAATTGAATGCCATCATGGAGCATGTCGAGGCACTCAAGGAGCTCAACATCGAAGGCATCGAGCCCACCGCTCATGCCGCACCTGTCTTCGACCGCATGCGCAACGACGAGCCCCACACTTCCCTTCCCGTTGAATCCGTGATGCAGAACGCGCCGGATCAATCACAGAACCAGATCCGCGTGCCCAAGGTCGTCGCCGACGCTTAATCCTCTCTACGTCTACCGCCTTCACTCTTCCGTGATGATTTCCGACCTTCGTGCCCAACTCCAAGCCGGTGAGACCACTCCGGCCAAGCTGCTCGAAGAATTGGCTTCCGGCATTGCCGAGCGCGACAGCCACATCGGGGCCTACCTTTCTCACGATCTGGAAACTGCCCTCAAGGAAGCGGAAAACGCCGATCTCTCCCTACCCCTCGGCGGCATTCCCATTGGTATCAAGGACAACATCAACGTCCAAGGACAGCCCTGCTCCTGTGGCTCCAATTTTCTCAAGGACGCCTACACCGCTCCCTACGACGCCACCGTCATCACCAAGTTGCGCGAAGCCGGTGCCATTCCCTTCGGCCGCATCAACATGGATGAGTTTGCGATGGGCTCCTCCACCGAGAACTCAGCCATCCAGACCACCAAGAACCCACGGGACCCGCAACGCATTCCTGGGGGTTCCTCAGGCGGCTCGGCTGCAGCAGTCGCTGACCGCACCGCCATCGCCGCTCTGGGCTCCGACACCGGCGGCTCCATCCGCCAGCCCGCATCGCATTGCGGCATCGTTGGCATGAAGCCCTCCTACGGCCGCGTCTCCCGTTACGGCTTGGTCGCGTTCGCCTCCTCTCTCGACCAGATCGGCCCGCTCGGCCAGTCGGTGGAAGACGTCGCCTCCGTGCTGCAGGCCATCGCCGGCCCCGACCACCGCGACTCCACCTGCCTCGACGTGCCTGTGCCCGACTACCACGCCACGCTCAAGGACGGTGTCGAGGGTCTCAAGCTGGGCGTGCCCATGGAATACTTCGGCGAAGGCATTGGTGAAGGCATCGACGCCGGCGTGCGCGCCAAGGTCGAAGCTGCCATTCAGAAACTCGCCGCTCAAGGTGCCGAAATCGTCGACATCTCCCTGCCCCACAGCTCTTACGCCGTAGCCACCTACTACGTGATTGCTCCGGCCGAGGCCTCTTCCAACCTCTCGCGCTTCGATGGCATTCGTTACGGCAACCGCGCCGACAAACCCGAGGACATCCTCGACGTCTATAAAAAGTCGCGCGAGCAGGGGTTCGGCGCGGAAGTGAAGCGCCGCATCATTCTCGGCATCTACGTGCTATCCTCGGGTTACTACGACGCCTACTACGGCCGCGCCCAGAAGGTGCGCACCCTCGTCCGCAAGGACTTCGAAGATGCCTTCCAACAAGTCGACGCCATCCTCTCTCCGGTTACTCCCTCTCCGGCTCGTCGTCTGGCCACTGAAGTCGAAGAAGATCCGATTCAGGAATACCTTTCCGACATCTTCACCATCTCGGCCAACCTCGCCGGCATTCCCGGCGTCTCAGTTCCCTGCGGCACAACCGACTACGACGGTGGCACCGACCTTCCCATCGGACTGCAGATCCTCGGCCCGCACCTCGCCGAAGCAAAAGTGCTTCAAATCGCCCAAGCAGCAGAATCCGACCAGCCCTCATAATTTCAGCTTTTTAGCTTTTCAGTTTTTCAGCATTTACCAAAGCCATGCCCATCACCCGCGCCCTCCTCTCCGTGTCCGACAAAAGCGGACTCGCCGACTTCGCCAAGGAACTCCACGAACTCGGCGTTGAACTCCTCTCCACCGGCGGCACCGCCAAAGCTCTTCGCGAAGCCGACCTGCCCGTGATCGACGTCTCCGAATACACCGGCGCCCCCGAACTCTTCGAAGGCCGCGTCAAGACCCTCCACCCCAAGGTCCACGGTGGTCTTCTTCATCGCCGCGACGACGACGATCACCTCAAGCAGGCCAAGGACAACGAGATCCCGCCCATCGATCTGGTGGTCGTGAATCTCTACCCCTTTGAAGAAACCGTTGCCAAACCCGACGTCACCCTTGAAGACGCCATCGAGAACATCGACATCGGCGGACCTTCCATGCTGCGCAGCGCGGCCAAGAACCACTCGCATGTCACCGTTGTCGTCGATCCCGCCGACTACGAAGTCGTCATCAAGGAGATGAGGGACAACAACGGCGACACCACCAAGGGCACCCGCGAGCAACTCGCCGTGAAAGTCTTTCTCCGCACCTCGGAGTACGACGCCGCCATCACCAACTACCTCGGCCAATGCCGCACCGGCACCGGCACCAATTTCTCGCTCAGTCTCCCGCTCGCTCAGGAACTGCGCTACGGCGACAACCCGCATCAGAAGTGTTCACTCTACGGCAGCTTCAATGACTGCTTCACTCAACTTCAGGGCAAAGGCCTCAGCTACACCAACATTCTGGATATCGAAGCCGCCGCCGACATCATCCTCGATTTCGTGCGCCCCACCGTTGCCATTCTCAAGCATACCAACCCCTGCGGCATCGGTCAGGACGACACCGACCTGCGCGAAGCCTGGCAGAAGGCCTTCGAAACCGACCGACAGGCTCCCTTTGGCGGCGTGATTGTCTGCAACCGCCCGCTCACCGTTGAGCTCGCCCGCGTGATCTCCGAGATCTTCACCGACGTCATCATCGCACCCGAGTTCGAAGCCGACGCCCGTGCGCTGCTGCAAAAGAAGAAGAACCTCCGCCTGATCAAGATGAACGACGCCTATCTCACCGAGAAGAAGTCGGCTGTGATTCGCTCCTGCCCCGGCGGTCTGATGGTGATGGACCGCGATCATACCGCTCTGGGTCTCGACGGACTCGAGGAAAAGGTCGTCACCAAGCGTCCTCCCTCTGAGGAAGAAATGCGCGCCATGCGCTTTGCTTGGCGCATCGTGAAGCACGTGAAATCCAACGCCATCGTCTACGCCAAGAGTGACCGTTCCCTCGGCATCGGCGCCGGCCAAATGAGCCGCGTGGATTCCTCGCGCATCGCCGTGTGGAAGGCCAAGGAAGCCGGACTCGACCTCGCTGGTAGCGTGGTTGCCTCCGACGCCATGTTCCCCTTCGCTGATGGCCTGCAATCCGCCATCGATGCCGGCGCCACCGCCTGCATCCAGCCCGGCGGATCCATCCGCGACGAAGAAGTCATCGCCGCGGCCGACGCCGCCGACATGGCCATGATCTTCACCGGTCACCGCCACTTCAGGCATTAAGGTGGCGGAGCCACCTTGTCAGCGGTCATTGGTCATCAGTCATTGGGGCTGGCGCAATTGAGGCGCTCCATTCTTGATGGAGCGGTGGTTTGCGATATAAGGGACGGGATTGTTCCCCTCTGACATGATCCTTCGCTTTCTCCGCACCACGCTAATTGCCGTGGCTTTTTGTCTGGGTCTGGGACTTACCTCCCACGGCCAAGACAAGGTCCCTGCTGCGGCCAAGGCTACCGTGCATGAGGAAATTGCTATGGAGCTCATGGATGTGCTGGCAGAAATGAATAACATCATCCTCACGGCCACCAATTTCCAGTCCTCAAAGAAAGCCGCTCAGGACATCGTCAAACTTCAACCCAAGGTTGACGCCATCGCTGAAAAACTGAAACCCATGAAGCCGCCTTCCAATGAGGAGAAAAAGGCAATCGAAGCCAAAATGCAGGCACATGTGGGGACGGTGGATATGGCTATGGCTCAGAAGCTCCAAAAATCGATGTTCAAACTCAGCGATAACTCACAAAGAATCATCTCGAATGCCATGAGCTCATTCTACGAGAATCTCGAGAAGAATGACCGGATTTTTAACAAACACTTCAAGCCCGCACCATAAACAGGCGACCAATACGAATTCTCACACACCATGACCCTCAAGACACCAACACAACTTCTCTGTACCTTTGCCATTCTTGTGGCAGGAGTGGTTTCCGCCGAACAGGAAACTGAAAAGGTCAAGGCCCTCAAGCCTCACGTTCTCAAGATCGTCGAAGCGAAAGGTGAACTCCTGAAAGTGATGGCCTCACTCAAGAAAGAGGAAGACATCCCCAAATTCACCCAAGGCGTGGTCGCAATCAAAGAGTCCATGGCCACATGCATCGCCGAGACAAAAAAGGCGGGAAAACTCACTCCTCAGGAAATGAACGAACTCGCAGGCATTGAAAGCCGCCGGGAATACGAATTATACCCCGACCAGGATTTCACCACAGAGATGCCCAAGATCCCTAAGGAACTGCATCCCAGCATTGGCAAGGTCATGGAACTGCACATGGAGGATCTCTCCAATATGGAAGATACCCTCTTCGAACTGATGTCAGTCAAAACAGATGGTAGAAGTTATCGTGCACAATCAATTGCAGTGCCTCTTGAATTTCCAATTCATGCAGAAATCTCATTCGGCAATACAACTGGTGAATCGAATGATCAGCCCACTTTTGTCGAGACCTCTGTTACGATCCACAAAGCCAGTGGCACAAGCATCCTCTATCAACAGGACGAGCCATGGAATGGCTCCATTCCTGATGAGAAAACCCTGAAGACCTGGATCACCTACGACAAAGACAAGCGGGTGGTGACCTTTAAACTTCCCAAGAACACCTTCAATTACGCGCTACCCAAGAAGCGCAAATAAGGTCTCGGACATTCATGCACCCTCCACACTCATGAAGCACATCCTCTACCCCTGCCTTCTTGGTCTTACGCTGACCCTGAGCCCCTTTGGTCAATGCGAAGCTCAAGAAAAGGGCGCTAACAGAGTCGCTGCAGAAGTCTCCAAACATGAAGAGATTGCCATCAACATGGTCGACATCATGATTCAGGTCGTCGTCATTATCGCCTCCTCAGATGATTTGGACTCAGCAAAAAAGGTGCCATGAAGATCGGCGAGTTAAAGAACTCGCTTGATGACCTAGCGAAGCAGCTTGAACCACTTGACCCACCCTCAAAGGAGAAGAAAAAGGCTATTTCAAAAAAGCTCGAGGCTCGGATGGAGAAATTTCAGGAAGAAATGGGAGAGAAATTGCCCGGGGAAACAATCGCCAAAGCCATGAATGCCCTCGACGCCGAAGCCCAAATGACGCTCAACAAGGCGATGCAGGATTTTGAACAACATCTGGACACCCATGATGAATTGTTCACCAAGCACTTCGAAGTTGAAGACAAATAAGGTGGCGGTTTCTGATCATCTACCATTCACCAAGAATTTTCCTCACAAGGGACGTCCTCACAGACGTCCCTTTGCTTGTCGGGGATTGGATTTAGGGTATAACAGACAGGACCATTGCCATTTGAAATGATCCTTCGCCACCTCTACCTCACCTTGATCGCCTTGACCCTATGCCATGGGGACAGGCTTCATGCGGGGGAGGCCGTGCCTAAACTCATCAACGAATGGGGCACTGCGCCAAATCCGTTTTACACTGGTGAGAGCATTAGTGGCTATCATTTCACCAACGACGAGAAGATAGAGAAAATTGTTCAAATGGATGCGGAAACAGTCCGAAAGGCCGTCAAACCACGCCTGAAGGACAAAGCGACACCAGAACCACTCAAACTTCTTTATGCAGGCATACTTGCCTGCTTTGCCGATCGCGATGGTCAGACTTATCTCATCCAAAAAGCAGAGAACGCAAAAACCGCCTCCGAAGCTGCTGATACCTTCTGGGTCATCGGTCACCTCGAACGGTTCTATCCTTACGAACTGCAGGAGAAAAATCCTGTCGACATGAAATGGGCCGAGACATTCATGCTGGAAATGCTGTCAAAGCGTAAACAATTCAAAGACGAACGAGAACCAGGGAACGTCAAGGAAAGGCAAATCATGGCGATTGATTCCGATATCGGGAATTTTGGTCGCGTTTTGGCTAAGAACAAGTGCCCTGAACTCTTTTCCATTCTCGAGGCTCTATGGAAAGAGGATGCAGATTGGTATATTCGTCGCGATATCGCATGGGCCTTTGAGGATCTTGGTGACAAAAGAGCGGCACCTCTTCTACTGCAAGCTCTTGATCCAAAGAACGATGGCCTCTTCAGAAGCTCCGCATCTGCCCTGGCCGCCATGCAGGTCAATGATGCCGTCCCCATTCTTTTAGAGCATTTGGATAATTTTTGGACCATTGAACTCTTGGAGAAGTTTGACGACCCGCGAATCCTCCCCGCTCTGAAAGCCTCACAGCCCACACTCAAGGGATATCCTCTAGGAGATGCCAAGCTGTACATCATTTTAAACGAAGATGGGGACCGACTCGCAAAGCTGATTGAACTGAGCAAGGACCCGATTTTCAAAATTCACAACAAACCAATGCGTGAAATCGCAAAACTCAAGGACCCCCGAGCGATCCCCTTTGCTCACCAGATGCTCCATCAATCAGACAGCCTCAGCCACAAAAGCATCGCCATCGTAATTCTAGGAGAAATTGAGAAGAATCCAAAGGCCATCAAATCCCTGATCGACGCCCTCAGCATCGACTTCCAATCATTCGCCAAAGACAAGAATGTCATACAGGACAACAACAAGCTTTGCCGGAAACTCATTGCTGACTACCTCAAAAAAGCGACTGGCGAGGATTTCGGCCCCGACCAGAAAAAGTGGCTCGAACATTTCAAGAAAACTCATCCAGATCACTGACTGCATCGACCCGTCATGAGATTCACCCGGTTCATCACAGCTTCCGCCGCATCCTTATCATTTGCGGTCATGGGACACGCAGAGGAGAAAACCCCACAGTTCGAGCCGGGAGTTTTTCACGCCAATCCTTTTTCCGGGGCACCCCTCATGCCCAATTACGTTGCGCCCAACCGGGATGTCATTGAGGCGTATTGGAAGCTGGATCGAAAAACAGCCATTCGCGCTTTGAGGGCAAAACTGGAAGTTCAGGTCGCCGACGATAGCGAAGATGACACGGAGATATCCGTCCACAAATTGATGTCAGCCGGCATGCTTGCCTGCATGGGAGATCCAGCCGGAAAGAAATACCTTCTCGAGACCATCCATCATGAAGAAAAAACTCAGAGCTGGAATGTTCAACAAGCCTTCTGGGTTATTGGACACATCGGATGGTTTTACCCCGATCAACACGCAGAGATAGCCGCAAAGAATACCGCCTGGCGTGGCGACTTCATGGTCAAGATGCTGCGAGAGCCTAAGAAAATCAAAGGTTACGGACTGTACAATGACCGACAAGATCTGGCACTTAGCGAGCACGGCGGCAACTTCGCTCGTGCCTTAGCAGTTATGAAACATCCTGAGGCCTTTGCTATACTCCAAAGCCTTTGGACCGACATTAAAGGCAACCCCGATTATGGAAATGGCCACGAGATCCTTGAGGCCTTCAAAATCCTCAACGATCCCAAATCTCACCCACTCTTACTCAAGGCACTCAAAGACAGTGAGCACGTACACATCCGCCTCGCGTTCACCGTCAGGGAAATGGGCATCAAGGAAGCGGTTCCCATTCTCTTGGATCGGGCCGATGAGTATCACACCTATGCCGGCCTCATCGACTTTGACGATCCGCGCATCCTCCCTGGCCTCAAGAAGAAGCTCCCCGATCTTCGCGGCAAGCCATTGGGAGAAGCCAAAATTCAGATCATCAAACGCGAAGGCGGCGACATGCTCCCCAAGTTTATGGAGCTGGTCAAAGACCCCAATCACGAGAGCGGCACCAGCCTGCAGGTGGAAATTTACAAACTGAAGGATGCTCGCGCCATCCCCTACGCCATCGAACAACTGGGTGTGGCGAGAAGCGCTTGGAACTACTACGAATCGCTACGCTTTCTCGCCAACTTCAAGGATGAGCCCATCGCCCTTAAAACCATCATCGATGCACTCTCCACAGACTTCAACGCCATCGGCAACCGGGATGGCAAAGCAGCTTTCAACGACAACAATCGAACCTATCCTCCTAGAATCGCCAAGCACCTCGAAGAAATGACCGGCGAAGACTTCGGCATCGACCAGGAAAATTGGCTCGAGTATTTTAAGATCACCCACCCCGATCACTGACCGCACATGATCCGCATCATTTCACTCATCCTCACTCTGACAGCTATCCTGAGCCCCGTAGCCCAGGCCCAGCTCCTCCCTCCCCTTGCGTGCTGCGCGATTGCTCCACGTGGCAGTCATGTCCTCAACACCCACCAGTCGGTAATCATGCTCTGGGACAAGGAACGTCAGACCCAACACTTCGTGCGCAAAGCCAACTTCAAGACAGATGCCCGCGACATCGGCTTCATCGTCCCCTCTCCTTCCCGCCCCCAGCTCGAGGAATCCGGAGATGCCGCTTTTGAAACCCTTATAGACATCACCGCGCCGACCCGCCCTCGAAGTGTGGGCATTCCTTTTGGCTGTTCTGCCGCTCCTAAGTCCGCGTATGGCAACGTCACCGTGATCGAGCGCAAGCGTGTGGCCGGTTACGACGCCACGGTGCTGACGGCACGCTCTGGCGAAGATCTCAACCAGTGGCTGAAAGACAACGGCTACCCCTACTCGGATGCACTTGCCGCTTGGGCCAAACCCTACCTTGGCGGCGACTGGCACTTCACTGCACTCAAACTGATCAAGGGTGAGGAGCGCACATTCGACCAAGATATGGGTGCTTCCTCTCTGCGCATTAGCTTCAAGACCGACAAGCCTCTCTTCCCTTATCGCGAGCCCGACTCGCAAGCCGCATCCAAGGCCCTCAACAACAACTACCGCATCCTGCGCATCTACTTCATTGCGGAGACTCAGCATGAAGGCCGCATTAACGGCAAAGCCTGGAGCGGAGATACCCGCTGGTCCGGTGACATCACCAAGCATCGCAAGACATTGCTCCGCCAACTGGGCCTTCCTCAGAACAGCGGCCCAAAACAATGGTGGCTGACTGAATTCGAGGACCGCTGGCCCTACGAACAAGCCGCCGGAGACGTCTACTTCTCGCCTGCAAAACAAGCACGCATCATCGACCGCGACGGCAAGAACAGCCCGTACCGGGTCGATGCCGCCTTCATCGCTCTGATTGGCTTGGGCCTCTTCCTCAAGTTCAGGAAATGAAGTTCTTCCATTACACCGCGGTGCTTCTGGGTGCCGGGCTCGTGGTGTCTGGTTTGGTAGAATTGTGGCTGAGCTATTCCGCGAAAACACTAGCCAAAGACATCCCAGATCGCATGGCCTTCTGTTTTGCGGCTGCCAGCGTGATCACCCCCACCATCGTCGGCATAACTGCTGGCTGGAAGCGATGGAATGGTCCCTACTACATCGCCGCCAGCGCCACCATCGGCGCCGTCTACGGTGGCAGCATCAGCACCACGATTGCCGCTGCCGCTCTCGGCTTGGGCAGCTACGTCATCTTTTTGGGCATGCACCAGATGATGAGCATGAAGAACCCCAAGGAAGCCAGTCATGCGGTCAGCGAAGATCGAGAGATGGTGATCAATGAAGATGGTGAACTCGTCTATGAGGACGAGGTCGACCTTCCCGAAGAGGAAGAGTTTTTGGAAGAGGAGGACTTTGATGAAGAGGAATTTCTCGCTGGTGAGGGAACCGCTCCGGGACCCGATGACCCTGAGGCCTACACTCATATCGAAACCCTTCACGTTGCAGATGCCAAGGGCTTACTGAACCGCATGGAGCGCGAGGGCTTGGAGTTTCATGTCGAGTCTCCCCATTACGATCCGGCGAACGGCGATGTCGTCACCGCAAGTCGTGGCGCCTCTGGCCAGACTGCTGAAGTCCAAATCCATGTCTACTGGGAGCACGTCGATCGCTTCTATGAACTGCGGGACCGACACTACAAGGAACAGACCGAGGACAATGGCACCTCTCTCCTTGAATCCTTCCGCTCCTTTGGAGTCAACCACGACCTCGACTACACGCGCGAGAACGATGAAAGGCCTGAAAACATGGGAGATAAGCGCTTCTAACGTCATTGCGTGTCCGACCACTCATTGAAATAAGTCTGCAGATGGGTTAGGGTGTCAGAATCGATTTTTTCGATTCAACCCGTGTCCCAACAGCATGAAAACCCTGACCATCGCCCTGCTCGGTCTTGCGGTCAGCCTGCCCTTACAGGCAGCACCCCGCTCCAAACAAATCAAAGACGCCCACGAACGACTCTTGGCCGTGGGCGAAAGCCAAGCCAGTCCCGCCGGACGCAAAGTGCTCGAAACCGGTCGCAAGATGACCCTCGATGAGAAGGTGATCATTCCGGGTGGCTGTTGGGGATACGCGGATGCCGTCTACAAGAAGGCGGGTTTTGAGAGCAACAAACGAAAACGGGTCTTCAACAGTAAGAAGAAGGGCGGCCCCTACGCTCGCACCGATCAGGTCCAACCCGGCGACTGGCTCTACCACATCAACCACGGCTACAAGGGCGTGGAGCACAGCTCCATCTTCGTCGCCTGGATCGATGAGAAGAAGAAGATCGGTCTAATGCTTAGCTACGGCGGCGAGCACCGCAAGGAACCCGCCCGTTATCGGGCTTATGATCTGCGTAGCATCTACTCCATCCACCGACCGCAGTCTTGAGTTGAAATATCGCTCAAAGTTCTCAGCGTTTGTTTTTGATCAAGCGGCATGAGGAAATTATGAATTGATCATGAGAGTGCGATTTCTCCTGGCCCTAATCCTAACTCCTCTTGTCCACGCTCAGAGCATGGACATGCATTGGAGTAGCTCCATCGGCTCAGCTCGGTTCGAGACCACAGCTACACCCGAACAACTCAAAAGCACCACCAAATGGACCAGCGCAAAGATCAATGGTAGGCAACAGACACTGGAGCCCAAAGGCAGCTTGTCTCTCACAGAAGCCATCACCCTTGCTGACAAGCGCTTCCAAGAACTGGTCAAAGCTCATGACCCCGACAACGCGAATCACTGGATCATGAGCAAGGCAGAGCGGGCCGGTACCAGCAACCGTAGCATCTATTACCTGGTCAAATACCGTGAACTGAACCCCAGCAATACACCTGGACGCTACATTCCCCAACGGATTCAACTGATCATCTTGCTGGATGGCACTATCCTCCCCCTAAATCCGATAACCAAAGATAAGAGCGAAATGAACCGCTCTTACATCGAAGTGAAGTGGGAGGGAGCCAGTGCTGAGGAAATTGCAGCAGAACTCAAACCACTGACTGACCATGCCGCCATCTCCATCATCGATGATGGATTTGCGAATCTCTACTTTGACTTCGATGCGCGTGAGGCGAACATGAAATGGAATGACCTGATGCGGCGCGCTCCCAAAGGACTGAAAATCATGAAACTCGGACCTACCGACCGGCCCATTCCTGATGCACCAAAACAAAAGGACAGCCCCATTCTGGACTACCAACTCCAGCAGGAACGGATCGCTGAGTTCGGTCTCACCGCAGCCAAAGTCTCCAAGCAACTCAGTGAGATCCTCAGCCAAGGCAAACCCACTGCTGAGGCTCTGAAAGCAGCTGCCATTGATGGGCCCGGCGGCGCGAAAATCCCCCTCAAAGACATCGTCCACATCCAACAGGTCATGAGAAAACGACCTCTGGTGATTAAGAACTAAGGCCATTCTGGATTGTCTGATTCTGGAAGCCTGAGCATCCTCCGGCATGCCTCTGCCGGTGCATGAAATTGCCGACGATCTGAAGTCCTGCATGGCTTCGGATGAGGCCGCGCGGCTGCTCCTCAAGGCTCCCACGGGCTCGGGTAAGTCGACCGAAGTCCCTGGCATGCTACTCGAGGCCGGCGTCGAGGGCATGGTGCTGGTGGTTGAACCCCGCAGGATGGCAGCGAGGCTGCTTGCCGGCTGGGTCGCCAAACAGCGTGGCGCCAGACTAGGCGAGGAAGTGGGCTATGCCGTGCGCTTTGATTCGCGCTACAAAGACAGCAGCCGCATCATCTACCTCACCGATGGCGTCTTCCAACGCTGGCTACAGGACGATCCTGAACTCCAGGGTGTGGGCGCGGTCATCTTCGATGAATTCCACGAGCGCCGTCTGGCTGTGGACATTGCGTTGGCTCGTTGCCTCGATCTGCAGGACAGCACACGGCCTGACCTGCGCTTGGTCGTTATGTCCGCGACCTTAGACACCGGCAATCTCGAAGAGCACCTCCAGCCGGTTCGCCTACTCGAAGCCGGTGGCCGCGCGTTCCCCGTGGACATCATTCATCTCAACGAAGGCGTTTCCACGACCGACCGCAGTGGCAAACGGCCTCAGGATGTGCCGATCTGGGATCGCGTGACCAAGGCCTGTAAGCAGGCGATCGGTCAGGACGACTGCGGCAACATCCTCGTCTTCCTCTCCGGCGCCTACGAGATCAACCGCTGCGTCGAGAGTCTCAAACGCAGTACCTTCACTGGCGGTTGGGACATTCTACCCCTCTACAGCAGCCTCTCCCCTGCTGCACAGGAAGCCGCCATCGCTCCCGGACCCAAACCCAAAATCATCTGCTCGACCAATGTTGCCGAAACCTCGCTGACGATTGAAGGTGTGCGCACCGTCATCGATGCCGGTCTGGCTCGCATCGCACGTTACGAAGCAAAGCGCGGCATCAACACCCTCCACATCGAGAAGATCTCGCGCGCTGCCGCCGAACAACGCGCCGGTCGCGCCGGGCGTACTGCTCCCGGCCGCGCCTATCGCCTGTGGAGCCAAAACTCTCACGCCAAGCGTCCAGAATTCGAAAACCCCGAAATCGAACGCGTCGATCTCGCTGAAGCCATGCTACTATTGACTGCAGCCGGCGTGGAGGATCTCGAAGGCTTTCGTTGGCTCACTCCTCCACCAACCGAAGCCCTCCATCGTGCTCAGCAACAACTCCACGATCTGGGTGCGGTCGACCATGACGGCCAACTCACGGAAGACGGCGCACAGATGGCTCGTCTACCGCTCGAGCCGCGTTTCGCTCGCCTCATGCTCGCCGGTCACGAGTTCGGCTGCGTGGCCGAAGCCGCCTTCATTGCGGCTGCGGTGCAAAGTGAAGGCTTGTTCCCCAAATCCAAGAACAGCGAGGGCCGCAAGAACTTCACCTTCGACGAGGACCACAGTGACTTCGCCGCCGAATGGCGCGCCTACGAATCGGCGGAAGCCATGAACTTCGATCCCACGCGTTGTCAGCAGGTGGGCGTGATGGCTCGTGCCGGGCGCGAAATCGCCAAGGGTTATGATCGCCTCCTTAGCATCGCCAAGCGCTTTGGCTGGAAAGTTAACCAGGTGGACTTCGCCGCGAATCACCAAGCCGTAGGCCACTCCATGCTGTCCGCCTTCAGCGATCAACTCGCTGTCCGCCAAAGCCCCACCACCCTTGCCTGTCGTCTGGTCGGTCAGCGCAAGGGCAAGCTGGACGAAGCGTCTGCAGTCAAATCAGCAAACGCTTTCGTGGCTGCCGAGATCACCGAGGTCAGCGGCCGCGAAGTCACCACTTACCTCAATCGCGCCACAGCGATTGATCTCGATTGGCTCAAGCAACAGTTCCCCGAGGACTTTGGTTCTCATTCCGGAGCCACATGGGATCACACTCACCGCTGCGTCGTCTCACGCCATGAAACGCGTTTCCGAGATCTGGTCATCGAGAGTCAGGAGAGTCAGGACGACGTGAATCTAGACCAAGCCGCGGAAATCCTGGCCGAGAAAGTCATCGCCGGTGAACTCCTTCTCAAGAAATGGGACCACAGTGTCGAACAATGGATCGAGCGCCTCAAAATCATCGGCCCTGCCATGCCAGAATTGGAAATGCCAGGCTGGACGGATGAAGATAAGCAGGTCGCCATCGCGCAAATGTGTCACGGGTCCATCCGCTACAAGCAGATTAAGGACAAGGACCCTTGGCCAGTGCTCAAAGAATGGCTCAACCCCGCTCAACGCAGCGCTCTCGACAGCTACTGCCCAACGCGCATCAAGCTGGCCAATGATCAGGGCTGCAAAATCACCTACGACGCCGACAAGGGCCCCTTCATCAGCGTCAAGGTCGCCCACCTCTTCGGTGTGTGGCAGACTCTCACCCTCTGCGACGGTCGCGTGCCCATTCTCGTGCATGTCCTCAACCCCGGCCAGCGCCCGTGGCAGATGACCAAGGATTTGGAGAGTTTTTGGGAGAACGGTTATCCCCAGATGCGTAAGGAACTGGCTGGCCGCTATCCCAAGCATCCCTGGCCCGAAGACCCCAAAAGCTACACTCCACAGCCGCGTCGGAAATGAACTGTAGCGGCGGTCTATGACCGTCGACCCTCAACCTCCGACGGTCATAGACCGCCGCTACAATAGACTTTTGGCTTTCAGACACCTCTGACCAAATTCAGCATCAATCCCGTGTTCCGCATCCTGCTGCTTGTCTCGGCCTTACCGATTGCCGCCACCATCGTGCTGACCTGGTGGTTCGGCACCCGCGTGCTGTGGGCACAAGGCAAGCGCATGTGTCGTGCCGATCTTGGTAAGTGGACTCCCGATGATGAAGCCGAGGGAGCCGCTCAAAGCAGTGAAGCCACCGCCAAAGTCTTCGGCATTCAGGTTCGCAATCAGGCTCTCAAGGCTTGGAAAGAACAATCGCCCAAGCTGGCCAAGGCCCGCGAAGGCAACCGTGCCTTTGGCATGGCCGTGCCTCCACTCAGTGGTGTGGTGGTGGTGTTCGCCGCCGCAGTCGGCCGCCTCCCCCCTTTTGGCGCCATCACCATCTTTGTAATGGCCACCGCAATTTCCGCCGTCTTAGGCATGCTCTCTCTTCCATCCGAACTGACTGCCGTCCGCCGCTACATCAAGAGCGACAAGTTCAAGGGCAGTTTCCCCAACTCCTACGATGAAGAGAGCGTCATCGCCTGTGCTCTCGCCCAGGTTTGGGAATCTGGCCTACCGCCCATTTTGAGGTGGCTGCAGCCGGGAAGCCGGAATTAATCAGGGTTTTTGGCTGATGAAGGCTCATCAGGAGAAATCAGAAGCTCATCATCAGGAGATTTTTGCACCTGATGGACCGATTCTCCCGCTCGGCATGAATCCCGCGCATATGGTATCAAAATGCCACAGGAAACTTCTCGCCTCCCTTTCTTCCTACTGCTGGAATTTATCGCACGTTAGATGATTGAGGACCATGCCTTGGCCTTGAGCATCCAAGTATTCGATGCATGCCATGAGCGCCTTCCTGAAAAATACATCTCTCACTCTGGGATTGATCCTTTTGACCTCTCCATGGGCTTCGGCGCAGGCACAGGAGAAGGCATCCTTCTCCTCAGGCCTCAAGCAACTGGGCGAGTTGAGCATGCCTGATATGAAGGGCGCTGTATGGGTCAAAGTTGATGACGACCACACCCTGTCCACCCAGGGTAGTCAGTATCTGCGACAGATTCAGGTCGTACTCAAAGGCAACGGTTGGAGGCTCAAATCAAAAGCCGACACCTACCTCCCCTTCGGCAGCTCTTTTGAAATGTCTTTGGAGAAGGAAGCTGAAGAAGCCAATGCCGGCGCGGACACCGACAAAAAGGCTGCTCCAACATGGCGCGACAAGTTCAAGGACTACGCCGCCAAGAATGCCCCAGAAGAACCCAAAAGAGAGCCCAAGAAACAGAAGCCGCTTATCGAGCAGGATGTTGATCGAATCATTGCCTCACTCTCCAAAATTGAGATTGTCACCGAACTCAACGACAGCCTGGACTGGCAGACCGGCTATCAAGACATGATCGGCTCCATCCTCCTATTTGCGGTGCAGATCCATCAGTCCGGTGATGAAGCCCTCGCCAACAAACTCGCCACCAGCCTCTTCAATGCCATCAACGAGGACATGCTCATCATCGATGCAGCGGTCAACCAACTAGCAGAGAACGAATACAATGAAATCTGCAACCAACTCTTCGACACAGGTGACTGGAAAGTCTTTGTCGCTGACCTGAAAGGCATCCTGAAGAAATACCCGCGAGGATGGACCATGCGCCCGGCCGTCGACATGCTGGCCGCTCGAGCCGCTGCCCCACCGACCACCACCATTCCCAAGGTCATCGACGGCGTTCAGATCGATGCCAAGGCTCACGCCCTCATTCTGCGCCTCACTGAAAAAGCCAAGGCGCCCAGTGGCGATGGTGCCCTACGTGCCATGGCCGAAGAATACGGCATCGACCCGGATGACATCTCACCTGAGGAACGAGACGCCATGATGCGCGCCCTCGCCAGTGGCTATAATCCCAGCAGCTCTGGCACCAACTGGTTACTCAATTCACCCGAAGCCACCGCCGAAAGCTCGGTCAGCGAACAACTCAAGGCCATGGGCATGGATGCACTGCCGGCACTGGCCGCCATCACCGAGGATGAAACCCTCACCCTACAACGAAACGAGGGCCATTCCAGTTGGGGCTATTCCTCCAACCGCGGTGCCGACCAGTTGTATGAGTACATGACTCGGCCATCGTCACGGGGCGAAATCGCCTGTCAGCTGCTGCAATCCGTCATCCCCATGGAAACCGACCCCTACGATAGCCCGGATTTCACCCCTTCCATGTTGAGCGAGATGGCTCTGGAGCTCTGGAAAAATCATAAGGACTCCAAACCCCTCCAGCTTGCCGTGCTCTATCTAAACGAGGGCCAGCACAGCCAGAAGAGTTCAGCGGCCATGCGCCTAATCAACTCCGATGACCCCGAAGCACACAAGGCCTTCGAACAGACCATGCTCGGCAGCAAGGACGCCTTGAATAATCTGGAATACGTCGAGGCCTACATCTCCAAGCACAAGCAAAAGGCCAAGCCCTTCACCCTCGCCTACATCAAGATTCTCAAGGCCGGCAACTTTAGCCGCGATGATCTGCAGATGTCCGCCATGGGTCACATGATCCAGCGCGCCGGTGGAATCGACAAATACGTGGACACCCTGCTGCTAAAAATCGGCGACGTCTCCATTGAAAAAATCGTCGACAAAGCGCTTAAGGACTCACTCAAGGAGGATAACGAGAACGAAGACGGCATGAGCCCCATCATGGCGCTCTCCGAAAGTCTCGCAGACGTCGAACTGGATGAGTGCATGGCCATGTTTGCCACCAAGGCCGATCAGGTGAAACCCGCCCAATGGGAGGAAATCATCGCACTACTCTTGGGACGCGCAGACCAGAATGCGCAGAAGACCGACGACGAAGGCAACCCCACGCCAGAGAAACTCAAACCCGAGACCATCAAGGCTTGGGCGGAACTCACCAAGCGCGACACACCCATCAGTGGAGACACGGAGGAACTCACCTGGATGCCCATGCTTGGCTGCAAGACCATCGGGGATGTCACGACCTTCCTCATCGACATTGCCGTGACTCAATCAAACTTCCGCACCATGTACATCACCAGCGGCATGTTCCCCGATTCTCAAGACACTCTGGCCTTCGTTCAGAAGCGGGTGGAAACCATCCACAAGGGTGAGACCCCCCAAGCTTGGCCGAACAGTGAGGTCGTAAGTGAAGAACGCAGCGAGGAGATCCAGAAGCAACTAGATACACTCCCTGCCGATCAAATCATCGACTACGCCAGCAAACTCACCATGGACGAAAAAGCATCGCTCCTGGAGTATTCCCAAATGTTCATGCAGGGCGGCGAAGTCCCGAAAGGCCTAGTTGAACTGAACCGCAGCATCGTCACTCTCGATCCAGTCTATCGTACCGACCACGACAGCGAATTCGCCAAGTCCATGGGACTGAAAGTCGGCGACAAGATCGATTCCGCCATGGTTCTGAAGATTGCGGACCACCTTCTCTCCAATAGCGAGAAACTAAGCCCCAGCCATATCATCATTACCCGTGCCCAAATGGGCCTCGGATCGAGCGTTCAAGCCTCAACCCCGGCAGTCAAGGATCGCAACGTCGGCAGGGACTACTACCTCTACAATGCGGCCTCCATGATGGACCACATCGAGGATCACGATTTGATCGTCATGATCCGCATCGGAAGAACGACCTGGGTGCGAGTCATGAAGGATGACAAGCCCGAGTGGATTCAACCCGACTTCCTCCGCCAGGGGGATGAACATCCTGATTTTGAAGAAACCATGGCCAAGGACGAAACCTCCATGACCCACATCTCCATCATCCTCATGAGCCGCGAAGCTGCAGAACCGATCGAGGAACAATTCAACCGTTACTAAACACCATGTCCACCACATCAGAAGCCGCCACTCAATGGCAGGAAGTCCAGGAACAAGCCGAACTGATCCGCAAGGAAACCGCACGTGTCATCGTCGGTCAGGAGGAAATTGTCGAACAGCTGCTCACCTCCCTGCTGTGCAAGGGTCACTGCCTGCTTGTTGGCGTTCCCGGTCTCGCCAAAACCCTACTCGTATCCACCCTCGGCCGCATCCTCGGTCTCGATTTCAAGCGCATCCAGTTCACTCCGGATCTGATGCCCTCAGACATCATCGG
>CAZIPY010000132.1:0-7670 GCA_964541125.1 uncultured Luteolibacter sp. | reverse complement strand
GATGTCGAGGATGGTGCCTTTGACGATCGAGCCTTCGCGGAATTCGACGAATTTCGAATCGATCAGCTCGTTCAGTTCTTTGTTTTCGGGTTCTGCGGTTGCGGAACTCATGATGTTTGTGGGGTTAGGGGTTCGGTTAGTTTGGTTCGTTTTCTTTCCGGCATTGCCCCGATGGAAAGACTCTCAGGCAACGGGGCTCCAACCACCTGAAAGACAAGAAAAACGGGCCGCGACTCTAGTCGGAAGGGCCTCTGAGGCAAGACCAAACACCCGAAAATCCAGAATCGGCAAAAATCGTCGGAATCCCTTTAATTTACAGGCTTTGCGGCGATTGGCTCTTTCAGGGCCATCAAGCTTGCCTCGGGACGGAGGATTCACCCATGCTGCGCCCATGAAATTGACCCCACTGTGGGCTTTGCCCGCCATAGCCCTGCTTCTGAGCTCCTGTGTTTCCAACGAAAGCCTGAAAAAGAAGGCTGATCAGGCCAAAGCCACCGGAGTTGGGTCTAAAATTGCCCTGTTTAACGGTGAAAATATCAACAACTGGACCCCCGATGTACCCAAGGCCGATGAAAATCCCAATATCGAGCCCAGTTTCATCGTCCGCGACGGCAATCTGGTGAGCTTGGGTAAGCCGCTGGGGCATCTCACCACCAATTCGGTCCACTCCAACTATCGCCTGGTGGTCGAATACCGTTTCCCTGGCAAACCTGGTAACTGTGGGGTTCTCGTCCACAGCTCCACGCCACGTGTGCTCTATGAGATGTTTCCGGCCTCCATTGAGGTGCAGATGCAACACAAGCACGCAGGCGACTTCTGGGTGATTGGTGAGGACATCAAGGTGCCCAATATGGAGGAGCGCCGCCCCCTGAGAGAGGGCCAGAAGTATGGTGGCTTTAAGGGAGACGCCCGTCACATCCACAATCTCACCGATGATTCCGAGAAGCCACTCAGAGAGTGGAACCGCATGGAGATCATCTGCAAAGGCGACGAAATCATCGTCTGGGTCAATGGTGACCTCGTGAATCACGGCTACGATGCCACTGTGCAATCCGGTAAGATTTCGCTGCAGGCAGAGGGTTCCGAAGTGGAATTTCGCAAGGTGGATCTCTACCCCTTGGCTGCTGAGTAAGATCCTTCAATCCACCGCATGTCCGACAACTTCTACCAGCAGACCACTTCTGCTCCGGATTCGGAGTTCGAGGTATCGCTGCGCCCGCCCGAGTTCTCCGAATTCATCGGCCAGGACAAGGTCAAGGAGCGCCTGCTGTTGATGCTCGAGGCAGCTAAGGGTCGAGGTGATGTGCTCGATCACGTTCTGCTCTCCGGACCTCCGGGCCTGGGTAAGACCACACTCGCCAATCTGCTGGCCAAGGAAGCGGGCACTCAATTGCACACCACGTCCGGCCCCCAGATCGAGAAGGCCGGTGACCTCGCCGGCATCCTCACCAACATCCAGAAGGGTGACATCCTCTTCATTGATGAGATCCACCGTCTGCACCCGGCCATCGAAGAGTATCTTTATCCGGCGATGGAGGACTACCGGCTCGACATCATCATCGACTCCGGTCCGTCGGCGCGCTCCATCCAACTCAACCTGCCACGCTTCACCCTTGTTGGAGCCACCACGCGCTCGGGCATGCTGACCGCACCACTGCGCTCCCGCTTCGGTCTGATCAACCGCCTCGACTATTACGGTCATGATGAATTGGCGACCATCATTGAGCGCTCAGCCGGTCTGCTTTCGGTGCCCATCGAGAAGGATGGTGCGCTCGAAGTCGCGTCCCGGGCCCGTGGTACACCGCGGGTTGCCAACGCGCTGCTGCGATGGGTGCGTGACTACGCCCAGGTTCGGGGTGGGGGAACCATCACCCGTGAAGTGGCGGATGCCGCGTTAGGCATGATTGAGATCGATTCCCAGGGTCTCGACGAAATGGACAAGCGTCTGCTCGAGGTGATGATCTATAAATTCAATGGAGGCCCTGTAGGGCTCAACTCGCTGGCCGTTGCGGTCGGTGAAGATGCGGCAACCCTTGAGGAAGTGCATGAGCCTTTCCTGATCATGGAGGGTTACCTGATGCGCACTCCACGTGGTCGGCAAGCCTGTCCGTCTGCCTACGAGAAAATTGGCGCTCCCATTCCGCCGCGAAAACCGGATGATCCCCAGCAGGAATTTTTCGAATGAGTGATCTCATAGACCCCATTATTGACCGCCTGCGCTCGGCCGGTATGCGTAAGACCAAGGCTCTGGTTGAGTTGATCAATGCCATGGTTGAGTCGGATCGACCACGGACCCTTGCTGAACTCTGTGACTCTAAGCGTCTCAAGGGTGTTTGTGATAAGGCGACCGTCTTTCGTTTGCTTCAGAAATTAATGGAGAAGGGTGAGGCGCGCCGTCTCGGTTTGCATGAGCGTGCCGCCTACTTTGAATTGCTGATTCCAGGCAGGCATTGCGACTACCTCATCTGCACTTCATGTGGCAGTATTGAGCCGGTCGATGCACCCTGTCCCGTTCACAAACTGGAGGCAGAAATTCGTGAAAAGACCGGATACCAGAATCTCCATCACGAGTTGGAGTTTTTCGGCGTGTGTCCGAAATGCGCTTAGCGTCCAAGGGGCGCCTATAGCCCCGACTTATCGGGGCTACAGCCCCGAGCTGTCGGGGTTACAACTGAATTAGGGAGCTGCTGAGCTTGGAGAGCCCGCGCACCCATTGCTCAATCTCGTCGGGTTGCAGCGGTTGGGGAACCACCGTGCCGACCACCCATCCGCCATTGGGTAGATCCACCGGAATGATCTCGAGGGTTTGAGTGGGTCCGACCTTAATGTGGATGTGCCCCTTGGGGAGGCCACGACGCTTGGCATGTTTGGTCAGACTTTGAGCGATGAACTGGAACTGAGGGTGGTTCTCCTTGCCGAAGACAGTGTGGCCGTTGCGATTGAGGATGAACAATGGGCTAGAGCCGAACTGCTGATGCATCTCCTGTGCGAATTCTTCGCACTGTTGTTCGGGGCTGCCCACGGCGGCCTCGGTGCGCGTGGGAACGATGATGGGTTCGCTGACCGGAGCAGGGGCTGCCGCCGGCTCTCGCTCGATCGGGGGCAGGGGAGTTGCAGCTGACGGCGGTGTCGTCTGGACTTCGATCACCGGTGGAATGGTGATTGGCTTGGGTTCAGGGGCACTTGGGACCGGCTGAGAGGCTGCCGGCGGTGCCAGGGAGGCAGCGGGAGCCGGTGGGGGCTCCATGGCTTGGGGGGCAGGTGGCAAGGTCTGCTTAGCGGGAATGGCTGGCATCGGTCTCTGCGCAGCCAAGGTGGCTGAGGGCACGGAGACGGGCTTGGCTTCTGGGGTAGAGGGACGCGCCAGTGTTTGTGTTGGAGTCGGAATCGCCGGGGGAGGGCTGGTCGTGGCTTTTTCAGAGCCAGCGAAGCCAACAAAGCCATCTCCGAAGCCGGCATCCTGGGGAATGGCCTTTTTGGGCTTCGGACTGCCCTGCATCAGGCTCTCCGCGAGTTGCTTCAACTCGTCGGCATCCAGCCAGGGATTGATCGGATCGCTTGCCATGGTCGGGGGGTTAGGCGAAGTCGGCAGCCTGCCTCATGTTGAGTTTGCTTTCAATCTCCATGCGGAGGGCATCGAAAACCTGCTGGGTGGACTCGCCGCCCTCCATCACTCCGACTGGAAGACCGCGGGCGCTGGCCTTGATGAACACATCACTGCGGGGGATTTCAGTGCGGAAGACCATTTCCGGAGGCAGTAGCTCGCGAAGGGCGTGGGCGGCGCTTGTGCTTTCCTCAAGCTCGGCCTGCAGCATGGTCAGGCAAATACCCAAAACATTGAGTTGAGGATTCATGACTCGCAGTTGCTTGATGCCTTCGAGTAGCTTCGGCACCGAGCGAATGCCGAGGGGTTCGGCCTGTTGAGGGATCATGATGGCGCTGCAGGAGGCGACCACATCACTAGTCAGACCGAACAGGCCTGCAGCTGTGTCCATGATGCAGAGTTCGAATCCTCGCTGCTGGACTTCGTGGAGGAAGGAGCGAGAACGGGCGACCTGAGCGCCAACGGCACCACCGCTCTCGTAGTCGCTGGCACGGCCGTTGGCCACCAGTGAAAAGGTCTCCAAGCGGGTCGGGACGATGAGTTTCTCGATGTCGCAATCCGGCTCGGAAAGGTAGTCATAGAAACCCGAAAGCAGACGCGACTGGCGGGTCAGGGAGAGGCCGACGGAGCCCTGGGGGTCGGCATCGACCAAAAGGGTGCGCACTCCGGCGCGGGCAAAGGCATGGGCGAGGTTGATGGAGAGGGTCGTCTTGCCCACACCTCCCTTCTGACTTGATACGGCAATACTGATCACGCGTCGTAAAGAATTCCACGCGCACCATAGCCATGGCCGGATACTTCGAAAGCCTTTTCTTTGGTGGGATTGAGCATCTTCTTCCGCTTAGGATTCGAGTCGGCGGGTGAGTTCGATGAGTGTAATCGGTCTTCGGGTCGGTCATTTTTGATCATGGCTGGCCCGATTTCGTTCAGGTTAACGAAACTTTTGTCTAGCAGTGCAGGTCAATTTCCTCGTTAAATGCCACAAGTTACATGATGCATCTCTTACGCAATCTGCTCATCGCCATCAGTCTGCTACCCCTTGCAGTCATGGCGGATACCTACGTTTTGAAGAACGGGGACCGAATCGAGGGTGACCTGATCCGAGAAACCGAAGATTCATATGTACTGGAGGTTCGGCTGGCTCCGACCATTAAGGACGAACGGGTGATCCTCAAAAATGATGTGAAACACATCATCAAACCGGATCCCGGCAACGAACAGTTCAAGCAGCTCCGCGAGCTGGTGCCTGCGCCGGACGGTCTCCGTGTCGGTGACTACAAGCAGCGGATTGAACTGATGACTCAGTTCATTGAGGGCTTTCCAGCCAACGAGCATGTCCGCAAGGCGATCAGCATTCGCGACGAACTCCGCGACGAAATGCGCCAGGTAGAGGACGGTGCTGTCAAAATCGACGGTGTGCTCTATCCGGCCACCGAATTGCGCGAAAACGCATACGAACTCGATGCCCGAATCACCTCGCGCAAGATCAAGAATTTGGTCTCTTCCCGCAAACATCTACAGGCACTACGCGCGTATAAGGAATTCCAAGACGAATTTTACAACACTAAGGTTCATCTCGATCTGATCCCCTTGATGCAGCAGCTCATTTCACATCACACCACGAAGGCTGCTGAAATGCGTGATACTCTCAATCAACGTCTGGAAGATCGTGAAAAGGGCCTTGAGACAATGACGCCCAGCGGCCGTCGTGCCTCTGAGTTGGCGATTCAGCAGGAAGAGGATCGCCTGAAGCGACTGTTCCGAACTGAGACTTCCACCCAAGTTGGCTGGGTTACTGTTCATCCTTATTCCAGACAGGCATTGGACTACACCATCCAGTATTCCAAGACTGAGTCCGGGAAGTTGGAGGCCTTCCTCAATAAAGGATTTACCGATTGCGGTGCGCTCTACCGCGAACTCTACAAGCTCAAGCAGCAAGGGGCGGATCCGAAAGCCATCAGTGATAAGCTGCGGACCTGCCAGAGATTGGGCGTGCCAAGCCGTTATCTCGAGAAGTTTGCGCTTGCAGACGGTGGCCGTTGAGCCCCATCTCAAGCCCTGCCATGTCACGTACTTCCCAATGCAGCCGCAAGACTGCGGAGACCGAGATTGATCTCAGCCTGAATATCGATGGTTCCGGTGTGTCCAAAATCGACACCGGCATCGCTTTCTTCGATCACATGCTCACGCTGTTTTCGAAGCACAGCCTGATTGATCTCGATGTCAAAGTGGACGGAGATCTGGAAGTGGATTTCCACCACACCATTGAAGATACCGGCATTGTTCTGGGCCAATGCCTCAAGGAGGCTCTTGGCGATAAAGTGGGTATCCGCCGCTACGGCTGCTGCCACCTTCCTATGGATGAGACCCTCGCCCGCGTGGTGGTGGATCTCAGTAACCGCCCGCACCTCGAGTTCCGGGCACCTGCCGGTACGCCCTCGGCTCCCAACATGGCCTTCTCGCTGGTTGAGGAGTTTTTCCGCGCGGTGACCTCCAACCTGCGTGCGAACATCCATGTCGAGCTGCTTTACGGCCGCGATGGCCACCACATCTCTGAGGCCATGTTCAAAGGCTTGGCCCGTGCCCTGCGCGAAGCCTGCGAGATTGATCCCCGCGAGAAGGGCATTCCGAGCACCAAGGAAGCTCTCTAATCTTCACCCGTAATGAAAATCGCTCTGATTGATTACGGTGCGGGCAACCTGCACAGCGTGGAGAATTGCCTGCGCTCGCTGGATCTTGAACCCGTTCTGGTCAGCTCCCCCGATCAACTCGAGGGAGCCACCCACCTCATCCTGCCCGGCGTCGGCTCCTTCGGCGACTGCATGGAGCAGCTCGGTTCGCGCGGCCTGATCGAGTCCATCCGCGAGTGGGTGAACGCTGGGAAGCCTTATTTCGGGATCTGTCTGGGCTACCAGATTCTCTTCGAATCCAGTGAAGAGTCTCCAGGAGTCGAGGGTCTGAGCCTGATTCCGGGTAAGGTTCGCCGATTTGCCGAGGAACCCGGCCTGAAGATTCCCCACATGGGCTGGAACGCCGCTAAGCCCGTGAATTCAGGGGAAGGCATGTGGAATGGGCTCGGAGATGAGCCCTATTTTTACTTCGTCCACTCCTTCTTCCCAGAGCCGACCGATCCTTCGGTCGTTGCCGCCCGCACGAACTACGGCTCGGACAGTTTCGCTGCTGCCGTGGAGCAGGGGACGGTGGTGGCCTGCCAGTTCCACCCGGAGAAGAGCCAGGCGGCTGGGATTCGTTTGATCTCCAATTTTCTGGGTCTGTAAAGCGCTTGCGCTCAGCCCTAGGCGCTTGCACTCGCTCGCCCCGACAAGTCGGGCTGCGCTCGTCCGCGGGCGCCCATGATCGCCGCCTGACACCCGAAGCCTCGGCGAAGGGTGGTTGTCCGCAGGATGGGCTATTTCGCCTTATTAATCAGGCAAATTTGATTCTTCGCCGGTGTTGACGGCAGGGGGAAGCCATGCACAATGCCGCGCGCCGGCCGGAAAAGCCGCCGGTAACCCCCTAATACGCTCCCTACCAAAGCTATGACCAACATCGCCATCAACGGATTCGGCCGCATCGGTCGCCTCGTCTTCCGCGCTCTCGTCGAGCAAGGCCACCTCGGAACCAAATACAACGTCGTCGCCGTCGGTGACTTGGTTCCCGCCGACAACCTGGCTTACCTCCTCAAGTATGACTCCACCCAAGGCCGCTTCGCCGGTGAAGTCTCCTCCAAGAAATCTTCCCCCGACGTCGAAGAAGATGATGTCATCGTGGTCGACGGCCACGAGATCAAGGTCGTCAGCGCCCGCACTCCCGAAGGTCTTCCATGGGCAGAGCTCGGCGTGGACATCGTTATCGAATCCACCGGCCTGTTCGTGCAGGACACCGCCGCTCAAGGTCACATCACCGCTGGTGCCAAGAAGGTCATCCTCTCCGCTCCTGGTAAAGGTGATGGCGTTTCCACCTTCGTGCAGGGTGTGAACGACGGCGACTACGATCCCGCCAACAACCACATCATTTCCAACGCTTCCTGCACCACCAACTGCCTGGCTCCGCTCGTGCACGTGCT
>CAZIPY010000131.1:0-28361 GCA_964541125.1 uncultured Luteolibacter sp. | reverse complement strand
AGAGACCGGCTACTGCACCGATCTCGTGATCAGCAAGGCGACCAAGTGGCTCGACAGCCGCGATAAGTCCAAGCCCTTCCTCTTGATGACTCAGTTCAAGGCACCGCACCGCACCTTCTGCCCACCGCTGCGTCACCTCGGAGCTTGGGATGGTGTGAAGATTCCCGAGCCACCCACGCTCTTCGATGACTATAAGAACCGCAGTCATACACTGGCCAAGAACGAGATGGAGATCGATCGTCACATGCACTGGCAGTACGACCTGCAAGTACGCAAGGACGAGAAAGGTGCCGCCGATCTTCTACCCAACCGTTTCCCCGCCAGCGAATACGGCCGCATGACGCCAGAGCAGAAGGCCAAGTGGGATGCCTACTACGGTCCGGAGAACCAGAAGTTCCTCAAGGACCTCGCCGCCGGCAAACTGAGTGATGAGGATGTCGTGCGCTGGAAGTATCAACGCTACCTCAAGAACTACCTAGGTGCCGTGCGTGCAGTGGACGAAAGCGTCGGCAAGCTGCTCGACTATCTCGATAAGAACGACCTCGCGAAGAACACCATCGTCATCTACGGCTCCGACCAGGGCTTCTTCCTTGGCGAGCACGGATGGTTCGACAAGCGCTGGATGTTTGAGGAAGCACTTGAGATGCCCTTCCTCATTCGCTGGCCTGGTGTGGTGAAGCCGGGACTGCGTCCGGAGGGTCTGATCCAGAACATCGACTACGCGCCCACCTTCCTTGAGATGGCCGGACTCAAGGCTCCAGACAATCTCGACGGCCGTTCATTCGTGCCGCTGCTCAAAGGCGAAACTCCCAAGGACTGGCGCAAGGCCATCTACTACGCCTACTACGAGCTGGGTGAGCACAACGTGCCGCAGCATTACGGCGTGCGGACCAAGCGCTACAAACTCTTCCACCTGCCCAACCACAAGGAGTGGCAGCTCTTCGACCTAGAGAAAGATCCGATGGAGATGGTCGATCAGTCCAACAACTCCGAATACGCTGAGATTCGCAAGGATCTGGAGAAGACCTATCACGCACTGCGCAAGCAGTATGATGCCCCCACCTACGAGAAGTACGGCCCCCACACCTTTAAGTGGGATCCGGACAAGTGAACCTCATGGGTCCACGCCATGGAGCGTGGCGCCGGAGCACGAGGGGCAAAAGTCCCACGCTTCATAATGGCGGCCCAAGGAGTGCTCCTCGAGTCCTTGGATGGCGTAGGTGACTTCGATCTCATCGAGACCAGCTTTCTTCAGAGCTTCGCGAGTGGTCTTCACGCTTGCCTGAGTTTTCTCCCACCCTGACTGGTAGAACTTGAGCATCTCCGTGCCCTTGTCGTTCAGGGCCTTCAGTTCCGTGCGCAATTGCTTTTCTTGTTCCCCATTGAGTTGCTGTGACTTGATGCGGCGCTCGATGTAGATGGAGACCAGCTCTCGGATGGCTTTGCGCCGGGCGTCGGAATCCTTGCCGAGCATGACCTTGCGCATCTCTTCATCCAACCCCTTGCCGAAGTGCTTGGGTTTCTCGGCCTTATAGCCGGTCAGCTCCGGTCTGGCTTCATACACCTGCAGCGCCTGATAGACGGGTGTGCAGATGGGTCAGGCGTAGATGAAGTTGCTGTAGAAGTGACGGCCCTTCATGACGGCAATCACATCGTCTTCGACACCATCTTCAAATAGCCCCTCGAAGACCGCATAGAAGATGAAGCGGTGGGTGTATTCGTTGCGGGTGTCTTGCTTGAACACCTTGTTAGCATCTTGGGCAAGGCCAGGGAGACAGCAGGCGAGAGCGATGGCGCCGGAGAGGAGGAGGGCTTTCATGAGGTCAGTCTATCAGACGGATCCTGAAGCTCTGTAAGTGGGCTGTAAAGTCAGCTCAGGGAAGTTTCGCCCGCCTACTCAGCCGCTGCTTCGCGCACCTCCCCCATACTGGCGCCCTCGTTCTCCGGCTTATTGATGGGGGTGGGCGGCACCTCGTAGCCTTCGATCTGCTTGCTGCGGCTCAGCATCCGGGTTTCGGGATCAAATTGGTAGGGAGAGTTGGTGAGGGGACACCGTGCAAAGGGCCATGAGAGAAGGCCTGCGTGGTAGTCTCCACCCTCAAGCCGTTCGTAGAGCTTAATCCCAGTCATAATTTGATGCTGAGCTAGGCCCTGGCGGATGGCCTGATTCAGTCGCCCATGGGACTCCTCCACCTTTTCCAAGATGAGCTGGTGCTGATCCTCGGCAAGATTACCAGATCTAAGGCTGGGAAAGCCCTCGGTCAGGATGTGCAACAGGCCATGGTCTCCGCGGTTGATCAGGGTGATCAACTCGCTGTGGTAGCGGGCGTAGGCACTGGCAGCGTCCACATCGGTGATTTCCAATCTCCAGACGAATGGATCGTCATCATTGATCAGGCCAAGGGTCCATGATCTGCGGATCGCGTGGGTCAGCATGCTGGAATTCATCTTGTCTCCCCAATAAGGACTCACCAGATGTCCCCTATGATGGATCCCCAAGTTGTTGGGGAATACTTTCTCAAAGATATCCAGGCCCGTTGCCGCATCCCCCACCTTCTGGCGATGATACTTTGCGATCATCAGATCCCGAATCGAGGCTCCCTCGCTGTGTTCGATCAGGTGGGAGAGGGCTCGTGCGTCCATGTCGGTGACGATTGACGCGGCCACTTCGTCCTTCGACATATGCAGGCGTGACTTGAGGCGCAGCAGATCCAGGAACAGCATCCCGGAATGTGATTCGCCGAGGAGGGGGCCGATGCCTCCCGTCCGGGTGTGCGAACCTGGTTTCATGCCTGAGATCTTCATCAGTTTGGCGATGACCTCCGCATGCTCCTTCAGTAATTGTTCAGCGGCTTGCGGACTCCACTCGCCATCCGGATCCATCAAGAAAGTCAGTTCGCTGATAAAGGATTTGCCTGTTCGAGGATCGATCTCGTTGGCCAATTCATGAAGCTGGGCGATGCAGTTCTTTTCAATGGGCAGGGGGGGCTCTTCCTGCAGGTTGGGGAATTCCTTCACCAAGAGGTCCGTCATCTGGGTGAGGCTTGAAGGAGGCTCGCCACGCTTGCCGCGAATGCCCCGTATTGCGAGGCGTTCGGTCTTCCTCTCGTCGCGCCGTTGCTCCAATCGCTTTCTTTCTTGGAGCGAGAGTTGACGCTGATCCGAGTCCTCCGACTCGGGCTCGGCCCGCATCTGATAAGTCACCACGACTGCAGCCAGCAGCAGAGCTAAGACAGCGACGGCTTGAGTCAGGTGCGGCTTCATGGCGGGAGCGGCCCGAATCAGTTCGCCGCGACCCGAAGCCTATCCCTAACCGATCGAAATGCCAAGGAGCTAGGGAAGCTCCCTGATGTGCAGATTCCGAAAATCAATCGGCGAACCTTCGCTCTCAAGGCAGAGGTAACCTTGAGCCGGATCGCATTCGGTGCCACCGGACACTTCCTGGCCGTTCACCCACAAGCGCACCTCACCATTCACGGCGCGGATGTAGTAGTGGTTCCAGTTGCCGTGGTCCTTGGAGAGATCTTTGCGCGGGAAGCTGCGCGAACCATTGGGGGATGTCTTGCCGATGGGCTTCATTTTCACGCGCACGGGAAACACGTCGCCATGGGTGGTGAACCAATCGGTCTTGCCGCCCTTCTTGGCGACTTTATCCGTATAGCCGTTGTCGAGCACCTGAACTTCGATGCCGGAGGGAAGACCAGGCTTGCCCGCCTTGGTGAGCTTCTCAATGGACTCGGGAGTGGCCCAGACGAAGACGCCGGAGTTGCCGGCTGGCTTGTTATGGCGCCATTCGACCACCATCTCGAAGTTCTTGTACTCCTTGACGGTGCGCATCACGCTGACGGGTTGGCCGGTGCAGCGCAGCATGTCGTCCTCCCATTTCCAAGTGTCATCAGCGCTATTGACCTTGGTGAAGTCTTCTTTGGTCAGTGGCTTCCAACCGGGCTGGGTGGTATCGAAAAAGATACCGTTGACCAGCTCATGGCAGACGGCATTGCCGTTGATGACGCGAAGGCCGTTTGGCTGAACGAGTGGCTTGAGTGGTTTGCCGTCGATGGGCTTGTTCCAAGGGAGCTTGCTGTTGGGGGCCTTGGCATCCTCTTCAGTGGTGATGGTCTGGGCGTTAATGACGGCTTCGATCGCCTGAAACGTTTCTTTCAGGTCCGGTTGGTGTTTTTGATTCGCGCCGTAACCAATGCCGCCGTCGTTGAGTTCTCTCTCGAAGTCCGCAGGCAATTTCGATGTGCCAACTCCAATATTTGAGTTCTTCAGGATCTCGTCAATGTTGGGGCCGACAATGGCGTAATCACCGGAGCGGCCTGCAAGCTTACGGTGATCAGAGAAGGTCTCGATGGTCGCCTGGATTTCATCGAGTTCATTTTGTTGCTTGCGGATGTCCTCGGAGAGGAGAGCGGCGCGCTTCCTGAGCTCTGCAACTTCCTCAGCACTGACGGGACCGGTCTGTTTGGGAGGCAGTGTTCCGGGGATGAGAGTCTTGTCGGACTCCGCCAACAGGCACAGAGGCAGAGCGGCAAAGGTGGAGAGGGTGAGCAGGGTTTTCATGAGTCTTATCCGTTGAGGGTCCAGCCCTTGCGGTAGGTGCGGGAGAGTAGCGCGTTGGCGTCGGCGTGATTGGTGATCTTGCCACTCTTGCCGTCGTAGTCGAGCGGGGCGCCAACTTGATGGGAGATCAGACCGAGGATCATCTGTTCGATGTACTGACTGGAGTATTCGAAGTCGCAGCAGGTGGATTTGGAGGGGTCCTTACAAGCATCGAGCCAGTTTTGGTGGAAGGCGCCGATGGCGGGAAGTTGATCTTCCTTCTTACGAGGGGTGTAGTAGCTGAGATCCCCATCCTTGGCGCCGGGAATGAGTAGGCGGTTGTGGTAGTCGGCGATGATGAAGCCTTTGGAGCCCTTGAACATGACTCCGTGACCGACCTTGTCGGCGTCGATGCCGCGGTGGGGCATGCGGGGTAGTGCTCCGCCCTGATACCAGCTGAGTCGAACCGGTCCACGCCAGTCGTTGGCGGGGTGTTCGAAGTGGCATTCGAGTTTCACCGGCGTGACTTCTTGGTTCACTTCCTCGCCCTTGGTCTTCACGGAGGTGGGGAAGGTGGCGTCAATGCCGTTCCAGCACATGTCCATCATGTGGCTGCCCATGTCGCCCATCTGGCCCACACCGAAATCTCGGAACATGTTCCACTTCAGGCAATTCGATCCGCCGTCACCACCTGAGAAGTAGCCGGGGTTGTATGGATGGTCGGCTGCGGGTCCGAGCCACAGATCCCAGTCGAGATTGGCGGGGGGCTTGCCCTCGGCCTTGAAGTAACCGTCGCGGGGAATCTTGCGGTTGCCCCAGCCGATGACCTGTTGGAGGTCGCCGATGGCGCCGTCGAGGATCATCTCCTTCATCCGCGCGTAGTTGGGCTGGGCGTGCATCTGGGTGCCGACCTGAGTGGCGAGCTTGCCTTTCTTCTTCAGCCAATTTTCGCGCACAGTGCGGGCTTCTTCCACGGTGATGGCCAAGGGCTTCTCGCAGTAGACGTGGAGATCGCGGTTGAGCGCCCAGTTGGAGATGAAAGCGTGGTGGTGATCCGGAGTGGCGATGACGATGGCGTCGAGGCCTTCGTGATCGAGACACTTGCGCCAGTCTTTGTAGGTCTTCGCTTTGGGGAATTTCTTCAGGCCGTGGGCGATGTGCTCGTCATCCACATCGCAGAGGGCGACGACGTTCTCCTTGGCAATCCAGCCGTGGTGGGCATTGCCTCGACCCGATGCGCCGATGAGCGCGATGTTGAGTTTGCTGTTGGGTCCGGATTGGGCACGGACAAGACCGGAAGGCAGGATGGTGAGGCCCGCGGTGGTAATGGCGGATTTTGAGAGGAAATGGCGGCGTTTCATGAGAGCGGGGAATTGGAACAAGTCCTACGCACAGGCCGCGAGCCTATTTTCATCAGCTCCTGCCAAAAAATGAGGGGCAACTGGTACCAAAACAGGCACCACCTCTTTCAGCTCAACTTGATCCATATGGATCAAGTGTTGACTTGGCAGCAAGGAGACTCTCATGTGTGATCTAGAATTATGCCCCGGATTAAGACTGCCACCATTCCCGAGCAAGTTGCCGCGCATTTGCGTGAAGGCATTGCAGGCGGTCGATGGGTGGGGGCCCTGCCAGGCCGCGATCAATTGGCTGCTGAACTTGGGGTCAGTGCGCGCAGCGTGCAGAAGGCAACAACCCTGCTAGCCAAGGAGGGCTTGCTCGAGTCTCAGGGTCAGGGCAAGCGCATGTGTGTGCGCATGCCCGATGGAGGCTTGGAGGCCAACCCCATTCGCGTGGGCATCCTCTGTTTCAATCAGGCCAACCAGGGTGATCAGTATCTCATCGAACTACGTCATCAACTGGAGGAGGCGGGCCACATCGCAGTGGTGCCGCAAGAAGGCCTGCAGGAGCTTGGGATGAAGGTGAGTCGCGTCGCACGCGTGGTGAAGGCAACCAAAGCCGACGCCTGGATGGTGATGTCTGGCTCGAGGGAAGTACTGCAGTGGTTTTCAGATCAAGGCATCAAGGTTTTTGCCTTTGCTGGCCGGCGTTTCGAATTGCCCATCGCCGGCACCGGGCCCGATAAAGCCGGCTGCTACGCCGAGGTGGTGAACCAATTGGTCGGATTGGGCCATAAGCGCATCGTGCTTCTCTGCCGACGCCACATTCGCAAGCCTGTGCCGTCCTTGGCCACCCGGGCTTTTTTGGAAGCGATGGCTGCGGCCGGTCTTCCCACCGGAGACTACAACCTGCCCGAATGGGACGAGAGCCCTGAGGGGCTTGAGGCCATTCTCGATTCACTCTTCAAGACGACGCCACCCACGGCCCTCATGCTCGATGAGCCCCATGTGTTTCATGCCACTCACCACTACCTGGCTCAGCGTCAACTGCGCGTGCCACAGGATGTGAGCATGGTCTGCACCGACGGCAGTCCCGGCTTTGAGTGGTGCCGTCCTTCGGTGGCGCACATCCACTGGGATTATCAGCCGGTGGTCAGACGCATCATGAAGTGGGTGGGTCATGTCGCGCGCGGGGTTGAGGATACGCGCCAGGGTTTTACTAAGGCGCGCTATGTGAAGGGTGGCACCGTGGGTCCACCGCGTGATCGGTAAGGCCTGGAGCAGAATAACAGGGCTTCGCGCTCGCTCTGTCACTTGACCCAAAAGACACGGGTCTGCGATCAGGAAGATCTGGAAGCTTTCCACTCCCTAAGGATGATGGATACCATGTGCGGTTCGCTTGCACTGCCCGCTCCCGCTCCACCATGAACATCCCGCTTCCTCATCGTTTCGTCACTGCGTGCCTTCTCCTTGGTCTGGCCGCTCCACTCCAGGCCCAAGACGGTCCTGCCCAACCCATTCCAGATCTGCGTAAGGGTGAAGAATTGACTCGCAAGAATGAGCGCTGGGGTGGGCCCATCGGCGTGCACTTCGGTTATTGGCGTCCACGTCAGCGTAGCAATGAGCAGATCTGGGTCCGCCAGTTGCTGGTGCAGAAGATTGAGGAAGGCTCGCCGGCCGATGGTGTGCTTGAGGTGGGCGATGTCATTCTCGGAGCGGATGGAACGGGCGCGAAGCAGGTGCCGCTCTTCCAGGGTGCTTCGAAGACATTGATCCCTCTCGCCAATGCGATCACCGAAGCCGAAGCGAGGAAGTCGGCTCAGCTCCAGCTCTTGGTCTGGCGCAAGGGCAAGACTAGCACGGTGACCCTCCAGCTGGAATATCTCGGCCGTTACTCGGACACCGCTCCCTACAACTGCCCCAAGAGCCAGAACGTTTTGCGCAAGGGTATCGCTGCACTGGCCAAGCAGGAGAAGGTCGACAAATCGGGCCTCGGCATTCTCTGCCTCCTCGCATCCAACGACCCGACCAATCCTGACAACGACAAGCATCAAGCCTTGGCAAAGAAATGGGCGCATGAACTCGTGCTGGAAGGTGGCCCTTGGCATTCCGGACCTCAGTTGATCGCCCTCGCCGAGTATTACATGATGACCAATGACGAGAGCATCTTTCCCAAGCTCGC
The DNA here is from genome assembly GCA_964541125.1 of uncultured Luteolibacter sp. Lineage (GTDB taxonomy): Bacteria > Verrucomicrobiota > Verrucomicrobiia > Verrucomicrobiales > Akkermansiaceae > Luteolibacter. Next base: position 20,294 of record CAZIPY010000131.1, on the reverse strand, counting down.
TGCCCACGCCGAAAAGCATGCCACGGGCGTGAGTTGGTTCGGGACCACCGGTCACCGCTGGTGCGAGAAGCATCCTAACGGCTCCGCGAACGGCATGATCGGCGGTTATGGGCCCATCAACTGCAGTGGCACCTTGGGCTTTCTCGGGCTGGCCCTGGCCCGCGAGGCAGGTGTCAAAAGTGAGATGGTTGAAAAATCCTTCAAGGCACAGAAAACCTTCTTCGGTCACTATGCCTTCAAGGGGGGGCTGCCATACGGCGAGCACGCCTATGGCATTCTCGACGGCCTTGGCGACTACAACGGCAAGTGCGCGATGTCGGCCATGGCGCTGTCTTTGCAGGAAGGTGAGGTCAAGCGAACCAAGTTCTTTGCCAGTAAGTCAGCACTCTCTTCAGATGATGTTCGCGGCTACGCCCACGGCGGCCCCTTCTTCGGCCAGGTCTTCCACCCCTTAGGGGCCAACCTCGCCGGCCCCAAGTCTGCCAACCTTCAGTTCCGCGAAATCCAATGGCATCTCGATCTCAAGCGTCGTTGGAATCACACCCGCATCTTCGATGCTCGTAGTAACAACTATGCGGACTTCAGTTACTGGGCCACTGCCATGCTCTTTTACGCGGCACCCTTGAAGCAGTTGGTGATTACCGGACGAGACAAGAACCCGGCAGTGGAGCTCAGCCACGAGGAGTTTCGCGAGCTGGTGATGGCCAAGGAGTTTGATCCGAAGCTGGCCACCAACGAGCAACTGTTAGCGGCGATTCCGAGCTGCCAAGGCTTCCTCAGGCAAGGGGTGGCCAATGAGCTGACGCGCCGCCTCAAGGAGAATCCGGAGGACGCCGGAAACCCGGCTGTGATCGATCAGTTAGTTGCCACCGCACTCGATGAACAAGCGCCACTGCTAGCGCGGGTCGGTTCTTGTGGAGCGCTGATGACCATCAAGAAAAACTGTGGCGAACCGGTGAGATCGATGAAGAACACGGAGGTTGCCAATGCCATGGTGTCACTTCTGCAGCACGAGACTGCTTACCTCCGCTTTGCCGCGGTGCGGGTGCTTGAGAGAATCGATACGGCTACGTTGCAGGCTCATGAGAATGCCATCATGGATGCCATCGTCGCCATCGAGCGCCCGACCTTCCCGCTGAATGAGGAAGACCCGCTGCAATGGTCGCACGGGATCATGTCAAAATTACTCGTCGACCACCTTTTGAAGACCAGTCTCGATGGGGTAGACCGTGCGAAGCTGATTCCCGCCGTCCGCTCGATGCTGATGACGCCTTCCGGTCATTCGCGCACGTCCTCGACTAAGATCCTCACGAAGCTGAACAAGGAGGAGACGATGGCGGTGTCTGATTTGCTCTTGGATAACATCAAGACTCCACCGCCTGCAGACTCCATGTTTGGGCGCGGTTCCGGGCCGGCATGTCAGGGAGCATTGGCCAACCATGGTTTTCAGGAAGGCTTGATCCTTAGCACTCGGCATTCCCCTCAGGAAGCCATCAAGAAGAAGGTGCCCCAGAAATACGGCAAGGCCGCCCTCGAAATGAGTTCCAGTCGCGAGGTCATGAAGGCCGTGGGCGATTTGATCTATGTGAAGGCTGTTCCCGCTCAGGAAATGCTCGATGCCATCATGAAAGGTGAGGCGCCGAAGGAATTGCCAAGCCTCAAGCGCATCGACTCGATCAAGGCGGAGGATCCAAAATTGAAACTACCAGCCGCTAAAACGACCTTGGCAGCTGAAGCCACCAACTTCGCCATCTCGGACCCCAAGGCCACCACTTACACTTGGCGCAAGGTCTATGGAGCCGGCAAGGTCACCTTTACGCCCAACGCCTCGCCAGACAGCGCGACGACCACGGTCAACTTCATCGACAAGCAGCCCGGCCTATACAGGTTCGAGTTGGCGATGACCGATTCGCTTGGGCTCAGCGTGGTGCGGGAGTTGGTAACTGTTACTCTCCACGACTCCAGCGGCAAGCTGCCGGCCAACAAGCCGCCGACCGCCAAGTCACTGTCACTCAATGCCGTGCCGGGCGTGCCGACTCCCATCGTGCTTTCCGGTTCGGACCCCGATGGTGATGAGCTTGGCTATGTCATCACTGAACTTCCATCTCATGGTCAATTGACCGATGCCAAGGGTCGTGTGGTAGAGGCCATGAGAGCCTTCGACGCTCCGCTCCACTATACTGCCGACTACGGTTTCAACGGCAATGACCAGCTCACCTTCGTCGCCATGGATGGTCAGGGCCTTACGGCCAAGGGAACCGTCAGCTTCACGGTTTCCAGCCAAAATGTCGGAGTGCTTGTGTATGAAGGTTTCGATTATCCCGCTGGTGCGGTGCATGGGCAGCAGGGCGGAAGCTCCTTCGGCTTTGCTGGACCGTGGCAAACACTCAAAGAGGAGACCAAGGTCTATACGGTGGATCGTGGCTCGTCCTTGAGTTTTCCTGGCATGCCTACCACGGGCGGCATGCTCACCGGCGGTAGGCACCGCAACACCAGCCGCACACTCGATCCGGCACTGCTCTCCAAGCACGGCCTGCTTAAGCCGGGGGGCGAGTTGTGGTTCAGTGTCTACATCGATGGTGGCAGTATGAAATTTGGCCTCAAGGGAGGGGATGCCGTCATTGGATTCGCCACCGACGCAAGACAGGCCAAGGTGTTGCCGATGCTCAATGGTAAGCCCGCGGGCGAAGACCGTTATGGCTGGAGTCATTCTCTCAACATTCGCCTACCCGCCGAGCAGCCGCACATGATGGTTGGCCATTTGCATTGGGGAAGGACCGACGATGAGCCGGACACCCTGAAGCTCTATCGCGTCTTCAACGCACCTGTTTTCGGTCCCATGATGCTCGATGAGCCAGTCGGCGTGTTGCAAGAGACCATTGCCCAGGAAAAGCTCAACAGCGTTTTCGTCGAGATTTTCGACACCCCCCGCGCCATCGATGAAATCCGCATCGGCACGTCCCTGAGCAGCGTGATGATCGGCACCAAGCCCGAGAAATGAAGGCCCTGGTCTGCCGAGGCCAACTTGCCACAAAAGATACAGGTTATACACGCGAATGCGGAGATCATAAAATTGCCACCCCGTCCTACGGACTCTAAACCATGTAACTACATTGAGATTACCGAGACTTCTGGTAAGCTCACCATTCCCTCCTGTCATGAAACCATCATCCAGCAGCAAGGCACCCCGTGGTGATCACCGCGGTTTTTCGCTCGTGGTAACGGTGTCGATGCTGGTTCTCCTGCTGCTGCTGGCGGTGGGCATGTTGTCGCTTTCCACGGCGAGCATTCGCATAACGACCATCGACAACGCGATGGAGGAGGCTCGCACCAACGCGAGGATGGCACTGATGTTGGCCATCGGTGAGCTGCAGACCGAAATGGGGCCGGATATGCGCATCAGTGCCGAGGCTGCCCTTTTCGACCGCAGACCTGATACTCCCGCCATTGATGGAATTGCTCAACCCCACTGGATGGCCGTCTATGATTCTTGGGGCAACTACCTCAATGCTCCCTACACCCCTGAAGGAAAGGATGCGAGTAGCGTGGATTCCATTCAGGACACCTATAGTTCCAGGCGTACTCCGATGTTTCGGCGTTGGTTGGTGTCCATGCCCGAAAGTCAGCAAACCACAATCACATCGGTATTTCGCATGCCGGCAGAGGAAGACTCGGTGATCATGGTGGGCCCTGGAACCCTTGGGCAGGCCTATGCTCAATCAAATCCCAACAAGATTACCCGAGCCTTCAAAATCCAGAGCGGAGACACTGGTGCTTTCGCATGGTGGATCAGCCCTGAAAACCACAAGGCCAAGGTCAATCTTGCTGCCCAGCAGCGTGAGTTGGATGCCGAGGAATGGGCGGTGCGCCAAGGTACCGCAGCGGAAGTGGCGGTTGGTGGTCTGGATGCCCTGGGCAATCTGGATGCGGATGCAAATCTGGCGGATCGCGTGGTCAGCTTCAAGACACTCACCCTACCTTCTGTGACCACCGATCAAGACATGACCAAGTCCATGTTCTTTGATCTAACCAACCACGGCTCCGGCATTCTTGCCAACACCCGCAGCGGAGGTCTGAAAAAGGACCTGAGCCTGTTGTTTGAAAACGACCATTCCACCATTCCTGCGATGTACAAGCAGGCGGATACGGCCGGCTACGATCATAGCCGTGCTGCGGAGCCTTCGATCCGTCCGCTTAGCAAAGACATACTCGCCGAAAATGCAGCGGTGCCCCGTCGCCCCTTCACAAGTTGGCCTCGCATGCGTCACTACTACCGCACCTATCGGCAGGATACTGATCCGCGCATCGCCAGACAGTACAAGGGCCAGCCGACGCGCAATCTTCAACGCGACTTCAGAGGCATTCCCTATACCGAGCCGCATGCCCCTGAGAACATGCGCAATGGTGGTTCGGCCGAGTGGCAGGGGCAGAATACCTATGACAGAATTCCCGTTCTCCTCCGCTACCTGTGCATCCACGGTTACGTGACCGAGCCGGGGCCGGGGCCCGATGAAACAACGGTGCGCTACCTCGACATTCCAATCGTCACTCTCTGGAATCCTTACTCCACCCCATTGCTGATCAGAAATGGAGATTACGGCATGGCGGCAACCAGCATGGAGGCCTGGCCGAATCGCATGGTGGTCCATGAGGGAACAACTCAGACGGAGCTGGAGCCAGCCAGCTACCAGAAACCCGCGCCCATCCTCAGTCTGGATGGTACGGACACCATTTTCAAACCGGGAGAGATCAAGGTCTTTTCCTTCTCGGGCCGTGGAGTGGCGCAAGGCAACATCGGCGTGATCGGATTCAGAGAGGGCTTCGACCCCGCCCTGTTGGGGGGCGTGCCGGGACAGTCTTATATCATGCCGACATCCGCTCTCGGAACCGCCAGTTTGGATGTCAAATTCAGCAAAATCATCCGGCAGAGTGGCAACGGTTGGTGGAACCCCGAGCTTCGGAATGGTCGGGAAGGCAATACCCCGGGATCGCCGTCTCTCAGAATGGGGCTCGCTGCTGGAACGACTGTGGATCCCCGGGATGATGGCACCCCGGCACATTACCAGATCGACTGGTTTCAACCCAGCCAGAGGTATCAATCCATCTTGGGCAGTGTGAGCAATCGTGTGCGATTGGTCGAAACTCCGGATCCATTGCCCATCGCTTACTCTGTGCTCACCCTCAAGACTACCCAATCCCTGCCGCCGGCTGTGGGTTGGGCCAGAGATTGGCGCTCCCGTAACTGGCTGCATCAACCGCCCTACGGATATGGCGGAGGCCTTTACATGACCAATGATGGCGAGAGGCGCGCCCACACCCAGCGTTTGGAAAGTTCCTACACGGTGTCTTTCGGGCCGGCGACTTCCTTTGAGTTGCTCAAGCTGACCGGTGTGAATGCCAATGGTGATCCTGTGCTGGGTATAGGCTCCAATCCCTACGAGAAAGTCAGTGCGGTGGCAGCTATTGAACTGCCGACTGCACCCATCAGCAGCCTCGCTTCTTTCTCGGGTATGCGCACAAATCCCGGTTGGGCATGGTGTCAGGATCTCGACTCACGATGGACGCCTCGTAACCGCACCGGCGGCGCGGATCGCGAACTCGCGCTCTATGCTGGGTTCAACAAGATGTTCCAATATCAAAGTGGCATCACTGGTGGAGGCATCGGCAATTCCTTCGGGCATCCGATGATCCCGCGAGACAAAGTATACCACTTCCACAACAATTCCGTCAGCACCCACGAGCGCAATACCGGCACTTTCGAAACCGTCGATACCAAGGCATACTCGGATTACTGGGATCACACTTTTGTGCTCAACGATGCCTTGTGGGATGAGTACTTCATCTCATCCATGGCCGATCAGACTCGCCCGTGGGCCAGTGCTTCCGACAATCTGAATGACAACATCCAGGCCCTGACCAACGGCGAGGGTCTGCCGATCAGTCGTTATCAGTATCATGCTGCAGGCCTCGATGAGGCCGAAGTGCGAACCAAACTTACGGCTGAAGATGGTTATCTGCGCGTGGCAGAGCATCTCAAGGTCGACGGAGCCTTCAACGTCAACAGTACCTCGGTTAATGCCTGGTATGCGCTGTTCAAAGGAATTCGCGAGCGCAAGCTCTACTACCGTGACACCACTTCGGGAACTCTCAGAGAGGTGGACGTGCCCGAGGGTCACATTGCGGTCTCTCGCATGGATATCCCGACCACCAATCGCGAAACTTCCGACCTTTCGAATGGAGTGATGCGTGAAGATGGTGAGATGGTCTGGAGTGGCGTGCGCTTCATCAGCGACGAGCAGATCCGTGTGCTTGCTGAAAAATGCGTCGAGCAGGTCAAACAGCGTGGACCTTTCCTCAACATGTCCGAATTCATCAACCGCAGGCTGCAGCCGCAGGGTCGTCGTGGCCGTGGTGGCCGTGGCGGTGGCAGTGCTGATCTGGCATTGATGGGAGCGCTGCAGAACGCCATCGACTTCGATGATGCCAGTCCCGATTCGCGCTCCATCAACTATCGCTTCAAGAGCTCCAACAATCTTCGCATCGATCCGGGCAATCTCGGCAATCACGAGTATCCGACTGCTGATGCCGTTGAGGGTTCCCGCCTGGCCGGCATTCCTGGCTACGTCATTCAATCGGACCTGCTCAAGCCCATCGCCAACACCCTGCAGGTGCGTGACGACACCTTCCGCATTCGTGCTTACGGCGAGACGCTGAACGCCAAGGGCGAGGTCATCGCACGGGCTTGGTGCGAGGCCATTCTCCAGCGCAACACCGAATACGTCGATCCGACCAACGACCCGTACGAGCCAGCCTTCATCTTTGAGGGCAATCCGCTTACCGATTCTCACGATCCCGGTTGGGATGGAGAATTTACTCCCAACAGCAATCTGACCCCCACAAACCGCCGATTCGGAAGGAAATTCGAAATGAAGAGTTTCCGTTGGTTGTCTTCTGATGAGGTCTGATTCCCAACCATGAAACACCTCGCATTGCTACACGGCCTATTGCTGACCCTTTTTGCTCCGCTTGCTGCTCAAGAGCTCGCTGCCAATGCGGATGAAAAACCAGGGCGTCGGGCTTGGCTGGTCGCGGCACAAATGCCCAAGGATCTTCCCAACCCGCTGCCGGTTTTCTCCGATAATGCCCTCCACCAAGTGCCCATGCATTTGCGCCAGGTGCACGAGTCCGTGCCGGTGGACGAGGCCGGGGTTGTGCGTGTGGTGAAGCCGCAGGTTGGGGATGATGGCAAAGTCAGACATGTTCCTCTTGCTGTGGCCCAGCTGCCCGAAGGTGTGCGTGAAGCGCTCATCGTATTGGTGCCCGATCATAACAAGGACGGGTTGGCCTTCCGCGGTGAGGTCATCGACTTGGCAAAATTCAAGAAGGGCGGCTGCCTTTTTGTCAATCTGGTGAAAACCAAGGTCGGTGTCACCATCGGTGAGCACAAGACCGTGGTGAACTCCGGGGACATGAACTTCATCAATGCGCTTGGTGATGAAAGGAGGAAGGTGGTTCCAGTCCGATTCTTCTATGAGCTCCCCAAGGAGCAGAACCCTGAATGGAGGCTGATGACCGCTGCTCAGATCGCCTTGTTTCAAGGCCGACGTGAAATCACCGTGTTCTTCTTCAACCCTGAAATCGAGAACGTTGATTTTCGTGGCATCACGTTTCCAGCGCTGATGCCAAAGATGGTGCAGCATGATCGCTGAGGTGCAATGTGCCGCTCATATGGGCCACTGAAAGCGGGCAGTCTTGGGCCGAAATAATGAAAAGAAGGGTTTTCGTCGGCTCACTTATCAGCAAGCATCCATCCTACATGATCCTGAAATCCGTATGGTTTTGTTGCATGACGCTGGTCGTGGCAACCTGCCTTTCAGCCCAGCCTGCGCTACCCGGCGAGGACAAGGAGCCGCGTCGTCGGGCCTGGGTCGTGGTGGCCAATACCCCCGAGAGCTTAGCCAACCCACTCCCCGTGATGTCGGGCGGCAAAGTGCACGAGGTGCGACTGCATCCGCGCGAGATTGGAGACCCGATTCCTGTGGACAAAAACGGCGCGATCCGTGTCGTGAAGGCAATTACCAAACCCAATGGTGAAATTGCATATGAGGACCTCGCCCGCTGTGTGATGGCCGAAGGCGTGCGGGAAGCCCTGATCGTATTGGTGGCCAAAGAGGAGGATGAAGAGGGTCTGCTGTTCAAATCCAAGGTCATTGACCTTTCCAAGTTCAAAGAAGGCGGATGCCTTTATGTGAACCTCGTGAAGACCAAAATCGGCATTACGATCGGTGAAGAGAAGGCGACGGTGCCTCCTGGCGGAATGGAATTCATCAACCTGCCGGGCGATCAAAAAGCCGTGGTGAAGCCGATTCGGTTCTTTTACGAAATTCCCAAGAAGGCAGAAGATAAGGAGGCCGAATGGAAGTTGATGACGGCCTCCAGAATGGCGATATATCGGTCTCGTAGGGAGATCTGCATCTTTTTCTACGACAAGGAGATTGAAAATGTGAATTTTCGAGGCATTCATTTCATTACGCCTCCGCCAAAGCCTCGTCAGCCCTGATTTTTCCCATGCCTCGCATCAAGACCGCCACCATCCCCGAGCAAGTTGCCGCTCACCTGAGGGAGGGCATTGCCAGTGGTCGCTGGATCGGAGTGCTTCCCGGGCGTGACCTCTTGGCCAGTGAGCTTGGGGTCAGTCCCCGCAGTGTGCAGAACGCAACCGCACTTCTTGAAAAGGAGGGCCTGCTCATTTCGCAGGGCAAGGGCAAGCGCAGCGCCATTCGGGCAATGGATGATGCCAACGCGGCAAAGCCCATGAGGGTGGGCCTACTCCTCTTCAAGAGGCAGGACCGCTGGGAGGACTTCATTATCGAACTGCGGCACCAACTTGAGGACGCAGGTCACATTCCTGTGGTTCCTGATGAGGGTCTGCAAGAAATCGGCATGAATCCCAAACGCCTCGGTCGCTTGGTCAACAAGGCCAAGGCCGATGTCTGGATGGTAGCGTCTGCTTCACGCGAAATTCTCCAATGGTTTGTGGACCATGACCTCAAGGTGTTCGCCTTTGCAGGCCGCCGCTTTGAGTTACCGGTTGCCGGTACTGGTCCCAAAAAGTGGTCCTGCTACGAAGAGGCCGTCCACCAACTCGCTGGATTGGGCCACGAGCGCATTGTTTTCCTGTGCCACAGCCAGTTGCGCAAACCGACGCCCGCTCACTCGGCACGCAGCTTTCTCAAGGCGATGACGGAAGCCGGCATCGCCACCGGCGAATACAACCTGCCAGATTGGGAACAGAGCCCCGAGGGGTATCGCAAGATTCTTGATTCGCTATTCAAGACCACTCCGCCGACAGCCCTGGTTGTCGATGAGGCCCACCTGTTCCACGCCACCTACCATTATCTGGCGCAGAACAATCTCAAGGTGCCACAAGATGTCTCCATGATCTGCACCGACGGAGACTTCGGCTTCTCTTGGTGTGAACCCTCCGTCGCCCATATCGACTGGGACTACGAGCCCGTGGTCCGCCGCATCATGAAGTGGGTGAGCAATGTGGCGCGCGGTGTGGATGACAAGCGTCAGAGTTTCACCAAGGCTAGGTATGTCAAAGGTGGCACTGTTGGGCCTCCACCTGACCAATAAGATACAAGCGCTTGGCAAGGGTGTCTTGGAAGATTCTCCGTGAAGGTTCATTATCCCACCCCATGATCAAAAACCGAACCCATCGCAGCGGAACCATTTTGATGGCCGGCGTCGCCGCGCTCATCTCGACCGCCGGTTTGACGGCCGAGGAGTCCGACAAAAAGAAGCTCAAGATCGTCTTCCTCATGGGGCAGTCGAACATGGTCGGTTACTCGATGCCCAAGACCGCTTGGTACCTCACTCAACCCATGTATGTGCCCCCAGCCGAGACGGCCACGACCAAGGGTGATGCCTATGGCGACACGTTCTATTGGCAGGGCTTGAATTTTGGTGAAGGTGATTCACCCGATTTCGCTGCCAAAGGCGAGGCGCTGAAGGAGGAACGCAAGGCTTCCCGCGCATTGTGGCGTTCGCGTGTCTACGCGAACTTTTCCCGAGCTGCTCAGGCGCAAGGCAAGACCCGTGAGGAGAACGACTGGAACACCAAGGAGTGGGGTGAGCCTCCCATCGATGAGAATGGCAGATTCCGATCCAAGATGTATGCCTTCCTCAACAAGAAGGCTGAGGAAGAGGGCATCCACAAGCGCATGATCGCCCACATCGAATCACCCGAGAACAAACGCCACCCCAAAGTGGTGATGGCGGAGCTGAGCAAGCGCGACGAACTCATTGCCGAGGACATCAAGCGAGTGCGCGACATTTTTGTGAAGGGCACCAAGCCCGAAGATTTCGACAAGTTGGAAGCTGCCAAGAAGGAGTTCGGCCGGATTTCCGCCGAGAATCGCCTGGAGTTCGCGAAGCTGGTGGAGAAGACCGTCAACCTTCCGATTGCCAAACGCACTTATATTTCCGCTTACGGCCAGGTCTATGGTGAAAAAACAGAGCATGAAAAAGACCAGACCGCCCAAGGCATTTTGTCCGTTGGCTATGGAGTCGGGCCCGACCGGTCTGGTCCGGAATATGCCTTCGGCATCAGTTACGAGCAACTGGTCGATGGTCCGGTGCTGCTCATTAAATGCTCTTGGGGCGGCACCTCGGTGCACGGCCCGTGGCGTCCGCCATCTCTCGCCAACGCAGAAACTCCGATCGAGAAAGCGCACCGCGAAGCCAAGAACAAAGCCGATGCCCAACGCGCCAAGGAGAACGGCTCGAAGTTTGCGCCAGTAGAGCCCCAACCCGGACCGGGTGCTTGTTGGGAGCGTGCCACCGCGCACATTCACAAAGTCCTCGCCGATCCCGGCAAGTATCACCCGGACTATGATCCCAAGGCGGGCTTCGAGCTCGCAGGATTGGTCTGGTTCCAAGGTTGGAACGATTTGCCGAATCCGGCGTACGGCGAGCAACTCGTTCATTTCATTCAGGACTTCCGCAAGGAAGTGAAGTCTCCCGAGCTGCCGGTCGTCTGCGGCTTGGTCGGCCACACCAGTTGGCCTTCGACCACCTTCGACAGCAACGTCAATGCCGGCATGCTATACGCATCCAAGCAAGAGGGCCTCAAGGGTTCGGTCGATGTGGTGAACACCGTGAAATACTTTCCTGTTGAGCTGGAGCTTTTGAAGTCGGTGAAGGCCGCCTTTGGAGAGGAGAGCGAGGAATACAAGAAGGCCATGGCCATCATTCCGCGTTCTTGCAGCAACAGTGGCCTGCACTACTTCGGCAGCGCCAAGTTCCTGTGTCTGACTGGCAATGCCATGGCTCGCAAACTGGTCAACCTGTCCGATGGGGGAGAGCCCAGCATCCATACCGAGGCGGAGGCAATTTTGAGCGCCAACTGAGAGGGCAAGGACGCTTAGGCCACATTTTAAGAGGCTTTCAGGGGGCTCCGGCATCTTGCCGGCAGTCCCCAGCATCCATCAGGGGTGTATAGGTGATTTTGGGTATGACGGATCGTTGCGGTGAGGAGCGTTTGGCCCGCCCAGCTGATCCATTTGATACAGGTGGGGTGATGTATTTACATTGAAAGGCACGCCCCGCAGAAGATAGCTTGGAGGACTCTGCCGAGTCTACACGGCTTGAGAGGCATGGGCCCTTCGGTCCGGCCGCCTCAGGCCTGAACGCAGTGCGTGTTCCACATCCGCCCATCGATGCGCAAACAGCCCAAAGCCCTCTCCCTGTTTCTCGCCGTGCTGGCGCTGCTTTTTAGCAGCGTCCTGCCCGCCATGGCGACGCATCCTGGCGTCGCGGATCTGGAGACCCTCATCATCCACGCCAAGACCGGAAATGTAGACCCTGATCCCTTGGCGATCAGTGACATGGAGAATATGGTTTTCAATGATCCCGTAAACAACATCAGTGATGCGTTGCTTGATGCTACCTACGGTCACTTCCAACTCGTTGCCGGGCCAGTCATGGCTCCAGATGGCATCAACCCCATCAAGAGCATCACCGTCGATTTGGGGGCAATCTTGCCCGAAAATTACACCTCAATCCAGATGGAGGACCTGATGGCGGATCCCGTGACCATTCAGGCGGCCATTAACAAGCTGTATGCTGATTATGCAGAGGCAAACGAACTAGACCCTGGACCTACCCCGCCAGATTTCGACCCAGAGGACTACGATCGATACATCATCTGCGCGCCCGACTTCACTTTGAATGATGCCGGCACTGATGACTTCCTCGACTCTTATGGCTACTTGCCGCCTTCCCCCGCGCCTGCGACACCCGCGCCTCTTAGGTCGGTCTTCAGCTACAACGTTACCGGCCTGAGCTTTGATGCCATCATGAATGCCCTTGGCAAAAATTTCGGCTTTGACACTTCCGGCAACGACGAATCTTGCGCCATGGGTGTGACCCACTTGAACGAAGGCAATGTCACTGCCACCTACAGTGCCTCCAAGAAAGATCTGAAAGGCTGGTTCGCCCCCTACGCTGCCGACACCAAGATCAACCTGACGTCAGATGCCACCATTGACATCTATCCCATCTCTCAGGATCCAGGGACAACGCCAGGTACGCGGATGGTCAGTATCGATGGCACCGATTACCGGATCTCCTATCGCCGAAATTTACCTCCCAATGGCTGGCTCATCTATGATGATTACGCAGATGAGGTCTACATCCACAGCGTTAGTGGTGCTAACAAAGAGATTTCCACTCTAGAGTGGACACTTGAAAAAAGCTTAACAGGCATTCCCCAATCCACCGATTCTTATGGGAATACGAAGATCAGCTTCCTCTCCACGGGCCTGGGCGATGCCTATGCCACGGTCAGCTTTGATGTTCTGGGCGATGGTAACACTGCGCCAGTCGCTGATACTCGATTCATTCCCATTCGGGGCAACAGCTCGCATGCTTTCACTCTGACCGGAAGTGACGCCGAAGGTGATGACCTCAACTTTACGGTGCTCACCCAGCCTGTGCTCGTTGGAACCGAAACCCAAATCGGAACGCTCACAGGTACCGCTCCCAATCTGATCTACACCCCTCCCTTCGGCTTCAAGGACCAGCAGGTCCGCTTCACCTTCCGAGTGGATGACAGCAAGATCAGTGCGGTTGGCACCATTACCTTTGACGTGGGTGAACCCAATACCCTGCCGGTCGCCAACCCCTTGTCGATCACCGCCTTCAATGCGACCCCCGAGCCCTTCGTGGTCAGCGGCAGTGACGCTGATGGCGACCCCCTTACGTTCATTATCGTCGATGGGCCTACCGATGGCGTGCTTTCCGGCACCCCTCCCAATCTGGTGTATACGCCCGACAATGGTTTCACGGGGCAAGACAGCTTCACCTTCAAAGCCAACGACTTCTACAATGATTCACCCGCTGCCACGGTGACCATCGATGTTCTGGCCGCCCCTAACACGGCACCCAACGTATTTGCTGGGGCGGACAAGACGGCCAGCTTGCAGACCTTCAATTTTCTTCCGGGACTCTTCTACGGCACGCTTCCGGGGAATATGGACAGTACGACTCCAAACCCAGAGGCCGAACTCATCACCGATGTGGGAGCCTACACCGAGGACTTGATTGGTGACAATACCACCGAGGTCTACACCGGCCAGATTTACGACTTCGACGGCAACATCAGCTTCACCGAAAAAATTGATGATCAGGCCAAGATCTGGATCAATGGGGTGCTGGTGATCAGCGACGGCACAGGGTGGCGCCGCACTTCCACCACCAATCTCAATCTAACACCCGGCTGGAATGACATCGAGATTCGCATCTCCAATGGTGGTGGTGGCAGTGGGCCCGCAACGAGTGGTGAGCTCGGCATTGGCTTTGACCCGAATGGCGGAACCGCCTGGCAGCCCTTGGTGGATCCCGGTGACGGCAGCTTTTTGAGAGTGGAGAGGACCTACGATCTTGCGACTGCTGACCTAGACGACGCCACCGTGACCGACCCCGAACACGCCCCCACCTACCTTTGGACCGACACCGGCCTGGGAACCGGCACCGGCACGGTGACTTTCTCCGACCCCACCTCCATCAATCCCACCGTCAGTTTCACCGAAATCGGCACCTACCAGCTGAGGCTGACTGCCGATGATACCTACGACACAAGCTCCGATGATGTCATCATCACTGTGACCCTCGCCAACAATGATCCGCCAGACGCGGTGGCGGGCACCGGTCAGACCCTCTCCATCGGCGGATCGAATCTCTGGGACCCCTCATCCATTCCGACGGCCACTGCCCAACCCGCCGCTCCCACTCACCTTACCACATGGCACGACGCGTCTGATGCAGCAACCATTCAGGCGACGGGTAACGCCGTCACTCAGTGGGACGATAAAAGTGGCAATGGCAACCACATGTTGCAGGGCACTGCTTCCAGGCAGCCCGCCACCGGAGTGAGAGCCATCAATGGGCTCAATGCCCTCGACTTCGATGGCAGCGACTGGCTGCAGGAAACTACGAATGCCTATGGTGCCACCATCACCGACGCCTTTGCCTTCATGGTCGTGGAGCGGGATCGCCCACACTATGATCGGGAAGACTTCTTCGCGTTAAACTCCAACACCTGGTTCATCATGAGTTGGCAGTGGGACAATCCGAATGCCATGTTCCGCTTCCGCAGCGGCGGCAACGAAATTTCGCGCAGGCGTTACGCCCCCAACACCTCTGGCACCCCAACCTTGCTGGCGACTTACGACTCCAACACGGACAACGTGAGACAAATTTGGGTGAGTGGCGTCAACGAATTGGAAGCCACTTCGAATGGTACCACCCCTACCAACCAGGGCATCATGATTGGCGCCGGTGGTCAGACCAACGACCTCAACGGAGCCGTGGCGGAGTTTATCACGCTTGACGGAACGGTGGATGCAGCGACCCGACAAAACCTCGAAGGCTACCTCTCCCACAAATGGGGCATGGCGGACAAACTGCCCACGGATCATCCGCATTACTCCGTGCCTCCCGGTGCCCCCAGGATCTCTATGCTGCTCGATGGCGCCAGTGCTATCGACAACGATGGGGATCCATTCACGATCACCTGGACCGTGGACAGCAAGGACCCCGCGGATGCCATCGAGCCGAGTTTTGATGACCCGACCATTGAGCAGCCCACCGTAACCTTTTACGAGCCCGGCACCTATGTCCTGCGCATCACTCTGGACGATGGCTACCAAGCCGTTCCCAGCCCTAACAGCACCGATACAATCACCATCGTCGTCGACCCGTCCTCGAGCCATGACCTGACCGTTGTCAATGGCAGCACTCTTGCAGAGGTGACGACTACCGAATTTGCAAGTGCAAGGGTTCCGATCACTGCCGATCCACCGGCGGGTGGTGACCGCTTCATCAACTGGACCAGCGCCAGTGGAGGCTTCTTCGCCGATGCAAATTCGGTCAGCACTACTTACACGATGCCCGCCGCCGATGCGACGGTGACAGCCAACTACGGGCCCAACAAACAGCCCCTGGTCAATGCCGGAGCTGACCAGTTCCTGGGTTTTGCCACCATTCCCGCAGCTCCAATGGCATGGAGCTCATCCGCTTGGACCGGGGATGCCAACTCCGGCATCTCTTCCAGCCACACTTACACGGCCCTGCAATGTTTCGGCAGATCCACCCGCGGACCGGTGACCGTCAACGGTGTGACCTTTCCTCAAAATTTCGACACCTCCGGATCCGGCTGGTCTATCGGAGGAAGTAAAAGCGATTGGGGCAATGATGATAACGCTGCCTTGACTGGCGAATCTGAAAAGCTCGGCAAAGATTTCATCTTCAATGGTAAACCAAGAACGGTTACCTTTACCGGCCTGATTCCTGGGAAAACCTACGAGGCTTCCTTCTTCGGCGTGGCTTGGGAGAACTCAACGACCGACCGCAGCCAAACCTTCAGCGTGGAGGGCCTGGCGCCAGCGGTCATCAATGAGAATGAATTCGAAAATAACAATGGTACGCGCATCAGTTGCACCTATGTGGCCACGGGCACGTCCCAAACGATCACCATCGCTCCCACAACCACGAGGACCTTCCACCTGTATGCCATGTGCAACAGGTTGTCTGCAGTCCCTGGTGCACTAGCCTATCTCAATGGCAGCGCTGTGGACCCCGATGGCGATGCACTGACCACAATCTGGAGTGTGGTGTCCACCGATCCATCGGATCAGGAAAGTGCAGTCACCTTCGCCGATGAAACCCAGCTGGATACCACAGTGACCTTCAGTCAGTTGGGCGAATACACCCTGCAGCTCGCCGCCAATGACGGATACGGCGTTGATGTGTTGGCCACGGTTGTGATCACAGTTAGCGCTCCCGCTTCGACCAGCCTAACCGTCCAAGATGGCATCATCACTGAAACTGGTGCCTCCACTGGGAACCCTCTGTCCGGCTCGGAGGTTGAGATCATCGCTGTGCCACCTTCCTCGGATCAGCGCTTCGTCAATTGGACAACCGACAATGGCGGCAGCTTCCTCGATGCCTTCTCGTCTACCACCACCTATACCATGCCGGCCAACACTGCGACGGTCACCGCCGTCTTTGAGGACAATACTCCGCCGGATGTGGATGCAGGCGCCTATCCAGACATTCCTTATACTGGAAGTCAGGGGCCGACCCAAATGATCCTCTCATCCAACGACCTCATCCAAGGCTTTCAAGGTGCAATGGTTGGCGGCAGTAGCATCAATGGCAATTGGCCGAACAATGACACCCCACAGAAAGCCATCGATGGCAGTGTCGGATCGAAGTATCTCAACTTTGGCAAGGTCGGCAGTGGCTTTCATATTACTCTTGGCGCCGGCTATACGATGCTCGAGGGCGTCAGGATCACCACGGCCACTGACAGACCCGGCAGAGATCCGCTGACAATTTCGATTGAAGGCTCCAATGGTGGCGACCTGAGCTTAGGCAGTAGTTGGGCCTTGATTCAGAACAACATCTCACTGGGGATTGATAGTGACCCCGGCCGTAACACGGCAGGTCCCATCATACCGATCACAGCAAGTGCTGAGTACCTTCACTACCGAGTGATCGTTCAATCGATGCGCGATTCCAGCGAGAGCTCCGTGCATTATGCCGAGATTGAACTCTTTGGTTATCAGCCGGGTGCCACCAACCTCAACCTCGCCGGCACCGCCACCGACATCAATGGCGATCCACTAACCATTACTTGGAGTGCGCAAAGTTGGCCCGACGGTGTCGCCCCTCCACTCTTTGGCGACAACTCAAGGTTGGACACTCCTGTCCGCTTTACTGCACCCGGTGACTACACCCTTCGCCTCACCGCCGATGACGGCTCCGGCCCGGTGTCTGACGACGTCATGATCACACTCACTCCGCCGCCCACTTACACCCTGACCGTAAACGGTGGCAGCGGTGGCGGCGATTATTTGGCCGGCACCGAGGTGGAGATCACTGCCGATCCAGCGACCTTTGGCAATCGCTTTTCCAACTGGTCGATCTCCGGTGAAGACAACATTGGCGATGAGAACGCTTCGACGACGACTTACGTCATGCCGGACAGCCCGGCAACACTCACTGCCGTCTATATGGACAATACGCCGCCCGTTGTGGATCCCCTTGTCAACCAAACGGTTTCCATCAGCAGTACGGTGCCTTGGACGCCTGCTTGGGCGCCCTCAGATCTGAGCATCAAGGCCTGGTATGACGCCACGGATGCAGCGACCATCATCGATGACATCGAGGGGGTTTCCGAATGGAGAGACAAGAGCGGCAATGGCAACCACCTGCTGCAGAGTGGTTTCTTCAGTAAACCTTTCTCGGGCACCCAACAGATCAACCAATTGAATACCTTGTTCTTTGATGGCACGGATTCCATGCAGCAGGCCACCAATGCCCTTGGCTCAAGCATTTCGGAAGCTACTTTCTTCAAGGTTTGGGAAATGCAGGAGATTCGGAGCGTCAGTTTCTTCCAGCTGGACCCTCAGAGATTCACCCACCACATCTCTTATCAGGATCGTTTCGGCGCTGCGATCAATGGCGCCCCCTATTGGGCCGGCGGCTGGGCAGGCTGGCACAAACCGGAAGTTGCGAGCTTGGCAATGGTGCCTCTCATGGTGTCAACCCGTTATTCGGTCAGCGATAACACCTACAAAAATTACATCAACAGCGAGCTCGAATTACAAAAGGCGGCCAACGGCATTGTCACCACCACCGGTGGCACGCAGCTACTAAACTTCAAAGGAAAGTGCGGTGAGGTGCTCATCTTGGGTGAAGCCATCGATGAGCCAAATCGACTGAAGATCACTGGCTACCTTGCTCACAAGTGGGGCTTGGATGGCGATCTGCCCGGAGGCCATCCCTACAAGGACTCTGCTCCCGTCGAGACCGGTGTGGTGGTCAACCTCCCCGGTAATGCGACCGACCCGGATGGTGATCCGTTGACGATCACTTGGAGTGTGGTTAGCAAGCCTGACGGAGCACCGGATCCTGTCTTCGAGAATTCTTCATCGGATACGACCACAGCGACCTTCACCCAAGATGGCACCTACGTGCTGCGTCTCACTGCAGATGATGGCCACGATGATCCCGTTTGGCAGGAGGTGACCATCACCGTTGATCCCGAGCCAGCCTACAATACCTGGGCTGCCGACGCCGCTGGCAACTTTGCCAATGACTTCACTGACACGGACCCAGCCTCCAATCCGGATGGAGACCGCAGCAGCAACATGATGGAATTCGCCTTTGGCACGGATCCGACCCGTGCGGATGGCGGTTTCATGAGCATCAATGGCTCAACTCATGGCCAGCCTTTGGTGGTTGAGGACGTGGGCAGTGTCATGAACTTCTACTTCCTGCGCCGCAAGGATTACGGCACGAGTGGCAGTGTCAGCTACACGGTCCAGTTCGCCACCGATCTCACCGACTTCACGAACAATGACAACGGTGATAATCCGCTCCACAATGAGGGACCTTCGGCCGGCGATTCCGCGAACTATGATGTGATCAGGGTCGAATTTCCGACGGGGGCGAAATTCGGCCGTGTCATAGTACAGGCGATACCGTGAAGGGATGTTTCTCACTCCCTGCGCCCTATGCTTTTCGGCGTGCTGCTACCCGGCTGATTCGGGCCTGATGTTGCACATTGGGCGCCGAAAATCCTGATTGAAAAGGTACAGGCCGCTTGCCCCTAGCAATGGAAGGATTGAGCAGGGATATGCTTATGTAGTGGACTGAATCACCACCCACCCATGAGAACATTCATTCAATCTTCAAAGCCCATCATGCGCTTGTTCGCCATGCTGGCCATCGCATGTCCTGTGATGTCGGCCCAGGCCGATGACAGCAAGAAGCTCAAAGTCGTCTTCATGATGGGCCAGTCCAACATGGTGGGTTATGCCCACCCAAGAACGGCCTGGTACATCACCCAACCGGCCTATGTGCCACCCAAGGAACTCGGCACCTACAAACCTCGCTTCTTCAATTGGAATCACTACTGGAGTGGTGTGCGATATGCCCTTGGTTCTGAAGAGTTCATGGCAAAGGGCCAAGCTCTTATTGATGAAAGAAGAGCATCTCGCAGCAAGTGGAGGCAGCGCATCTTCGGCAACTTCTCCAGAGAAAACGCGAAAGACGGCACCACTGGCAAGAATTGGAATTATAAAGAGTGGGGAGACCCTCCCGGACAGGGAAAATTTGAAGAGGTGTCCCGACAGGAATACCTCGACATCAAAGCCGAGGAAGAAGGCATCTACAAACGGATGGAGGAATACATCGAGTCGTCCGAGAACAAATTCCATCCCAAGGTGGCCATCGCCGAAATCGCCAAACGCGATGTAGCCATCGCCGATGATATTAAGAGAGTTCGTGAGACCTTCCTCAAGGGCACGAAGCCCGAGGACTTCGATAAGATGGCTGCAGCAGAGGAAGCGATAAAGGCCGAAAAGAAGGCCAATAAAGATAAGACTCCGCTTTTCGCAACCCGCATGGACTTCGCCAAGTTCCTCAAAGAGCACGTCAACCTTCCCATCGCAGAGCGCACCTACATTGCCGCTGCTGGTGAGTTGAGAAGTGACCCGGAAATCGAAGGCAAAGATTTCAAGCAGGCCAGTGGCCCCTTGACCGTCGGCTGGGGACAGAATTCTGGAGTGTCCGGCCCCGAGTACCCCTTTGGCATTGCTTTCGAGCGCATGGTCGATGGCCCCGTGGTGATCGTCAAATTTGCAGTCGGTGGGACCAGTCTTCAGCAAAGCTGGCGTCGTCCATCTCTGGCGAATACGGAGACACCCATTAAGAAAGCC
>CAZIPY010000130.1:0-2676 GCA_964541125.1 uncultured Luteolibacter sp. | reverse complement strand
CCTGGAAGACGACGAGCCGGTGCGTGTGGCCGAGGCCACGCGACGGATGAAGCTCAAGCACGTGGTGATCACGGCGGTGGCCCGCGATGACCTTCGTGATGGCGGCGCCGAGCACTTCCAGAAGACCATCGAAGCGGTTCGTGCGGTCAATCCGGGCATCATCATCGAGGTGCTTGTGCCCGATTTCAATGACCGCGACTGG
Organism: uncultured Luteolibacter sp.; assembly: GCA_964541125.1. Taxonomy (GTDB): domain Bacteria; phylum Verrucomicrobiota; class Verrucomicrobiia; order Verrucomicrobiales; family Akkermansiaceae; genus Luteolibacter. Next base: position 2,474 of record CAZIPY010000130.1, on the reverse strand, counting down.
GCGCTTGAAATGGTGATGGATGCCCGTCCCCACATCTTCAATCACAACCTCGAGACGGTGGAGCGGCTGACGCCGCTGGTGCGGTCACGGGCGAAGTACCCGCGAAGCCTCGCCGTCTTGAAGAAAGCCAAGGCGATGGTGCATGGCAAGGTGGCCACGAAGAGCGGCATGATGCTGGGCCTTGGAGAGCGCAAGGAAGAGGTGCTCGAGTCGATGGACCATCTCCTGGATCACGACGTGACCGTGCTGACGCTCGGCCAGTATCTGCGTCCGACGCCACGCCACCTGCCGGTGGTGGAGTACCTGCGTCCCGAGGTGTTCGAGGAATACAAGCAGATCGCCAAGGACAAGGGTTTCCGGCATGTCGCGAGCGGACCGCTGGTCCGGAGCTCCTACCATGCCGCCGACTTCCGGCCGGAACTCGATATCCTCGAGGACATCGACAAGGTCGGTCCCTCCCACGGTTTGGACCTCCAACCCGAGGATCTTCCCATTCCAGCGGCGGCCAAGGACATCGTCAAAGCCTCGGTGGCCGGCAGCGGTGCGGCCTGAGTCCGAGATCGGTGCAGGGGCCCGGCGTCACTCGGCGACCGGCAGGGCGCTTCCGCAATTCCAGCATTCGGCGTAGTCTCCATCGACCTTCGTCTGGCATTTGGGGCATACCCAATCCTTGAAGGCGGGGCCTGAGGGTGGCTCATCGTCCTGATAGTCATCGATGATCCGCTGGGCTCGATCGACGTCCTTTGCCTCGACCACCCATAGCTCCGGGAACACCTGAGTGAAGGGGACCTCGCCGGCCAGCGAAGAACCGCCCTCGTTTCTCACCTCGGTGCGGATTCCCTCCGACTCGAGGATCGATTGGAGGTGCCCGACCATGGGGAAATCCGGGTGCTCGTAAACTTTTTCCATTTTGGATGAAAATGGGGGAGCCAAGACCCGGGGTCACGCGGAATCGCCCATTTTTCAATGGATCTCCCGGCATTCCGTAAAGCTGAACCATCCGGCCTCCGGTAAAGATTAGGTGATCTTATGGTCAGATTTAGAAAAAATTTATGAAAATATGAAAATCGACCTGAGATGGTGCGATTGGAGTAATTGATGACGAGCTTCACTCCAACCCAAACTCAACAGGGAGGCGACAACGATCTGGGGGGAACGCATCGCCCGACTGACCGGTTTGGGTGGAGTAAGTTCGCGTCTGGCTCCGAAAGGAGCCCTCAAATTTTCCATAACGAAGACCGCTCGATGGGGGAAACGGCATGGGGCATTGATTCAGACGATTCATTTGAGGTCGGGGGGCCTCGGAATCTGGAAGCAATGCCCGTCGCTGTCATCAAGTTGGGATTCGAGGAGGAATCGGCACCCGAAGCGTTCGGGGGGACCTCATGGGTGCCGCTTCCTACCCTTTCTACGCTTTCGGCCACGTAGTGTTCACCCGGGGGGATGATCGAGAGATCAGACGCCCAGGCCGAGAAAACCAGAGACGGGACCACGCCATCCGGGGGGAAGCAGCGTCGGTCCCGATCTCTGGTTTCTTTTTTTTTCACCGCCGCGATGTCGGCGAATCGGTTTGTCAGCTGCGCGGGAGGCGGTTTAGCCTGCCGCCATGCTCAAAAAAACCGCTTTTGCCCTGCTGATGCTCGGGCTTTTTCCGACCCTGAATGCTCAGGCACCGCACTTCGACGGGGTGAAGTGGCGAGAGAAGGAAACCGATCATTTCCTCATCCGCTCCCATGGTACCGGATACGATCCGGCTTCGAAACTGGCGGAGAAGGTTTGGGTGGTCTGTCTCGATGTGCTGCCCGAACTGAAGGACGATTTTGAGAAGAACGAGTTCCGCACTCCAAGCGGCAGCAAAGGGGCGGAGGAAGCGCCTTTCCGCTACTCGGTCTATCTCGTCGAGGATGGAGCGGATTTTCGTCACCTGGTGGACATCGATGCCGGCCGCAATGGTTGGGATGCCAACCAGGTCCGCCTTACCACCAAGGTGGGCAACTACTCGGAGCCCCAGTGCCGCTATGGGGTATTCTGCAAGGGTGACCCGATGCAGAGTGCGGGTGGAAACCGTGATATATCGCCGGTCTTCGTGCATTCGACGGGAGCCGCTCTGCTTCGCGGACGCTCGCTTTCCACGACGGTGCCATTCTGGATGCGTGCGGGCTTTGGCTACTACGTGGAGCACATGATCTTTGATCTCTGCCGCGTCCACTACCTCGACTTCGAGTCCTACTACCGGGACAACGAAGCCAACTTCACCAAAGGGGAAACCCTCGGGCCGGACAAGGACTGGCCGTCCGTGCTGCGCAAACTCTGCAAGGATGGAAAGCGCTGCACGCTTGAGGAAGTGATGAACACCCAGGTCATCACGCTGACGCCGCAGGAATCCGGCTACATGTTTGCACTGACCTACTTCATGGTCCGCGACGAAGACGCGCAGGCGAAGTATCGCAAGCTGGTCGATGGCCTGCGCGACG
>CAZIPY010000129.1:0-10488 GCA_964541125.1 uncultured Luteolibacter sp. | reverse complement strand
GCGCATGGCATTGGCCACGCTGGCGCGAGACTTGCCGACGCGTCCGGCGATCTCGTCCTGCTTCATGGTAAATTCCTTGGCCAGACGAACGTAACCCTTCGCTTCCTCGATGGGGTTGAGGTCTTCACGCTGAAGGTTTTCGATCAACGCCATCTCAAGGACGTCGCGATCGGATGCTTCGCGCTCGATCACTGGCACGGTGGCAAGGCCGAGTTTCTTCGAGGCGCGCCAGCGGCGTTCACCGGCAATGAGTTCAAGCTTGCCGTTCACCTTGCGCACGATGAGCGGTTGAATCACACCGTGCTGGCGAATCGAGTCTACCAGATCATCAAGTGGCGATTCGATGAAGGTAGTGCGTGGTTGCAGCGGGCTGGGCACGACCATGTCGAGAGAAACGTCACGAACCGCTTTGCTGTCATCGGCGGACAACTTTGCTTCCGTTGCATTCGCGTTCTTCTTGATCAACGCGCCGAGTCCTTTGCCGAGTGCCTGTTTCGCCATGGGGAGGAAATGATGAACCAGATGCCGTAGGGATTCCAAGCTCATTCGGACTCGGGCCACAACTTCCTTGGTTCAGGCAGTCCCACGCTTGACGATGGGCGCGCGAGCGGGCATCCATTGCTGCGTGAAACAAGCCATACTGACAGCCGCTCTCGCGATTCTGATGCCTAGCCTGGCATCGGCTCAGTCGGAGGTGGTCGCCGAGAAGGTTCCCGATGCCGCCATCGCCTCCGCCGTTCAAGCCGTGGCGGACCTCGGTAAGTCGGTCGTGCAGGGGAGATATCGTGTGGCTCTGGATCGCATGAATCCGAAGGAAAAGGCACAGCTCGCCAAGCAGAAGGGCGGGATTGAGGCCGTGGAAAAGAAGCTCGAAGGCGTGGCCGATGAGATGGTGAGGCAGGGGGTGCGCATCATTTCCTGCAAGCCTCAGGGCAAGCCAGTGGCCTATGGTGTGGAACCCGAGGATGTCATTGAGGAAGTCGACGGCAAGAAGGTCAATCTCGTGAAATACAGCCAATGGCTGGTGCTGGTGCCGACCATCACCCGCTTCGAAGTGCTCCATCGAGTGGAAGGGCAACCGGCCAAGTGGATTGAAATCGAGGAAGTCAGCTTCCAAGTGGCGGTTTCCGACCGCGATAAAGCCGATTGGACCTTCATTAATGGCGCCGGCCTTAGCGTGGCGCGTCTTCGCAATCTTTACCTGACACTCCCCGCTACCATTGAGTTTCCTCCGGTGCAACGGCGCCACATCCAGAACTGATTCCTCCCCCCATGGCCTCCAAGAAGAAAGAACGCGTTCGCAAGCAGCAGAAACTCACCCGGGAACTGCGTAAGCTGTGGGAGCGTGCCAATAGCGACCTCTGTGAAGTGCGGGGCTCGATCATCCATGGTCGCGGGGTCTATGCGACCCACTTCATTCCCAAAGAGGAGAAGATCATCGAATACGTCGGCGAGATCATCGACAAGGACGAGAGCAACGATCGCGGCAATGCTCAGCACGAACATGCCCAAAAGACCGGCGATGCAGCCGTTTACATCTTCACCCTTTCCAAGAACTATGATTTGGACGGCAATGTGCCCTGGAACACCGCTCGCCTGATCAATCATTCCTGTGACCCCAACTGTGAGGCGTGGATTGATGATGAGCGCATCTTCATCCATGCACTGCGCGACATCGAGCCCGGTGAAGAACTCTGCTTCGACTACGGCTTTGACATCGATTGCTATGAGGAGCATCCCTGCCTCTGCGGCAAGGACAACTGCGTCGGCTACATTGTCAGCCAAGACCAGTGGCCCGAACTGAAGAAGCGTCTCGCCAAGAAAGAGGCCAAGAAAAAGGTCAAGGCGGGCAAGTGAGCGCTCGGTGTGCTGCGGTCTAGCGCTGCATCAGCTGCAGGCCCCACCAGATGAGGCCGGCGGTGGCGATTGCCAACAGCAGCAACATCATCAGGCTGCGATTCTGGACCCGGCGGATGTTCGCGACTTCGCCTCGTGAGACGGTTTCCTCGTGCTTGCGGCGGCGTTCCCGTTCCTTGAGCTCATCCAGCGGAGGCATGGTGCGTTCGCGCTCATGCCGTTCCCTCTCCATCCGCTCCTGATTGCGGGCGAACTCACGTTCGCGCTCCAGAAGTTCCTGCTCGGTCGCCAAGAGGGCGTCGAGTTCGAGCTCTTCCTTGATGGGTTGGGAGCGGCTCATGCCAGATGAATCCCGGAAGGATCAGCCAAAGAAGGTTTTGAAGACGTAGAGAGCCATTGCGGCACCGCCGAGCAAGACCACGGGAAGATTAAAGGCGAAACCATTGCGTAGGTTGGCCATGAATTCGCCGCTGCCCGCTTGGCGTGAGCGCTTGGAACTGCGGCCGAAGATGGCACCACTGCGGCTGCCGTCAAAGTGAGCGGCTGCCTGATCGTACTCGTCACAGGCAAGGTCGAGGGCAACGCTGGCGCGGTCGAGTTTGTCGGAGGTGTTTTCACGGGTCCAGCTGTCGGGGTTGATCTTCTCGAGTTTGTCGAGATGCCCGGCAAAGCAGGCACGGCATTGTTCGAGGTCCTGAGCTTCGTTGCGGATCTCGTAAAGCTGGCGGTCGATGAGGGTTAGGGCAGAGGTCAGCCGCTCGGTCCATTCGGCCTGTTGGGAAACGAAGGCACGTTTGCGACTGGCGAGTTCTTCGAGTTCGACTTTCTTGCGCTCGAGTTCCTCACGCTGCTGCTGTATGCGTTCCAGTTCGCTCTGGGCCTGAAGCAGCTTGCGTTCGTAATCCTCGCTGTTGCCCTCCGCAGCTGAGTGCGAAGTGGTAGGCATTTCCATCTGGGTCGATCGAATCCGGATGTGCTGGGTGTGGTCTGAGAGGGAAGACATGGCGGAAGTGGGTTGGGATTCGAACCCGCTCTTAACCGATCTGCCCTTCGAAAGCCAGAGAAATATTAAACATTTCTTAATAAATAAGGATTCAGAACCAACCAATTTCCAATTGGTTGCAACAGAATCACTCCTCTTTGCGCTCGGGGTTGAAGTACCAATTCCAAGCGTGCTTGAGTTGTCCGAAAATATCCTCGGCTACCAGATAGGCGGCAGGAATCAGCATCAGGGTGATGCAGGTGGCAAACAGCAGCCCAAAGGCAAGGGAGGCGGCCATCGGAATGAGCATCTGAGCCTGGAGGGAGGGGTCGAAGAGGATGGGCAACAGGCCGGCAAAGGTGGTGAGCGAAGTCAGGATGATGGGGCGGAAGCGTCGGGTGCCGGAGCGGATCACCGACTCAAGCAAGGGTTCGCCCTCGCGCACCTTCTGGTTGATGAAGTTCACCATCACCAAGGAGTCGTTCACCACCACGCCCGACAGGGCGAGGATGCCGAATACCGAAAGGAAGGATGGAGTGATGCCCAGAATGAGGTGGCCGGCCAAGGCACCGATGGCGCCGAAGGGTACGGCGAGCATCACGAACAGCGGCTGATAGATGGACTTGAAGGGGATGGCAAGCAGGCCGTAGAGGACCAGGAAGAGGGCAATGAAGCCAAACCAAAGCTTGCGGTTGGTTTCCTCGTGTTCGGCAACATAGCCGGAATAGCGCCAGGACAGTTCGGGATGATCGGTCAGCATTTGATCCAGTCGATCGTCGAGGTCGCGGGCGATGCGGATCACGTCAGTGGTCTTGCTCTTGGCACGGCCGTTGATGGTGATGACTTGTGCTCCATCGATGCGCTCGATGGATGAACGGCCCTGTGTGAACTCGGCGCTTGCCACGGAATAGAAGGGGGCTTCACCGCCTTTGGGAGTGCGGATGCGGAAGCTTTCGAGGGTATGCAGTGAATTGCGCAGCTCATCGGGCATGCGCACCATCACCCGCACGTCGTCGCGCTCGCGTTGGATGCGCTGGGCCTGTTCTCCGAAGAAGGCAGCCCTCACCTGGCGTGCAAGGGTACTCTGAGTCAGCCCCAGGGCTTCTCCCTCTGGCTTGATGCGGATTAGCAACTCGTCACGGACACCGCCTGATTTGCTGTGTGCGCCACCAATGCCTTCGTAGGACTGCAGCACCTCGACGATCTCCTCGGTCAATTCACGTTTGGCTTCGGTTTCCGGTCCGCGAAGCTCAATGGTGATGCTTTCGATGTCATCCTCACCCCGGCGTCGCTTGCCGGAGTCCCCGGTGATGCTCAGGGATTGGACGTCGGGCATTTCACCGACCAGTTCGAGCCACCGATCGGCGATGGTTTGGTTGTCGGGACCGGGTTCCGAGCGGTGACCCGGATCGGTGACGTTGATGACCACGTAACCGGTGTAGGGATCGATGCGGCTTCTGGCAGGCCAGCCGCCGGCGGAGGTCAGGTCGTTCTCGATGATGGATTTTCCGGTACCCGGATCGATGAATTCTTCGCGCAGTTGCTCGACGACGGCGTGGACCTTCTTCACCCGCTCGTCGGTGGCCTCCACCGGAGTGTCGCGGTGCATGCGGATGTAGGCTCGAATGGTGTTGCGGTCGACTTCGGGCATGTTCTCGAAGCCCATGGCGCCACTGCTCGCATAGCCCAGGCAGCCCATGGCCAAGGCGATGAATCCGGCAATCGTGGAGTAGCGGTGATGGCAACAGAAGCGCAGTGCAGGCTCATAGAACTTTTTGACGAAGCGTTCGAGGCTGCCTGCCACCCAGCGCTGCGCACGTGAAATGGGGTCGAGCTGACGCTTGCCTACCCTCACATGCTTGAGGTGACTGGGCAGGATGAGTTTGGATTCGATCAGCGAGAAGATTAGAGCAGCGGTGACGATGGGCGGAATCTGCTTCGTGTAGCTTCCATACATGCCGTCGAAGAGCATCAGCGGGAAGAAGGCGACGATGGTGGTGAGGGCACCGAAGGTCACGGGTGTGGCGACTTCCTTTGCGCCGATGGCGGCTGCATCCAGAGGTGCCATGCCCTCGTTGAGGTGGCCGTAGACATTCTCGGCGGTGATGATGGCGTCATCGACAATGATGCCGACCACAATGATGAAGCCGAAGATGCTCATCACGTTGGCGGTGATGCCGAACCAGGGCATCATGATCAGGCCGCCGGCGAATGAGACGGGGATTCCGATGACCACCCAGAAGGCGATGCTTGGCCGCAGGAACAAACCCAACACGATCATCACCAGCAGGCTGCCTTGAACGAGGCTCCAGACCAGAGTGCTGAGTCGGCCTTCCAATTCCACCGAGGCATCGTCCCAGATGTCGAAGTAGACCCCCTCGGGAAAGCGCTCGTGGGCGGTGGCCACGTATTCCTTCACCGCTTCCGCGATCTCGAGAGCGTTCTCGTCATCAAGGCAAAGAGCCTCGACCAGCAGGGCGGGACGTCCGTTGAAGCGGATGATCTTGCGGTTTTGATCCAGGCCGTCATTCACCGTGGCGACTTCGCCCACCATGACCTCGGCACCATCCTTGTTGCGGATAGGGATCTTTTCGAAGTCCTCGCGGTCATATGCCTGCCCCTTGCTACGGATGGTCAGCGATCCCTCCTGGGTCTGGACCCGGCCGGCGGGAAGATCCACTGAGTCCCGGCGGATGGCATTGGTGAGATCGCTAAAGCTCAGGCCATAGTCACGAAGGTCCTCAGGACTGGCTTCGATGGAGATCTCATAGGGTCGGGTGCCCTGCATCAGCGACTGCGAGATCTCGGGCATGTTAACTAGATCGTCGCGCACCTTCTCGGCGGTGCGCTGCAATTCTCCGATCTCCAGATCGCCGGAGACGGCGATCTTGATGACATCGAACCACATCTTGCTGTCTGGGATGCGGATCTTGGGAGGCTCGGTCTCGGGTGGCAGGGTGGAGATGCGGTCGATGCGTGACTTCACCTCATCGATGACATCCTCGGGTTTCACCCCATCGCGAGTATAGAGGCGGATCCAGGCTGAGCCGCTGCGTAGGTCGGTGTTGATGCTCTCGACGCCTTGGAGTCCGCGCAGTGCATTCTCGATGGGAATGGCGACGGCTTTCTCGATGTCGGCGGGTGATCCGCCTCGGTAAGCGACGGTGACGTCGATGCGCCCCATGTCGAGGGCCGGCTGGACCTCCAGCTGCACCCGCTGCATGGCTGAGTAGCCACCCCATAAGAGGATGGCGATGATCAGCATGTTCGCAGCGATGTCGTTGCGGGCAAACCAGCGGATCATGGTCGGTCAGGGGTGGGTGGGGAGATGGCGCGTGGCCGGAAAGGGATGGGAAAGGGATGGATATTCTGGGCCGACGGGGAGGCCGAGTTTGCCTTGATACGGGCCTACCAGCTCTGTTATCACATCAAATGTAGAACATTGGGCCGCCGGATTGCTGGGCGATGGTGGCAATATTGGTGGCATCCAGAGCGCTGTGGAGGGCCTTGGAGACTTCACCCCATGCTTGGCGGACTCCGCCGCCGGATTCTCCCTCGGCACTGACCGAGGGCTGCAACAGGCTGGGATCGACGGCTTCAACCACCTGGCGAAGGGTGATTTCCTGAGGTGGCATGGCGAGCAGGTAGCCGCCGCTTTTGCCGCGACGGCTTTCGATCAGGCCCGCCCTTCTTAGGTCGTTGAGGATCTGCACCAGAAAATTTGCTGAAACGGCTTCCCGTTTTGCAAGTTGCTCAAGACGTGTCAGGGTCTTACCGTCATGCTGCCTTGCAAGCTGGACCAGCGCACGGCAGGCATATTCCAACTTCTGAGAAATCTTCATGAGCGAATCCCACCAGAACGATCCGACCTCGGCGAGCATGAATCAAGCCGCCCGTCCATGCGTGGATGAGATCTGGGCCGCTTTGCGTGCGGAAGCCGAGCGTTTGGAGGCCGAAGAGCCTTCGCTAAGCCACATGATTGGCGATGTGATTGTCTCTCGCGGCAATCTCGCGGAGGCCTTGGGTGCCCGTCTGGCTCGCCGCCTGTCACGCGAGGACATGCCGCGCTCCCAGATGGAGCCCCTGCTGACCGACGTGTTTCGCGCCAATCCAAGCACCGTCGAGCAGGCCGCCTGCGACATGGTTGCCATGCACGAGCGCGATCCCGCCTGTTTTTCACTGCTTGAGCCACTCCTGTTCTTCAAGGGCTTCCTGGCTCTAGCCACCTACCGCGTGGCCCATCAGTTGTGGTTGGATGATCGGCGCTGGATGGCGCTCTACCTGCAAAGCCTCGCCAGCGAGGCCTTCGCGGTGGACATCCATCCTGCGGCACGCATCGGATGTGGTATCTTGCTCGATCATGCCACCTCCTTCGTGGTGGGTGAGACTGCGATCATCGAGGACAACGTCTCCATTCTGCATGAGGTCACGCTTGGTGGTACCGGCAAGGAAACCGGAGACCGCCATCCCATTGTCCGTTCGGGCGTATTGTTGGGCGCTGGTTCCAAGGTGCTGGGGCGGGTTGAGATTGGCACGGGTGCCAAGATCGGAGCCGGCAGTGTGGTGTTGAATGATGTGACTCCACACAGTACAGTGGCAGGTGTGCCGGCTATCTTGGTGGGCGAATCCCAAGAGCAGAATCCCGCCATCGAAATGAACCAGCAGCTCGATTGCCGAGAGTCCTGATCCTCAACATCCCTTTGCCTCATGTCCCTCATTCGTTTGTCTTCCATGTTGCTGGCTGTTCTTGGCCTGTCCTCCTGTGATAAGATCAAGGATGTTGCCCAAGGGGTCAGTTCATCGGTGGGTGGTAAGCTTGAGGAACGCCTTAGTGATGCGACCGATCAGCCGGAGGTGAGTCCGCTTATGGGATGGGTCGACCAGAACGAGGATGGAGTGATCTTCCGCAAGGATATCCCATTTCCGGACGATCTGCAGGTCATGGTGATGGCCAAGAAGAAGGTCAACGGTCGTATTTTCCGTCAGTCTGAACTCGAGAGAAAGGTGGAGGAGGTCAATGGCAAGGAATCGGTCACGGTGGACTTGCAACGCAAGGGAACGACAGTGCTCTACACCATCAAGGATTCGACTTTCTCCATTCCGAATATTGGGGACGAAGAGGAGGCGAAGGCTGAAACCAGCGTGCAGAACCCTTTCCGCCAAGCACCACCACCGGACAAGACCATGACCTTCATCGGCCAAGGCTCCAATTGGAAGGGCAAGAAAAGCACTGACTTCAAGATGATGGCAATGAATCAGAAGCTCTCTCCGGTGTTTGGGGATCTCATGATCGATAACGCGATCCTACCGCGCAATTTGTGGTTTTCTGCCAACCGCATTAAGGTCGGCGATGAAATCGCGGTTAGCAGTGCCTTGTTGCCGATGATCATCCCGGGCAATGCCAAGGGCTCGCTCACCATCAAATTGATGGAGATCGGTGACATCGAAGGTCATCCCTGTGCCATGTTCTCGGTCACTGGGCAATACAACCGGAAGGGTTACCCAAGCCTGGAAGGTCACCTCATCGATCAGGATGTGTCAGTGGAGTCCGGTGAGCTTTGGCTGTCACTGTTGTATCCCATCATTCTCAAGGAAAAGCTGAAGACCATTCAGACATTCAGTCCGAGTGAGAGCGGAAGCGTGGTGGGCAGAGCACAGGGCACGGTTGACACCCTCATCGTTCGCGAATGGAAAGCGGATCTTCCCGATCCCGCATTGAAGCCGGAGCCGCCGGCACCTGCACCTGATCTCGAATCGGAGACTGAATCGGAACCCGAGCCAGCTCCGGCTTCAGAGCCTGCTCCTGCTGAGTGAGTGGAGCTTAGGCTTCAGCCAACATCAGCGACTGACGCAACTGGGCAATCAGATCCGCATCCTCCTCGCGATCCGCAATCATCAGGGCGGAGTGAAGATTGTTGAGAATTCGCACCAGGATGGATCCAGGATCCGCCACGCGCTTGAGTGAGTGACGTTCGGTTTCCGAAAGGTCCGGATTCTTTAGCAGCTCGTCCTGTGGGTGAAGCTGTCCGCGGTTGAAGCAATCGACCACCATTGGGCGGCCTCCTTCGTGGATGCGGCAGAGGAAATGTTGGGGGAAGGGGACCGGTTCAACGACCAGATCGAGACGTCGTGCAATGAGAGTGAACAGGACACCGAGTCCGATGGGGTTGGATTTACCTTCGCTCAGACACCAGGCGAGATCTGAATTTCTCGGATCATCGTAGCCCTTGTGATTGCCACGCAGCACACCCTTCTTGAAGAGGTGGACACGCAGTTGGTCGGCGTCGCTGATGTTTTTTTCGCGGGCTTCATCCGCCGCCAGATCGAGGGCGTCGGATAGGGACTGGCGACAGGTTACCCCATCGTGCAGGAAGTCGGAGAGGACTCGAAGCATCGACTCGAAGCGTTCCCAATCTTCACGCAATCCCAGAGCTCCCGAACTGGGTGTCTCCCAGTCCTCGTGAAGCCGTTGGCGGCGACCCTCGCTGAGGAGTTCGCTGAGCAGGCGTAGGTCATCCTTGCTCAGCTTGCCGTCTCGCGATGCCAGAAATTCGCTGATGTCTCCACCGCAGGCGGTCAGTCGTAGTTCGATGGTTTCTCGGACGGCGGGGGTATCGTCATCAAGCAGGCGCAAGAGGGCCTCGAGTTCCTTCGGGCCTGGTGCTTGTTCGCTGGTGAGAGTGCTCACTGGGTATGATTGGAGAGAAATGGAGGGGAGTTGTCCAGAGGTACTGGAGAAAGCAGCAGGTGTGCCTTCATTCATTGAATGAACGCTTGGTCCAGTGGTGCACTCACAGGCATCAACTCAAAGCCCGCCGTCGGCCTTCGGGCTATGGCGCGCATCCTTCGCTTATTCGGCTTCGCCGATAGTATGGGCTGGCTTGCCAGCCGAAGCCCGGAGGGCGAAGGATGGTGCGCGATACTGGGATCGAACCAGTGACCCCCTCCGTGTCAGGGAGGTGCTCTACCGCTGAGCTAACCGCGCATTCCGGGTTGCCGGGGCGGCAAGCTAGGACGGCGCCCGGTCCCGATGCAACCCATTTTTGGTGCTGGAAGCCCAATCAGGGCAAAAAAAGGCAGGAGGCCCGTGAGAGCCTCCTGCCGATATTGTTGTCCCGGTTTGGATCAACCGGGGTTTAAATGATTACTTCTTACGCTTAGCAGCCTTTTTCTTGGCCTTCTTAGCGGGCTTGCGCTTGGCGGCCTTTTTCTTGGCTTTCTTGGCAGGCTTACGCTTGGCGGCCTTCTTCTTAGCTACCTTCTTTTTCTTGGCGGCTTTCTTTTTGGCCTTCTTAGCGGGCTTCTTGGCTACCTTCTTTTTCTTGGCAGCTTTCTTTTTGGCCTTTTTAGCGGGCTTGCGTTTGGCGGCCTTTTTCTTGGCTACCTTCTTTTTCTTCGCAGCCTTTTTCTTGGTCACCTTACGCTTAGCAGCCTTTTTGGCGGGCTTGCGCTTGGCGGCCTTCTTCTTGGCCTTCTTAGCGGGTTTGCGCTTCGCTGCCTTTTTCTTGGCAGGAGCCTTGCGTTTGGCGGCCTTTTTCTTGGCGACCTTTTTCTTTTTAGCGGTTTTTTTCGCAGCCATAGTTCTGTGTCGTTGGAGTTCGCGTTCTATTGTTGTTTTCTCATCCGGCGTGAGATTGCCGGTGGAGAGT
>CAZIPY010000128.1:0-13506 GCA_964541125.1 uncultured Luteolibacter sp. | reverse complement strand
CGTCCACCTTGATGATGGTGGTGTCCCCCACTCCGAAGCGATTGCCGCCATCCGGATTGGGATCCACTGCCTTGGTATTCACCAACTTCCAGTCTCCAAGGCCCGTGTCGGATACGAAGTGCGCGAGACTGGTTCCATCGGGACCGTGCGGGAAGTGGCCGTGTTCACCGAAGATGTGGAATTTTCCATCTTCATACCAAACACCCATGTCATCGCAATCCTTGGCCGGGAACTTACCGGCGACCTTCCACTTGCCACTGGCCTCTTCCAGGGGACCAGTGAAGGTGTAAACCTTGCCAGCCTCATAGATGTAGTAGGTGTCTCCCACTTTTACACCGTCGTCGTATTCGTAGTGGTTGCCGATCTTGTAGTTGCGGTCGACCAGCTCCCAATCCTTGCTGTTCCAGGAGAACTTCTTGGCGCGCCACAAATGAGCCGCCTTGGACGTGTGACTGACAATGAGGTGATAGGGATACTCTAGCTCAGGCTCCACGAAGAGCACCGAGTCGTGGTTATTGCCCATGGTCGTGGAGAACACAGGATTGTCAGCCGGGCGCTTCCACTTCAGCCATTTGGAGTCCGGATCGACACTTTCGGGCTGGGCAAAAGCCGTGAGTGGCAAAGCAAATAGTAGAAGGGAGATGGATTTCATAAATTTGGAAAATATATGGGCAATCGGCGGAGGCTGGAAACGACTAGGACTCGAACTTGTGTTGGCGACGCAGGGGCGCTCCACAGACGACACAAAACTCACGTTTGGAATTCGTCGGCTTGCCGCAGGCATGACAGGTCAGCGTTTGAGTCGAGATCTTGCCATCGATTTTTCCGTCTCGCGTATCCACCTCGAGGATCTTGTTTTCCAAGTCCTCTTCGGTGATCTGTGTGCGGTCCCGGATCAACTCCCACATCGCCTGACAGGCCAGCTGCATACGCTCCATCCGCTGAGCAAGCTCTCGAGTTTCATACGCTTGACGTTCAACACCAGCTTTCGCTTGGTCTGCCGCCATCTGCGCTCCAAAACTCTCACTGTAACTGCCGGATCCAGAATAAAACATCGCCATAACAGTTCATTCCTAGCATAGGCCCGGTATCAGCATCGATGGGAAAAACATGGTGACTTCCCCATCACTTGCCCCAGAAGGTCTTTTTGTGCGTGTCTGCGATCTCCTGCAGCTTCTTGGCCACTTCAGGATGATCGGCGATGACATTCTTGGACTCCATTGGGTCCTCTTCCATGTCGAAGAGCGATAGCTCGATGGTTTTGTTCTCATACTTGCCCGAGGCACCGTCGTGAGCAGGTTCAACCAAGGTGCGGTACCCGTGAGGCACATGGAGCTTCCAGCGACCATCTCCACTGAACACGCCCTGAAAATTGCTGCCGATGGTCAGCGGGTAGTAAGTGTTTGGGTTGGTTGCATTTTTCTCTCCCTTGATGAGGGGCCAGACATCCTTGCCATCCACCGGATTCTCGGGGAGTTCAGCTCCGGTTAGTCCGGCAATGGTGGGCAGCATGTCCAAGGAGCTGATGAGTCGGTTCAACTCCGTACCCGCTTTAATCTCACGGGGATAGTGCAGGATGGTCGCTGAGCGAACTCCACCATCAAAACTAGTGCCTTTGGCCTCACGGAAAGGAGTCGAACCGGCGTGATTGCCATAGGCCACCCACGGGCCGTTGTCAGAGCTGAACAGCACGATGGTGTCATTGGTCAAACCGTTGTCATTAAGAGCCTTCATCACCTGTCCCACGGACCAGTCGATTTCCATCATCACATCGCCATAAAGGCCTGTGCCCGACTTGTCCTTGAATTTGTCACTCACGAAGAGCGGCACATGGGGCATGGAATGGGCCAGATAGAGGAAGAAGGGCTTGTCCTTGTTGCGATTGATGAAATCCACCGAGTAATCCGCGGCCCAAGTGGTGAGCATGGTTTGGTCCTGTTTGCTCACATCCTCGATCTTGACCTTGCCATTCTCCCAGAACTGGAGCGGATGTTTGCCCCATTTCTTCGGATTGACCGGATGGAAGCGCCACATGTCGTTGGAATACATCAGACCGGCGTGCTCATCGAAACCCCGGGCAAGCGGACGGGTGGCCGGTTGATCTCCACAATGCCATTTGCCAAAGTGCGCCGTGGCATAGCCGGCCTTCTTGAGCATTTCGGCCATGGTGGCGAATTTGGGGTCCAAGCCCCTACCATTCGGACCGTGGGCACCAAAGACCTTGGTGCGTCCGGGATAACAGCCACTCAGCAAGGCCGCACGTGACGCCGAGCATACGGCCTGGGGCACGCAGAATCGATTGAGACGCATGCCATCCTCTGCGAGCTTCTGCACGTGAGGAGTCGGGTAGGCGGGCTTTCCGAAGGGATGGAAGTCGGCATAACCCGCGTCATCGAGAAAGATGATAACCACGTTGGGCTTGCGTTGATCCTCTGCCTGCATGGGAACAAGCAAGGTGCTGAAAATCAGCAAAACGATCAGAAATGGATGGAAGGACCGGTAATTCATGGGTTGTGGATGATCACAGTAAACGTTCACTCGGCAACGCTTTTTGCATGCATCTCCCCTCTCAGGGACCTAAACTGTCGTTCATGTCTGCATTTGAGCCCTGGCTGCTGTCCGCCGAGACTGGCAAACCCTTCACCCATTGCATCCACTGCAAGCTGCCTCTGCTCGAAATCGACTCTGCCTGGCTCATCAACAAAGACTTCCACAAGGGCGAGTGCGTTCTCGAATACGCCATCTGTGAAGACTGCCGGGAGCAGGCAAGTGAGGATTTCTCGGACGACTCCAAGAAGGCAGTCCGCAACTTTCTCGAAAACGAAATTCCTTGGGAAGATCGATTGAAAACCTTCGTCATGGACCCCGAGTCCCGGATGAACATTTGCGTGGCCTGTGACTGCGAACGCGAGGGTGCCGATGGCTACTCCACATCCATTCTGCTCAACACTTCCGGGGAAATCGACTTCGGCCCCCTACCCCTCATGATCTGCAGTGCATGCACCGAGCGCATGACTGAGAGCCTTTCGGAATCCACTCGTGATTCCTGGCGGCGATTTTTGGACGAGCACTTCGACTGCCCGCCCCAACTTTCCACGCTACCGGGCCTACTCTGATTTCACTATTCAAAGACCCTCTTCGAAAGCATCTTCGAATGCCTTCTTGATGTCCTCAAAGGATTCCAGACCACAAGAGACCCGCAGCAGCTGTGTGGGCACGCCGCAGGCGTCCGTCCATTCGGTTTCGTGGTAATGCGCGAGCATCACGTACGGGCAAACGAGAGTGAAGGGAGTGCCAAAGCTCGGCCCCTTGTTCAGCCGGAGGGCATCATAGACTTTGTTGGTGCGCTTGGCATTGCTCAGCACAAAAGAGATCAAACCGCCGTAGCCACCCTTGTCGCGCTTAATCAGATCGTAGTTCTCACGTTGCTGCAGACCTGGATACCAGACCTTGCCGACAGCCGGATGAGCATCGAGCCACTCGGCGAGCTTTCGGCCGTTGGAGTTGATGGTGCGCATGCGCTTGGCATAACCACGGATATTGGAGGTCAGCACTTCCGCGTCAGCAGCATAAAGAGGTGCGGTCTCGTCAGCATCGGCTGCAAGAGACTGTTTGATGTCGGCAGCAAATCTCGAATCGGGACGAACCGCAACCATGCCTGCCATCACATCACCCGCGCCAGAAACCCATTTGGTCAAACTACCGGTGACGACATCCGCATAGCGTAGGGCTTTGACATTGTAGGGACCACTTGCCGAGTCATCGACAATGAAGGGCGTGCCACCCTGCGAGCAGGCTTCCGCAACTCGTTCCAAATCGACGGTTCTCAGCAGCGGATTGCTAGGCACCTCGGTAAAGACTCCACCAAACTCTCCGGAACGAATCCGCATGATGGCTTCATCGAATGATTCGCCGACGGCTTCGTTCAGATACACCACACCCGCTCCGAACATCTTCTGCACCTTGAGGCAATCGACGTAGGGAAACTCCATCTGCAGGGTTTTGCGGCCGTCTGTGACACCGGGGAGCGCCCGCAGCACCGCCGTGATGGCGGACATACCACTGGAAAAGATGAAGGTGTCCTCCACATCCCCACCAGTGTAGCGGCACAGGGTTTTGAGAAGCTGAGGAGTCTTCGAATCCTCCCGCAGTTTGCCATCGAGGTAGTCCTGGGCCTGGCGGCTACTCACCACTTCGCCCGAGGTACGCCAGTAGAACTCAGCATCATCCGCTGCTTTGGCGGGCACGATGAGGGCCTGCAGTCCATGAAAGCTTGAGATGCGAGCTGCTGCCTTCGTCTGACGTTCAATGAAGCGGTGAGCGCGTTGCACTGAGTTGCGGGTAGGCAACACGTAGACGACTTCGCCTTCGCTAGCCACTTCCTTGTGAGCCTCCTCGAAAAGTCGTTCTACCGTGGGATGACGGAAGAAGCGCGGATAGCCCAGGCGCATTTTCTTGATGACCTTCTCTCTCCCTTCCTCATAACCGATCACTGAACTCCAGGTCGGCAGACTAACCGAGCAGGCATGCACGGAATCTGGGAGCGGTTGCCCCAGATCCTTATCCTCCCATGCCGGGTCAGCGGAGAGATCGCGCGTCACTCCCCCTCCATGACGGCAAGTCGCGCTTTGAGCAAGTCGGATGTCACAAATTGGACACCGAAACAAAAAAATGCCGCCCGAATGGTCCGGGCGGCATGGGGAAAAGGCTTGGAAAGCGGGATCAGTATTTCACACCGCAACCGTAAGGGTTGTTCTTCGCGTTTTCGACTTCCTTGCCGCCGATCACTGCGTGAAGGGCATTCTTAAACAGAGGAGTCGAGGTGGCGATATGACCGGCATCAGTGCTCTTCTTGTCGTCGATGGCACCGTTGTAGGCAACCTTGCCGGATGCATCGATGATGAACATGTGAGGAGTCACTTTGGCGCCATAGGCCTTGCCGACTTTGCCATCGGTATCCATGCAGAAATGAGTGGCGGCAGATTCCTGCTTGGCAACGGTAGCTGCCATTTTTTCGGTTTCCATGTAGCCACCCTTACCTTCGGCGGAAGAGTTCACGGTAATCCAAACCACACCCTTGGATGCGGCTTCCTTCTGCAGACCCTGCATGTTGCCACCAGAGTAGTGTTTCTTGACGAAGGGGCAGCCGAAGTTGACCCATTCGAGAACAACGACTTTACCTTTGAGGGCTTCGGAGGAGACGGCATTGCCTTTGAGATCCTTGAGTTCGAAGGCGGGAGCATCGGCACCAGGGTCGGCAGCGTGGACGCTGATCGCAGTGGCGGCGGAAATGAGACCGGTAAGCAGGAGTTTTTTCATGACTTCTATTCTGGGTGGGACTGATTTGATGGTATTGAGGAAATCGGCCAATCTAGCCGACATCTGCCAAGATGCGCGGCTTCGACCGCCTGTCCATGGATTTCGGATGAAAAATCGTCAAAAATAACAGATTTCCGAGGCATCTCACCTATGGCTGGACCTTCCCAATGGGGTTCCGATACCAAATCACTCCCATTCCACGGCTTCCGGGGCCTTCATTCTCCTCACAGGTGAGTAGATCCACTCCCCCGTCCTGATCCACATCCAGGAGCTCGATGCGGTCAAATTTACTGCCCTTCTCGGCCCCGCTGATCTGGCGGGGCTTCCAGCCACCGTCCAGAGGAGTTCCATCTCCCTCGAGCCAGAACACGCCATGCTTCTTCTCGGCGATCCAAGTGGTGACCAGCAGGTCCGGATGATTGTCTGGAGTCAGATAGGCCACCTGAACGGCCCGGGTATTCCCCGCCACATGGTCGGCATCGATCACATGAGTCTCCCATTGAGTTCCGCCCTTATCCAGGCGGCGCAACCAGAGGACCTTCATGTCCTTTACCGCCACCAAGGCATCCTGCAGGCCATCGCGATCGAGATCGGCAAGACACATACTCATCACCTCCTTGTCGTGTGCTCCCATGGGATGGCGTTTCCACATCTCCTTTTGAGCATCTCCGGCTCCTGGATTCTCAAGCCAATGGCAGCCACGCAATTTCCCCCGACGATCGGACACAACCACATCCATGTCGCCGTCCGCATCCATATCCATCGGCCAGATCGACATGATCCAACCCGCCGGTGAAATTGGATGCCATTTCCATGCCTGCACGTCGCGCGCGTCCTCAGGTAATTCGAACCAACCCACCTGGGCCCCTTTGTTCTTGGATCCTGCAATCAGGTCCATGCCATGCTTGCCGTCCACCTGCATAGGCATGGCATACATCCATTGCTGTTTGGCCTGCTTCGAAGCCGGGATGACTTGCTGTTTCCATGCTTCTGGCTTGAGAAGATCTTCTTTCTTTGGCGCCCAATGCACATGCATGGCCTGCTCCTTGCCTTCGCAACTGCTGACCACGTCGATGGCGCCGTCTCCATCCAGATCAATAAAAACCGCATCCTCCACCGACGGGGTCTTGCCAACAGTGACTGCCGGCCATTTTTCTGTGGCCTTCGATCGCCCGGGATTCAGGTAGACGCGAGTGATGCCACCCTCCTCCCAACCGGTGGTGATGTCCTTGAGACCATCCCCATTGACATCGGCCAACTTGACCCCATCCGCACCGAGCGAGGAGTCGTCGATGACATGGCATTCCCAAGGCTTGAATTCGGGCTCCGCACACCACCCTGAGTGTAAACCCACGGTAAAACAAACCGCTGCAAAGACAGATTTCATCACGAAAAACGTTGTAGTTCCGTAGCCTGAATAAAAAAGCAGAACTTTTTCCAAATAAAATACGCGATCACGTGTCTCATCAATAACAACAGATCAAAGCCATGATGATTCAACCAATCCCCCGCCACTTCCTGAACCAACTCAACCGAGTCGACCGCGAAGTCAAACCCCTTGAAAACGCCATCACCAGCGGCGTCTTGGAGGGCCGACTCAAGCCCGGCGATCGCATCTCGAGCCCGGACCAACTCGCCGAAGCCTACAAACTCTCCCCGATGGAGGTTCTAGATTCAGTCAGCCAGCTACTCGCTCGAAAGATTCTTCGCCAGAACAGTGAAGGCCACCTTTTCATTCACGCCAAGACCGAGTCCATGCCGACTCAGTTGGTGGCGTGATGCGAGCCTGTTCGATGGTCATGCCGGGGCGGCTAAGATCATCGGACGGGCTCTCCAAATCCCCCCAAGCACATTACGTCGTTCAAACGACTTACGGCGTTGGAGCCGCCTGGTTCCGCTGAGGAGTTGAATTCTTGGTCACTTCCTCAAACCAGGCCTCCAGCGCCTTTTTCATGTCCGCGACTCGCTGCGGATGCTTTTCAGCGAGGTTGGTCTTCTCGCCAATGTCCTCAGCCAGATTGTAGAGACCGATGAAGTCCTTCTCTTTGCCGGCCACACCGACCATCAGTTTCCAGTCGCCCTGACGCATGGCCATCATACTCTTCTCATTGGGGCCCTGCCAAAACAGGGTGCGCTCACCCAGAGCCTTCTCTTCCTTCAGCACCTGTGTGAGATCGGCACCGTCGAAGGCATGACCTTCGGGAGCCTTCACTCCGGCCATCGCCAGCATGGTCGGCATCAGATCGAGGCTAATGCCAAGTTGATCCGTGGTCTTGCCAGCGGGAATGGTTCCGGGCCACCAGGCGAGTCCAGGGACACGGTGCCCTCCTTCCCAGTTACTACCCTTGCGACCGCGCAGTGGCCCAGCTGAACCACCGGCAGGGCCATTGTCGGAGAGAAAGAAGACGAAAGTATTCTTGTCCAACTTCAGCTCGACCAACTTATCGAGGATTTCGCCGACGCCCTTATCCATCTCGATCAGCATCTCAGTGAACGCTCGTTCACGATCGGCAAACTTGATACCAGGCTTCTTATTGGGACCACGCTCCGGTGGATCGTTGGGGCCCTGCCAGGGCGAGTGCACGGCCTCATGTGCCACATAGAGACAGAACGGCCCGTCCTTGCTCTTCTCGATGAAATCCACGGCATGCTTGGTAATCAGGTGGGTGGAGTAACCCTCCTCTTTCTTCAGCTCCAGATTCTCCCACCAATCAAAGACCCCCATGCGGTCGTAGTGGGAATGAAAGTCGATGTTGCCGCTGACAAAACCATTGAAGCGATCGAACTTGTGATGCACCGGATTGAAGTTCTTCGTGTAGCCGAGGTGCCACTTACCACTGATGGCGGTGGCGTAACCCGCTTCCTTGAGCAACTTGGAAAAGGTCTGCTCCACATCCGGATTCAGACCGTGGTGGTGAGCACCGACTTTGGGATCGGCATTGATCACACCGGGGATCCCGGCGCGATGCTGATAGCGGCCGGTCATCAGGCCTGCCCGCGTAGGACTGCAGACGTTGCCACTGGAGTGAAAGTCGGTGAACTTCATGCCTTCCTTGGCCATCCGGTCGAGGTGAGGCGTATTGATACTGCCACCATAGCAACTCGCATCGCCGTAGCCCATGTCGTCGGCCATGATGATGATAAAGTTTGGCTTAGCGGCGTAGCTGAGACTCAGGCAGCCGATGGAGAGAAGGAAAAGACCGATTGATTTCATGTCGTGCAGGAGGATTGAAGATCAATGACTCCATGGAAAGCCATCTTTCTGATGCACCTGACGAAGCGTATTGATCCAGACATCCCAGTAGGAATCCTCGCTGCACCCCTTGGGAATGTGGCGAGGATTAAGCTTCAGATCCACCTCCGTGCGCTGTGCCTTGGAGATCAAGGGCTCAAGCTCAGAAAATGGGACCCATGTGTAGTAATGGGTTTCGAGAAAGGCGGGCCGAAGGCGCTCTAGTGGATGATTCTTCACGGTTGAAGCCGGCACATGCTGCACCTCGACAAAATAGAGGGCAAAACCCTGAAACGTGACGGGCTCTTGGCCCACAATCTGTTCCAGCAGCCAATCCTGTTTGTAGTAACCGCGGGTTTCTTCAGAGGTTTCGCGCGCTGCGGTCAGCACCCTGCCCTCACCCGCCTTGTGGCCACCTCCAAAGCCTCCCCAGCCTCGTGTGTATAGACGATCATTGGCGATCAGGATTTGGACCTCTCCCTCATGGCGTGCATACAGCAAAATCCCTGCAGGACCTGCTTTGATCTTGGAAGCAGTAGGTAGAGAGGTCGTCGGTCTTGGTCCCGTTCCCTGGGTGGGAGCGCAACATGGCAGGCAAACTACCAGCAACAGCATCCAAACGAATCTCATTTAGCCAAAGCCTTGGAGATCACTTGGGCAACCTCATCACCCTGGGCATCGGTGCCCTTCTTGGTGAAGTGGACATTGCCGGGACTCGTCCACCACTCCTTTTGCTTAGGCTTGGTGAAGGTGTAGAGGTCGTTGATGCCGATTTCGGTATGATCCTTCATCACCTTGAGGGCCACCGCGTTGTATTTGACTGCATCTCCGGCCACACGGCCTTTGGAGTTTTCGGGCACCGGTGTGGTGGTGCAAAAGATCAGTTTGGCCTCAGGAGCGAACTCCTTGAGGTAGGCAATGATGGCCCTCAGGTTTTTCTCATAAGTCGCCGTTGAGGACACCTGCTTGCCATTCTCTTTGTCGAGCTGACCATCAATCGTGTACTTCAGATCGTGCAGACCTACATTGAAATGGATGACATCCCACTTGTGTGTCCATGGCTTGTCCAACTTCTCATTTTGCATGGTCGTGTGCATCTTCTTCATCTGGTCGATGAACGTGCCCGAGTGATTGCCGTTGGCATGCAACCGGTAGACATTGGCCTTACCCTTCATCTGCTCACGTACCCGTGCGGTGTAACCGATGGAGATGGAGTCGCCATAGATCAGCACATTGGGCAACTTGGCATCGTTCTCGACGTAGGCGAAAGCGGGCTTCAGCTTGGGATGCGTGCGCATCTTCTCACCGATCAATTCGTTCCAAGTCTCCTTGGCGGATTCAGCAGATGCGAAAGGCAGACAGAGAAGGGAGGCGGCAAAAAGGACGTATTTCATCTCCAGACAAGATGAGGGGCCAAGACCATGAGTCAAGGCGGGGTGAAACAGCAGCGTGACTTGTAGATGGAGGCAGGTGGAGCGATTGAGCCTTGGACCAGGTAATGGACGCTTGCAGCGGTAATCCCCGCCGTCGCTCGCTTGCTCGACTTCGTCGCTAGTCAGGGCTGGATTGCCAGCCAAATCCCGAAGGGCCGCTTGTAGCGGCTAGCATCTGATCATGGCCGGCGGGCCATGCACTCCGATTGGATCGAGCGGAGCGAGGTCAAAGCCTTGGCGAAGGCTGGTGCTCGCTAGTGGGTTCGAACCACTGACCCCATCCGTGTGAAGGATGTGCTCTACCACTGAGCTAAGCGAGCTTTCCAGTTGCCTGGCCTTGAACCCCATAGGGGTCGAGGGCGGGAGAAATACGGGCTCTTGAGGCCCAATGCAAGTCATTCGGTGCCCAGATCCAATTCTAGCACGATTTATCGCTGATTTTTGCGCTGCGGGATTGTCGGCATAGCCCGGTGAAGGCAAGCTGTGCCAAGCCATGGCGATCATCCCTCGAGAGAATATCGAGCAGATCCTCAACGCGACCGACATTGTCGATCTCGTGAACTCCTACGTGCCCTTGAAGCGCGCGGGTGCTCAGTTCCGTGCCTGCTGTCCCTTTCACAACGAGAAGACGCCCTCCTTCTACGTCAATCCAGCCCGTCAGTCCTTCAAGTGCTTCGGCTGTGGCGTGGGTGGTGACGCCATCACGTTTGTTCGCGACTACGAGAACCTCCCCTTCTCCGAGGCCATCCGTAAACTGGCCCAACGTTCTGGTGTTCCTCTTCAGGAGGAACAGAACGACCCCAAGGCTGAGCAGAAGCGCCGCCGCAAGGGCCGACTGCTCGATGTCCATCGTGAGGCCTGTGATTGGTTCCACGAACTGCTCATGACTGATCCCGGCGCGGAACATGCCCGTGCCTATCTCAAATCTCGGGGCTTCGGCCGCGAGATGGCCAAGAACTGGAAGATCGGCTGGATGCCCGACAACGGTCAGCGATTCCTCCAGTGGGCCCGCGAGAAGAAATTCACCGGCCGCGAACTCAAGGACTCTGGCATTTGTAATCTGCGGGATGAGAGCAATCCCGCCGCCGGCCTTTTCGTCCGCTTCCTCGACCGGCTGATGTTCCCGGTTTGCAATGAGATCGGTGACGTCATCGCCTTCAGTGGCCGGCAACTCCGAGAGAACAAGAACACCGGCAAATACATCAACTCACCAGAGACCACGATCTTCCGCAAGTCGCGGACGCTCTACGCCCTCGACAAGGCTCGCAAACCCATTCTCAAGGAAAAGGCTGCCCTCTTATGTGAAGGACAGCTCGACGTGATCTCCTGCCACGAACAAGGCATCGAGCACGCTCTGGCACCTCTCGGCACTGCTTTTACCGAAGAACATGCCCGCCTGCTGAAGCGCTACACCAGTCACGTGGTCGCTTGTTACGATGCCGATGCCGCCGGCGTGAAGGCCTGCGAGCGCTTGTATCGCGAACTGGCTCCAGCCGGCCTCTCGATGAAGGTGGTCTGCATGCCGGAAGGCGATGACCCGGACACCTATCTCAAACAACACGGCACAGAGGCGTTCCGCACCCTGCTCGACGATGCCAAGGAGTTCTTCGACTTCAAACTCGATCACGCCCGCGCTCAAGGTTGGCTCAACGATCCAACCCAACGCACGACGGCACTCTCCGAGTGCGCAGAAATGCTAGCCTTGGTGGAGGACGTAGCGGCACGCGAGAACCAGATCAACTCAGTCGTCGCTCACCTGCAAACATCCTCCCAGGCCCTGCGAGAGGAAATCGCCCGTCTCAAATCCAAGCCGCAGAGAAATTTCCGCGACACCCAACAGCAGGAAACCCGGCGAGCACCCGTTCAGGCCACTCCTCTGCATCGCATCGTCGCCTTCCTCTGTCATCTTTCCCTGACTTCACAAACCGCGCAGAACCTTCTCGGAGAACAATTTGAAACCATCCATGAAGCCGCCCGCTGGGTGGAGGGCATTGCGCTGCTCGAAACCATTCTGGGTTCGACCCCGGACCCCACATCTCCCGCGTCCATCAATGCCTTCATCGGCAGCCTACCCGAAGCCGACCGCCAAGCCCTGATGGGCGAAGCCGGGCTGGAAGGGGCGCCGGAGGATGCCATGCAAGCGGCCGAATACTCTCTAGCTTTACTGTCTAGCACTGTGTTGCAGAGACGCATCGCTGCAGTTAAGGCTGAACAAAAACAGCCGGGGCTGTCCCCGGAGCGAATGATTGAACTAGTCAAGGAAGCCAAAGAACTCGGCACCCTGTTGCGGGGCAGTGGCCGCTTTGAATTCGACGACGAACTCCCCGCTTCGACCTACAAGGAGAAGGAACCGGAGTGGAAGAAGAAGTGGCGTGAAAAGCAGGGCTGACCCCCACACTGCTAAATAAAAAACCCGATCCGCATGAGCGAATCGGGTTTCAAAAGAATCAGCTGATCCGTAATCAGTATTTCTGATCGCGGGTGTAGCGATAGTGTGTTTCAAAACCAAGTTCGGGCGGGAACTCGGAAAGACCCTGAGTGGGATTCATCTCAATGCGATTGTCCTTGCCACACTGACGATACATCGGGCGGAAGGTGCCGCTGTTGGTTGGGAACGGGAAGGTCACCAGCTCGAGGAAGCCATAGCCAAGACGTTGGCCCGTGCGCTTGAAGCCTTCGGTCACGCCCCAGCTCCAGCCAGCCTTGCGGCCATAGGCATCGGTCTTGCGGACGATTTGCTCGGGAACTTCAACGAAGCCGTAGAGAATGTTGCTGAGAGCACGACCCAGTTTGCGGGTCGGGGTGTATTGAGCACCCGGAGGGTTCTGGATGTCAGCCGGAGCTGCCATGGTCAGGGCAAGGGATGCCGCGGTGAAAACGAGGAGTTTTTTCATGCTGAGGTCACTCTAGCGGGCTGAAATCGGGATTGGCAACGCGATTTTGCCAATATTTTTCATGCCTTAACGATTTTGGAATCCCCTCAAATCAACGGATCTAGGGCGAAATTAGAGCTCGAAGCTCAATACGCGGATGATGCCAGGCGTGGACTTGAGGGTGTCCAAAAGGGCCGCTGTGGGCTCGGTATCCACCTCAATCACGGTCACCGCACGGCTGTGATCTTCGGTGCGGCTGAGGGCCATGTTGGCGATATTCACCTCGGCTTCGCCGAGCATAGTGCCCACCTGGCCGACGATGCCGGGGCGGTCGTCGTTCTCGACGAAGAGCAGGCGGCCGCTGGGGCTGGTCTCCACGTTGTGACCGGCGATGTGCACGATGCGGGCCGATTTTCCGTAGAAGGTGCCGGCCACGCGGCAGGTTTCACCGCCCTTGATGGCGGTCACCTCGATCAGCTCGGCGCAGTTGGTGGCGAGGGCCACAGTCGACTCACCCACTTACAGGCCATGCTCTTTGGCGCCGGCCGGTGCGTTGACCAGATTGACTTGGGCTTCGTTGTGGGCGCAAGCAAGGTAACAAGTGAGGGTCTGGCGGGTGATCAATTCGGTATCGAGATCGGAAACTGGG
>CAZIPY010000127.1:0-6830 GCA_964541125.1 uncultured Luteolibacter sp. | reverse complement strand
TGTAAATTGCCAACCGATTTGAGAACTTTTGCCACGAATCTGATAATTTTGAGCGATTCGGGGCGCTGCAGGCCGGTCTGAAGGCGTCATGCAGAGGGTCTGCACAGCCTGTTCTGGACGTCGCAATGTCTCATCGAGGCGGGAGCAGGCGTAGGAACTCTTGGCGGCGATCTTCAGCCCCCGGATAAAGAGTGGGCATCTGCTCCAACACCTCACGGATGCCAGCCACATCCCCTGCAAGGATCATGTCGCCGATCTCTTCGCGGAAGGGTCTCCAAAAGATCTGCTCCCATTTCTCCATGCTGCCAAAAACGGCAGAGGCTTGGTTGAATAATGCCTGGGCGGCATCTCGTGCAGGCTTGGCAGCAGCGGCGGCAGCGTCACGGGCATCAGCCTCGGCTTCTTCTGAGGGGGTGAGGGGAAGGCGTTCCCCATCTACTAGTTTGGTTCGTGACATGGCGGTGTGGGGTTATTAGGCTTTTAGCCCATAGAGTTTGAAGGTTCCGGAGAGGTTTCCTGAGTCCATGAGGATTTGGATAGCATCGACATCAGCGGCACTGAGACGCACTCCCCCCGCGCTGAATGCCACAGGGTCTAGATCATTGTCTTGGTAGCTAATTTGTCCCACGACTTTCGTGTATTCTGATGCGCTTGGGTTGAAGATGACGAGGTGCCCATAAACCTCCTCTGCTGCGTCAGTTCCGAGGTCGCGGCTTGCCCCATCTCCCGTAATTCGCAGATATGAATCTGCAAGCAAGCCTGCAAAGGCGTTGCCTCCATCGTTTCGACCATAGCCAGTCCATGCGTAATCAGACGCACCGGAATCATAGCTGGACCCGTTGTTGCTGCTCGTCCGCATGCAAAGGTGCGGGTGTCCTGAGAGAGCGCGGACCCGTGACATCACCAGGATGTAAGCGAAGTAAGTTGATGAAAGTCCTGTAAATGCAACCGAAGCCACGTTGTCGGCATCCGAAGAAGAGATAAGCTCCATTGCGCTGGCACCACCTGGACCGGCTGCGCCTAGTTGTGATTGTAGAATTGTCATGTCATTCCATAGAGCTTGAATTCTCCTTTGTTGATGTTGCCGCTGGACATGGCCAGTCGCATCTCAACAAAGGCATCTTGAGTGTTTCTCACCCCTGCTACTTGGCCAACGAATCCAGAGGTTTCAGAGGCGAGGCGATAGCTGACAAGCCCCGCGATCGCTAAAACGCTATTAGCATCTTGCGGGTTGTATATGTAGATGCTTCCTGCCCCCTCTTCATTGGTTGCATTGCCAATACCTTCTCCCGTCAGACCCATGATCTGAAAATTAGATTGGGCCAAGAGGGAGCTGGTGGTTTGCCCTAAGCCCGTGCGCCTGCCAGAAAAGAAGGAATTATATGCGTTGCTTGCGCCATAGGTGCCGCCAGACTCAATCATTTCGAGAGTGAGAAACACGTCATCGGTGGCAGGTTGCACACCCTCAACATCAAGACGCAGGGTGTGGTAGGAGCCTAGTGATGTGAAATCGATATTGGCGTCATTAGACGCAGAGCCAGACGCAATGAGCTGCATTTCCCCATCCGCGCCTACTGCGCCTGCTGGAATTTTAGATGTCCCTATTGCGCTGCTCATTCCACTCCGTAAAGTTTGAAGGTTCCATTGAAGGCTGCAGAAGCTGATCTGAAAAACTGGATGGCATCCACGGCAGTAGTCGAAAGATACACTCCACCTCCCGTGCTGTGAGTGTGTTCATCATTTGAATCGATGTTCACCTCAGAATAAGTCATGTGGGTGTATTGGGATGCGCTTGGATTAAAGATCTCAATGATGAAGCAAGAAGCTTGGTTGGCTCCATTTCCCAACGAGTCCGTATCAGAAAGGTTGAACTGTGAAATCCCCTCACTAGATCCAACATGCACATTGCTGCCGCCAGCGGTCTCTGCAACACGCCCTGCAAAGCCACATGTGTAATTTGAGCCACTATCATAGCTAGAGCCATTATTGGTGCTGAAGCGCATCTGGAATTGCCCTGCGGTCCCGCCATTGACGTTATCGGCAATGATGATGAACTTCTTATAGTTCGAAGACAGCCCTGTGAACTCAACAGAGGTGTCCAAGCTCGCAGTTGCAGTTGCGAGAAGAGTGATCTTCCCGTCTACACCTGCTGCGCCGTCACCAAGCAGCGCTCTTAGTATTGCGCTACTCATGGATTCTCGATGCCGCGCATGATGTTGAGCATGATGATATCTGCGCTTCGGATAACACCAATAGGTTTGGAGATTGTTCCAGTTGTGGAAGGTTCGGTGGTGGTCATTGCACCACCCGTTCCAAGGAAGACGGCAGCACCGTTGGAGCCGATGCCATGCGTCGTGATGGTCATTTTGCCGCTGTAGACGATGGTGAAGTTGTCAGCATCTGCGACTGACTCAACGACACCAATCACCTCAGCAGCGGCAGCCGAGGTGTTTGCCGCCTTCGTCCATGTTGATCCGTTAAGATAGAGCACATCCTTGGCCGCGAAACCGTGCGAGGTGAGATTGATGTCCTCACGATTGGAGTCGCCTGCGCCACCATCAGCGCCGTCGTTACCCGCCGGACCTTGCGGGCCAACCAGGCTAGTGCCTGCAGGCCAGCTGCCGCCCGCCTTTGGACCGAAGATCGTGTCGGTGTTCGTATTGATGTAGAAGTCGCCATCAACGCCGTCGCCGCCACCAGGATCACTCGTGCCATTTAGCACCGTCTTACCGTCAGCACCGGCCGCGCCAGTTGCGCCATCAGCACCATCGTTACCGGCTGGGCCTTGAGCACCAGTTGCGCCGGTTGCACCAGTCGAACCTTGTGGGCCAACCAGGCTAGTGCCTGCAGGCCAGCTGCCACCAGCCTTTGGCCCGAAGAGCGTGTCGGTGTTCGTGTTGATGTAGAAGTCGCCATCAACTCCATCACCGCCACCAGGATCACTTGTGCCGTTGAGGACCGTCTTGCCATCAGCACCGGCCGCGCCATCAGCGCCATCGTTACCAGCTGGGCCTTGAGCGCCAGTTGCACCATCAGCCCCATCGTTACCGGCCGGACCTTGAGCACCAGTTGCGCCGGTCGCCCCTGTGGCACCAGTCGCACCTTGCGGGCCAATCAAGCTCACACCTGCAGGCCAGCTGCCAGACGCCTTCGGGCCGAATAGAGTATTGGTCGACGTATTGATGTAGAAGTCGCCATCAACGCCGTCGCCGCCACCAGGATCACTCGTGCCGTTGAGCACGGTCTTACCATCAGCACCGGCCGCGCCATCGGCACCATCAGCTCCATCGTTACCGGCTGGACCTTGAGCACCAGTCGCGCCGGTTGGGCCAGCATCACCTTGTGGGCCTTGTGGACCAGTCGCGCCTTGCGGTCCAGTGGCACCATCAGCGCCATCATCACCGGGATCACCCTGCGGGCCTTGAGCACCAGTTGCGCCGGTCGCACCAGTGGCACCAGTCGCGCCTTGAGGGCCAACCAAACTAGTACCGCTTCCCCATGCACCACCGCTCTTCGGACCAAAGAGCGTGCTGGTCGCCGTGTTGATGTAGAAGTCACCATCAACGCCGTCACCACTGCCAGGGTTGCTTGTGCCGTTGAGCACCGTCTTGCCGTCAGCACCAGCCGCACCATCGTTACCCGCCGGGCCTTGAGCGCCGGTTGGGCCTGCGTCACCTTGAGGGCCTTGAGGTCCAGTCGCACCTTGCGGACCAGTCGCACCCTGCGGACCAGCGGCACCATCCGCGCCATCGTCACCGGCCGGGCCTTGAGCGCCGGTTGCTCCAGTGGCACCAGTCGCACCCTGCGGGCCTACCAGGTTCACACCTGCAGGCCAGCTACCAGAGGCTTTCGGGCCGAATAGAGTATTGGTCGACGTATTGATGTAGAAGTCGCCATCAACGCCATCTCCACCACCAGGATCACTCGTGCCATTGAGGACCGTCTTGCCGTCCGCACCATCAGCACCGGCTGGACCAGTATATGCGTTAGGAGGCTCAGCTGTGTAGATCGTTTGACTGGTCTCAATCTCACGCGTGGTATCCAGCTCCAGCTTCAGCTTGCCGTCATTCGGGCGGCGAGTCTCCCCCGTGCTACTGTGGCGGCTCATGATGTCCCAATAGAGGGTGGCATCAGCCTCCATGTTCTCGGTGTCAGTCCGGATGATGGTGATCTCGGCATTGCTCCCATTGATGACAATACCCGAACCGAGCTGCTTCTGGAACACAGCGTCGGTATCCGAATCTTTCTTGCTGCGCTTAGCAGTGAAGATGTGGTTCCAATCACCATTGGGTGACCAAGCCGCGTCTTCATGGAAGAGTGGAATACTGTAGGTGTAACTGGTGCGGATGGTGCCTTTGAGGTTCATGGTGTCAGATGGTTTGCTGGGTCAGTGATTAACCAAGCGGCATGATGATTACAGGTAGGTGATGTTGTCTTTGGGGTGGCGCTTGAAGCGGTTGGCCAGCGTGCCGAAGTCAGCGCGTGCTGGCGGGCCAAGATTGGTAGTCTTCCGGCCGCGCTGGATCTCATAGACAATGGACTTGGGCAGAGCCTTCATCGTCGCAAGTGAAGCCCGGCCGTTGCTGATGTTGATTCCCTTGTTCAAGTCCGGAGAGCCATCGACCTCGTCAGCTACGGTCCTGATTCTGCCCTCGTGAGGAATCCAATCCTGCGCGCCTTGAAGATTGCCTGCCAGTCCTGCAGGTGGCTGGATGTAGTCGAATGCCCACTGGCGATAGACAGTCGTCAGAGTCGCATACGCTTGAGACACGAGGATGGCCGGGATCGAAAACTCGAAGAAGGTATTGCGCTGGAATTCACCTGAAGTTTGCCCACTCACGTTAGGCAGATATCCAGTCATCTGGCGGACAGCACGATCACCAATCCACTGCCAAAAGTCAGGAGCATCTTCTTCAGGGTAGCGCGTGTATCGAAGCCAGCCCGTGAGGCTCGCTCTCACTACGGTGAGCCCGTTCTCATCAGCCAGCCAGTCTGGAACCTGCTCTTGGTTGGATACCACATACAGGCCTGAAGTGCTCTCGGTTGAAACAAGATTGGGCTTATCTAGGTCCTGTCTGGGAGCGCCGTTCAGGCTGCCAGAGGTGAAGTTTGACACGTTGAAGCGCCCTCCATTGGAGACAATGAGGTAGTCCCCAAAATCACTGCCAAATTCACGAATGAAGCCCGCAATGATCGGCTCCCTGTCTTTAACAAAGGCGAGGATGTCAGCTCCCGCATCGGTCGCTGAGTGAGTGGATGATTCGGTCAGCGAGCTAAGAGCGGTTCCACCAGTTGGCATGGCAAAGGTCTTAAGCTCAATCTGAGAGTCCTTCTCTTCTGGCAGGAAGTCGTTCACCTCCGGACCCGAGATCACTACAATCTGATTCTTGCCGGTCGTTGGTGTTCCGGACGCTTGCGAGTTCCACGTTGCATCACCAGTGGTTGAGTCACGCTCAACTCCAACCACCTCGACTTGCTTCACCTCGAGGTCCAGTCGAGGCCAGACGTCCAACTCTTCCACATTATCTGTGCCGAGGGCGATGGTCGTGGTGCTCATGTTTCCACGGCGTGAGACATTGAGTGATGGATTTCCTGTGCCGGTGTAGTCGAACCAAGCCACTGCATCGGGAACGATTCGCATCAACTCGGCAAGTGCCTGCGCGTAACTCATCTGGCTGAGCGTGATGCGAGGGAAAGTGAACATGTCGTCGATGGTTCCCAGGGTAATGGGAACACCGTCCGTAATGGCGCGATTGATCAGATCGGTGATGGATGTCTTCAGGTCCTGAGTAGGAAAGACAAAGCTCGGCCGAGCATCGGTGGTGCCCTCGGCATCGTCCTGGTCTTGGGTGAGCTGGATGCGCTGCATCCACCACCATGGCCCTTCGGCCGTGATGGAGATCTGTCGGATCTGAACGCGTGGAATAGTGATGTTTCCTTTGAAGCGGCGAACTGAGTCGTGAAACAACTCCACCTGTTGCCCTTCATCTGGAATGAGTGCGCCGGTCGCGGCCGCATCCTCGGTGGCGATGGTCGCCTCGAACAAATCTGAGTCGAGGGAGGCCAGCGTCAGTCGAGCGCCAATCTCGCCAAGAGAGTCCAGTGAACGCACGGTTTCATCGAGCGCCTTTCCTGATTCTCCTTTGATGGTCCAGCTCATTTCTTAATTGCCGAGTTGGTTGATTTTAACGCCGTCGCTTCTCATTTTATCCTTCAGGGCTTCAATTTGAGTTATGACGCTCTTAATGTTCCGATCCGCATCAGCCATGCCTTCAAGCATCGCCTGGTCTTTCGCATGCAGGTTGTTCGTCAGTAGCTGCCACTGCCCACGGATCTTCTCTGCCTGCTCGGCATCCGAAATCTCATCACTGAGCATGTTCTCGACACCAGCAATTGCTGCGTTGACCTGCTGCTGCCCTGGGTAACTCAAGCCATTGGCACCACGAAGCACATCGAGGCCAGCACGCGCACTCGATGCAGTCTGGCCTTCAAGGCGTGCCATCACGGAGCTTTGCTCGGCGTTTCGTTGAACGTCGTGATGCTCTTCAAGCCTTTTGACTGCCTCGGCGCTCTGCTCAAATTCACGTGCGGCCATGCGCACGGCTTCACCAGCCGCCGTGAATTCTTCGCTTGCCGCTTGGATCTCACCAGCGAATGAGTTCACCTCCTCCAGCAATACGTTTTCGTCATGCCATGGATTTTGCAGATGATCGATTTCCCTTTTCAGAGCCATTGCTTTGGCGGAATCACCGCTCTGAGATAATCCTCCATAGGCTGAGAATTTTTGTGACTCCATGGCGGCCTTAATGCTCGCATTGAGGGAATCGTAT
>CAZIPY010000126.1:0-1977 GCA_964541125.1 uncultured Luteolibacter sp. | reverse complement strand
CCATCTTCGGCGACGAAAAGCCGCTCAAGAAGCTTATCATGCGCATCACCACCGATTCGACCCCGGTGGAGGATCCCAAGCCCACCGAGAACTCGACCATCCTCGCGCTCTACAAACTTTTCGCAGACGAACCGGCTTTCGCCCAGATGGTCGCCGACCACGAACAGGGCGGCTGCGGTTACGGCGACCTCAAGAAGCGTCTCGCTGAAGCCTACTGGGACTACTTTGCCGACATGCGCGCCAAGCGTGAGGAAATCCTTGCGAACAGCGGCTACGTCGACGAGGTGCTGAATGCCGGTGCCCAGCGTGCTCGTGAAGAGGCGACTAAGGTGCTCGATCGTGTGCGTTCTGCTGTCGGCCTCACTTAATCAAACCTGAATACTCCCATGGAAACCAAGAAAGTGCTTTGTCTGCTCAACGAAGGTGTTGAGGAAACCGAATTTGTGGCCCCCATCGACGTGCTGCGTCGTGCCGGAGTGGAAGTGACCATCGCAGCGATGAAGGAGCTTTTGGTGACCGGCAAGGAGGGCATCAAGGTGGGTGGCGACGCCCTGCTCGATGATCTCAATCCTTCCGACTACGACTGCCTGATGATTCCCGGTGGTCCCGCCGTGATGGAGCTGCTCGAAGATGGCCGTGCTGGCAAGCTGGCCAAAGAGTTCGCCGATGCGGGCAAGACTGTGGCCGCGATTTGTGCCGCCCCGCTCATCCTCGATCAGGTGGGCTTGCTGGAAGGTAAGCGCTTCACCTGCTACGAGTCCTGCAAGGAAGGTCTCCCTGGTGCTCTCAATGAACGGGTGGTCATCGATGGTGAGCTCATCACCTCCTGTGGTCCCGGGACTGCACTGGACTTCGGTTTTGCCATCGCCCAGCACCTCGTGGGCAAGGCCAAATCGACCGAAATCATCGAAGAGATGATGGCTTGAGCGCCGGAGGCGCTCGAACTTCCAACTTCCAACGCTGAACGTCGAAGCGTTCTGCGACCGGTCATTCCGGGCGTGATCATGGTCCGAGATTCGCTCGACACGCTGGCAGCTTGCGCCGTTCTGAACCCTATTCAAACTTCGACGTTGGACGTTAAACGTTGGACGTTCAGAGTTCGACCTTGTCGTTTTAACCACTTGCGCTCAGGGAGTTGCTCGGGAATGCTCATTACGGCGTGACCGACCTCAAAAGAAAGCCTTGGTGGCTGTATCCCAACCTGCTGAGCCTTGATGCTCCTCTGGTGGCGGTGGCTTGGCTCCACGTCTTCGCCAAGTCTTGGCGGCTAGGTTATCATCCGTGGTATGCGTACGTGGCTCTGGGCTTGGTCGTTTGGTCCATCTACGTCTTCGATCGTCTGCTGGACGTATCGATGATGAGCGCCACCCCAGAGAAGCTGGAACCGCGTCATCGCTTTCATGCCCGCTACCGCAAATTGCTGAGCTGGCTGCTCGCCATCGCTATGTTGGGTGCCTGCTACTTTTTGGTGATGGAGTTGCCACGAGCGATCTTCAGTTACCTCACGACGGGGGGGATCTTGGTGGCCGGTTTCTTTGGTCTGTCCATGCTCGCAAGCGAGAACCGGGAGGACGTAGGGATCTCCAAGAACCTGATAGCGGGTCTCGCCTTTGCCTATGGCACGGCGATGACTGCCCACGTCTATGCCACAGGTCTTTCCAGCCAAGTTTTCAATAGCGAGTTTCGTGGAATGATGGGCCTGATTCTTTCCCGTGAGTTCATCTGTTTCGGGGTGCTGTGCATGCTCAACATCGCTGCCATCGACTTCTGGGAGCATTCCAAGCGGACGGATGATGAGGAAGTGAAGGCCACCGATGAGCTCACCGTCATGATGCCGCTTATTGTGCTGGCTTTGGCCGCCGTCATCTTTGCCCTCCAGCAGAGCCACATGCGCCCCTTCTATTACGCCATCCTCACCGGTGTGGCCCTCATGTATCTGCTGAACCGCCGCCGTTCACAGTTCTCCATGGATTCTCT
>CAZIPY010000125.1:0-3067 GCA_964541125.1 uncultured Luteolibacter sp. | reverse complement strand
GGTCTCGTGACCGAGAACAACGACGATGGTTCCCTCAAGGAGCACAAGATGCTCTTGGACATCATCGGTTCCGAGGACTTCTACGGCGACATGGACTTCAAACTCTGTGGCACCAGCGACGGTGTGACCGGTTACCAGCTTGACCTCAAGCTGCCCGGCCTGCCGCTGCCCATGCTCGAGGAAGCCATCCACATCGCCAAGAACGGCCGCACCCTGGTGCTCGACAAGATGGCTGAGTCCATCACCGCTCCGAGCGAGATGAGCCCCTACGCTCCGCGCATCGTCAGCCTCAGCATTCCTGCTGACCGCATCGGTGAG
This sequence comes from uncultured Luteolibacter sp., assembly GCA_964541125.1. GTDB lineage: Bacteria > Verrucomicrobiota > Verrucomicrobiia > Verrucomicrobiales > Akkermansiaceae > Luteolibacter. The sequence goes on along the minus strand of CAZIPY010000125.1, from coordinate 2,749 downwards.
CTCATCGGACCTGGCGGCAAGAACATCAAGGCCATCCAGGCCGAGTCCGGTGCTGAGATCAACATCGAGGACGACGGCACCGTGCACATCTACGCTTCCAAGGAAGCTGGACTGGAGCGCGCCAAGGAAATGATTGATCGCATGTTCAAGGAAGTCGAAGTCGGCGAGACCTACACCGGTCCCGTTGTCTCCGTCACTGCCTTCGGTGCATTCATGGAAGTCCTTCCCGGCAAGGACGGCCTCATCCACATCTCCGAGCTGGCCGAAGGCCGCACCGAGAAGGTCGAGGACGTTTGCAAGAAGGGCGACACCGTCACCGCGAAATGCCTCGGCGTCGACGAGCGCGGCCGCGTGAAGATGTCCATCCGTGCCCACCTGCGCGATCAGAAGAACGACGGTGGTGGCGAAGCCGGCAATGGTGGCGATGCCGCCAACGAAACCAGCGAGCCGCTGGTCGGCTGAATAAGCCGGTTCTTCGAACCTTTCACAAAGCCGTCGCCTCGAGAGGGGCGGCGGCTTTTTTGTGACTCGTCATCTATTAACGGCTAACAACCTAAATCTGTCAGAGTATTGCTGTCCACGTTCGAGCGGGCACCGGCCAGATATATTCTTGCCATCTGGAGAAGTTTTCATGATTCTCTCGCCGCAGGCTCGTGCTGAAAACGTGTCCTACCCCCTCCTCATCACCTGAAATCCAATGAAACGCATCGCAACCTTCATCTTTGGCCTTTCCATGGCAGCCGCCATGTCAGCCCACTCGGCCTCGACCACCAACTACGGCATCCTCGGCAATGCTGGAGACTACACCTTCAGCACCACTGGATCCTCTGGAAATCCCTACTATGCTTCGATCGGGCTTTTCGATATCACCAATGGCAATGCTCTGCTCGCCAGTAATTCTGGAACCTCAGGTGTCAATCTCGCCAGCCTTAGCCCCGTCAGTCTCGCTGCTGGTGACTATGCGGTTGTCGTTTCCGAGCATGCTTCAATCTTTACCAGTGGTGTGCTCGGCGTGACCGGCGGCCGGCTCGAGATTGGTGAAACCTACACCGCGGCGGTGACTGAAGCTGGCCTCGGCCTCCTCGGCACCGGCTCGATCACTCGCAACAATGGTGAGAGCCCGCTCGATGACGAGGTTTACGTCCTCTACTTCAGCATCATCCCTGCTCTCAATGTGGCTGACCTGAATCAGGCCTTCCGCGTTCATCACCTCATTCCCCGTTTGGCCTCCCTCACCATCAACGGTGCCCACCACCGCCTGCTGGTTGACTCCCCGGTTGGTGAAAATGGTTGGCATACCTGGGTGACCGGTGATTACGCCGACATCGACGACGTCGATTCCACTCAATACACTGGTGAGATCGGTGCCAGCCGTGACATCTTTGAGAATTTCCGCCTCGGTCTCGGCATCGGCTCCACCGATGTGGAACAAGACACTGCCTTTGGCGGCAACAGCGACATCGAAGGTGAGTTTGCCGTTCTCGAAGCCAACTACATCACTCCTTGGGATGGCTTGGTGCTTTCCGCTCTTGTCTACTACGGCGACTACGACGTGAAGACCACCCGCGGTTATTCCTCTGACCCAGGCTTCTCCAGAGGCTCCACCGATGCCACCAACACCGCATTCCGTCTGCGCGCCGATTGGAAGGACCTGACGAGCCTTGGTGAGTGGTCTGTGACTCCCCGCCTTGCATACACCCTCATTCACGCTGAAGCCGACGGCTTCACCGAAACTGGCGGTCTGACTCCCGCGACCTTCGGTTCGCAGGACAGCGTCGATCACGAAATTCGCCTCGGAGTCGATTTCGATTACGAGATCAACGACAAGGCTGCTGTCCGCCTCATGACCGAAGCGGTTTACCGCGAATCTGACGTGGACACCCTTTACGGCACTGCAGTAATGACTCCCTTCGCCCTCGCGAATGAAGATTTTGATGATCTCTGGGTTCGCGCTGGTGCCGAGCTGGTTTACGAGGTCTGCGACAGCGCTGCCATCCACGCCTCCGTCTTTGGTTCCACTGAAGGCTACGACGGCACTGTCGGCGGCTCCATCGGCCTTCAGGTCGGCTTCTAAGTTAAGATGCTGAAACTCTCCAAGCCGGCGCCCGTGAGGGCGCCGGTTTTTTTTGTGCCCAGAGCACTCATCAGGTCCCAGATCTTCCTGAATCAGGCTCCGCTTGGCTGATTTCAGCCTTCCAGCGGCAAAAATTGCCTCCACAGCCCCTCAAAACGCCCAAACCGCTTGAAATCCGCAGACTTCTGCAGAAGTCTCTCGCCCACTCATGAGTCTGTATTCCGATTACATCGCCGAGATCGAAGAGCGCAAGGGCCAGGGCCTGAACCCCAAGCCCATCGACGACGGTGCCCTCCTGTCCGAAGTCATCGATCAGATCAAGGATCCCGCGAATCCGCATCGCGAAGACTCGCTCCACTTCTTTATTTATAACACCCTTCCGGGCACCACCAGTGCCGCTGGCGTCAAAGCCAAGTTCCTCAAGGAAATCGTGCAGGGTGCAGTCTCTCTGGAGGAAATCACCCCGACCTTCGCCTTCGAGTTGCTGTCCCACATGAAGGGCGGCCCTTCGGTGGAAGTGCTGCTCGATCTCGCCCTTGGCGAAGATACTTCCATTGCCCAGCAAGCCGGCGAGGTTCTCAAGACCCAGGTTTTCCTCTACGAAGCCGACACCGATCGTCTCGAGGCCGCCTTCAAGGCCGGCAACACCGTCGCCAAGGACGTGCTCGAGAGCTA
>CAZIPY010000124.1:0-17129 GCA_964541125.1 uncultured Luteolibacter sp. | reverse complement strand
GGTTGTGCATGGAGGCCAGGTTGTTGAGCCAGAAGCGGTTCACCAGGTGGCGCAGGCAGAGGTAGGAGAGTTCACCGTCGCCAAGGGTGGAGACGACCTGACCCAGCTGGACCAGACCGAAGGACATGAAGCCGCGGTCCTCGGGGTCCTTCCAGTGTTCGGCGAGCTTGAATTCCACACTCTTGCGGAAACCTTCGAGGAGTTTGGCGTCGGCTTCGATCTCTTGGGGCAGCACGTAATAGAGCGGGTAGAGCTGTGAGGAGTGGCGGTGGGCGTCTTGGTTGCCGAGGCGCGGGGTGAGCCATTCCTTGATGATGCCGTCTTCATTGAGCATGTAAGGCGGCATCTTTTTGAGCATGCCTTCCCACTTGGGGATCTTGTCGGCGTTCACACCCAGAGTGCGAGAGGCGTGGATGAGGTTGTGCAGCGTCTCCTTGGCCACGGCGATGTCCATGGTGGCATTGTAGCTGGCCTGGGCGCGTTGTTCCTTGGGAACACCGGAGGGCCAGTTCTCAGGAGACTGACAGGGTGAGAAGATATACTGGCCGTTTTTGTCCTCGGTGCAGTAGTCCTCAAAGAACAGGGCCACCTCTTCCATGTAGGGAATGGCGTGCTTTTTGAGGAAGTCTTTGTCTCCGGTGAAGAGGTAGTAGTCGTAGAAGAAGCGGGCGGCTTTGCCGGCACCCGCGACCCACATGCCACCGGCGAAGTTCTTCGAGTAGGCGTTGTTGTAGCCGTTGGTGGTCGTGCGCGAGGGTAGGACGATGCCGCGCGAACCGAACAGGTGCTTGGCGTTGAGCTGCATGTCGGGGATCAGTGACTCGATGTAGCTGGTGTAGGCCGGCATCAGCTCGGGCATGTTGCCGGGTAGATTGGCGGCGATGGCGGAGGGCACGTTGCCGTTGTGGGTGAAGTCACTGGCCCAGTTGGGAACGTAAGTGCCGCCCCAGTTGCCCTGCAGGTTGGGAGGCAGCACACCGGTGGAGGAAATGATGTTGTAGCGACCGGCATCGAACTGCTTCTCGATCAGGGCAGGGTTGATGTCCTGCCAGGTGGAGAGTTCAAGGAGTTCCTCGGTGGTCTTCTTGTGGTCCTCGGCAGTGCCGCCGACGTTGAGCTTTACACGGTTGAAGAGCTTGCCGTGAAGTTTGGCGTGGTCGGCAAGGAGCTTGTCGTAGTCGGAGCCGACCTTGGCCAGTTTGGCCTCCAGCTCCTTGAAGAGGTCGGTGCCCTTTTTCTTGGGAAGGGCGATGTCGACGAGGATGAGAACTTCATCGGCGTCCTTGATCCACAAGGAGCCGTCCTCCTTGGCTTCGACTTTATTGGTGCCCTTGACGGTCACCCGGGCGTGGCCGTTGACGGCGGTGATGCTGCCTTCATAGGCCTTGAGGCACTGCATGCTGTAGGAGAGGGAGTTGCCGGTGGAGTTGCTCTTGATGTCGCCAAAGTGTTCCTTGAAGGAGTCGCTCGATTTCTTGGCAATGTCGGTGTCCTTGTTGAACTCATCGCTGGTCTTACGCTGCACCAGCTTCAGTTTCACACCCACGCCGCCGGGTTTGTCGGAGCTGAGGCGAACGACGGCCACGCCATCCTTGCGCGAGACGAACATGCCACGCTCGAGGGTGCCAGCGTCGTTGGTCCAAGACACCAAGGCCTCACCAGTGGCGAAGTTGACGGTGCGGGCGTAATCCTTGTGCTCGCCACCGGCTTGCTCGATGAGTAGGTCGAAGGCGGGCACGAAGTAATCGGGATACATGAAGCCTTCCTGACCAGAATGCTTGGCTTGGAGTTTTTCGGCGTCCTTGTATTTGCCCTCGGCGATCAGCTTGCGGATTTCGGGCAGATGCATCGACTGGTCCGGAGGGACGACAGGTGCGCCCATGGGCATGAACAGATCCTCGCGGGTGAAAATGATGCGCTCTTCAGTGGGATGACTGAAGGCGAGCATGCCCAAGGTGCCATTGCCGGTGATGAGGCCTTCTTCCCAGTTCTTGGCGGGGCGCGAACTGATGAAGCCGCGGTCGGGTACGGGGAGGAGGTCTGCGTGGCTGGTCATGAGACTGGCAAGACTGATGGAGAGGGCGGTAGTGAGGATACGGGAACCGTTCATGGTGGGATGCAGGGGTTGCGCGCGGGATGTTGGGCGCGCAAAGCCGAGGCCGCAAGTGTATCTGGTGGGGATCTGCCGAGAAGCTGACCCCGATCAGTGCAGGTACTCCTACCTCTTGCCTGCCCGATCGCCTGCCCAATGCTCCTCGGGCTCAGCCACGGAATTCGGTGCCCGGCAGCATGCCGCTTACGGGAGGCTCCTCGAGATGAACGACCACTCGGCATCGGCCATTGGCCCTGGCGATCGATTCCTTGATCTCCACCCTCGCGTAGCCGAAGTGCTGGGAGGCAACCTTACCGAAGACCGAAGAGGTCATCTGACACAGTGAGGGAAGCCCCTGCACTAGGTTGCCGAAGGGGCAGCGATCGTTGACTAGCACGATCTTGGTGCTGTCGATGTGCTCGACGCTGAATCCTCCATCAATTTTGCGTTTGAGATCAACGAGGACCTCGGCCAGTTGCTCAACCGTCATTTGCCCCTCCGAGGCGCTGGAATCGTAATCCCGACTGATGGCATCCCCGAGCTTGGTGCCGACCTGTTTGATGAAGCCTTCGGACAATTCAAGACCAACGGAATGCTGCAGGGTGCTGGCCAGACTGGTGACCACGTCACCGAGAAATGCATCCCGAGTACGTTGATTGCCTTCCATAAGTGCAGATTCCATGGCCGATTGGGTTTAAGATGAGGGAAACTAATATAGACATTTTCGGCAATGCCAGCATTAAATTGGCCTAATCGGTTAGAGCGACTGCAAACCCTGAGATTTCGATGTTTTCGGGGCCTGAAGGGCCTGGGAATCAGTGCAGGTCCTCAGTGCGGCCCATTGCATCCTCGTAGAGGTGATGCAGCCGGTAGGTCTGGGAAGCGCCGAGTTTCTGGCCCATTTGGGCAGTAATGTAGAGGGCGATGGCCACTGCCAAGAAAGGGCAGAAGATCCAGAGGCCCCATGGGGTGTAGTCGAGGGTGATCTGAACGGCTGCGAGAATACCCGAAAACAGCAGGGCACTGGCGGTGATCAGCCAGCCATAGAGAAACAGGGCCCAGAGATTGGCGTTGGGGCCATAGGTTCCGGTGACATGAGTGTGACCCTTGTCGTCGGCCTCCAGCGAGAGGGTCAATCGGGGGGACCAGAAATGGCGGTCCACCTCGGGGATGCGTAGGGTCACGAAACCCGGAAAGCACTTCAGTTCACAGTCGTCCTTCGCGGATTCCACCTTCTCGATGATGCGCTGCTGGGCCGCCTCCGGATCCAGATCTAGATCCTGACTAAAATGAGGACGAAATCCCAGGCTGCTCATCGGACCTCCCACCCTGCAAAATCATGGGCTAACTGTCAATTCGGCCTATCAGAACCTGTCTGATACGCGCACAGCAGCTTACATCTTATTTACGCGTTTACGGATTGGGAAATTGGCTGATTTTTGCTAAGTTGTCACCGACCCCCAGCGAGTGGGTCCATCCCCTCATGAAACGCATCGCCCTGATCTCCCTTATACTTGGCTTCAGCAGCCTGCCTGCAGCCGCTGAATTCCGCACCTTTGTTAGCGACAGTGGCCAAGCCATGAAGGCCGAACTGGTTTCCCACTCTGGTGGCAAGGTCAAGATCCGCCGTGAGGATGGCAAGGAGTTCGAAGTGAATCCGGCCATCTTTTGCAAGCAGGACCACGAGGCCATTCTCAACTGGATGAAGTCTGAGCCCGAAGTCATCAACTACGACTTCGAAATCGAGGTAGACAAGAAGATGCGCGACCGTGAAACCCACGGTGAAGGCAGTAGCGAAACCAGCTATGTCCACGAGGTAAAGGTGCGCAACGATGCCCAAGCCAAGGTCACTGGCATCCGCGTGATGTACCGTGTGTTTCACGAGTCCTGGGGTGAAACCCACATGATTGAAGGAGACTACTTGCTTGAGCAGGAACTCGATTTCAACCGGACTTTGATTGTCACCACCGATCCCGTCACCATCTGGCGCAACCGTCACAGTCGCAATGGCATCAAGGGTGTGCTGGTACGCGTGCTCGATCCCAAGGGTAATGTCGTGACCGATTGGGTTTCCCGCGACGCTGGCATGAAGAATGTCACCTGGGAGAGCACCAATCCCAAGGATCATTGCGAAGAGCCTGAGGATCGCGCGGTTATTCGTTGAAGAGGCAAGCCTTTCTATTGAAACCCCTACCAAAACTCTTCCCATGAAATCCTTTGCTCATTTCCTCTTGGTCCTTGTCGTGGTCAGCTTGCCCGCTTCCGCGGAGTTTCGCACACTCGTCAGTGATGATGGTAAGTCGATGAAGGCGGAGCTAGTTTCGCACGCGGGCGGTAAGGTCACCATCAAGCGCGAAGATGGTAAGACTTTCGAGGTTAATCCCTCCATCTTCTGTGCCCAGGATGAGGAAATGATTGCGGCTTGGATGAAGGAAAATCCGGCGAAAATCGATTACCGCCTCAAGGCGGAGGCGACTAAGAAGGTCGCCAAATCCACCGAGTATTCCACCACCTCGTATTACGAGATTTCCCTACGCAACAACGGTCAACAGACCATCAAGGGCATCACTGTGATGCATCGTGTGATTTACGCTGACGAAACCAGACGTCGACCGATCGAGGATGAATACGTGCTCGATCAGGATCTCGAATTCAACCGCACCTTGGTGATCAAAACCGATACCTTCTATGAGTCCCGCAGTGCTCGGGGCAGGGGAGTGAAGGGTTGCCTGATTCGGGTTCTGGACCCTAAAGGAGAGGTGATTCTGGACTGGGGAGCCGATGAAGTCGGCATGAAGGGCGTCACATGGGAGAATACAGATCCTGACAAAGCCGACGCGGGTGGCGGCGACAAGGTGGAAATCCGCTGAACTGAGTGGCCAAGGCGCCCAATTGTGGGCTGAATCGCCACGGATTGGTGGTATTTGAGGGTTGCCCCGTGGCGATGGGGCTTTCCATACTCCCGCCCTGCCGATTCCCGGGTTTATGGGAGGAGGCCAACCCACCCAACCCATGATGATCACCCCAATTTTCGCCACGGCTGACGAAGCCGCCAAGGTTGCCACCAAAATATCGAATCTCGATATCTTCATCATCGCCGCCTACCTGATCGGTATCACCATCATCGGCATCAAGGTCGGCTATCGTAAGAAAGCCAGCAGTGATCAGTACTTCCTCGCCGGTAAATCCCTCGGTTGGTTCAGCATCGGTGGTGCGATGTTCGCCTCCAACATCTCGACCATTCACCTGGTCGGTTTGGCTGCAGCCGGTGCCAGCGTGGGCCTGGTGCAGGGTAACTTCGAATGGATGGCGGCCTTCTGTCTGATTGCTCTCGCCCTCTTCTTCTCACCTTTCTACTTCCGCACCGGCATCCACACACTGCCTGAGTTCCTTGAGCGTCGCTATAGCAAATCGGCCCGAACCTTCCTTGCAGTGATCTGCATTTTCGGTGCCCTGTTGGTGCACATCGGCATCAGCCTTTATGCCGGTGCCACGGTGTTTGAATCCATGCTCGGCGTGCCCATGCGCTACGATTGGAACGGCATCCCGTTGTTCCCGGCGATCATGATCATTTCGTTGATCACTGTGATCTACACCATTCTTGGCGGACTAAAGGCGGTGGTGATCACCGAAACCATCCAGACCTTCCTCTTGCTAGGTGGTGCGCTGCTCGTCACCTACTTGGCCATCAATCACCTGCCAGAAGTCGGCATCAATAGCTATGAAGAGTTCAAGGGTGAGGTGGACCCCAAGAAATTGAGCATGATCCACCCCATTCATGATGAAAAGGGCTACCTCAATGAATTCTCCTGGCTGGCCATTTTGCTTGGTTATCCGGTTCTGGGTATCTGGTACTGGTGTTCGGACCAGACCATCGTCCAGCGCGTGCTGGGTGCCAAAACCGAACGTGCCGGACAGAACGGTGCCATCTTCGCCGGCTTCCTTAAGATCCTACCTCTCTTCGTGATTGTACTGCCCGGTGTGGTTGCCTATGTGTTGGCAAAAAATGGAGCGATGGAATTCGGCCTCAAGGAGGATGGAAGCACCAACTACAACACCACCTTGCCTAACCTGATCAATTTGGTGGTTCCCAAGGGCCTTGTGGGTCTGATCGCCGCTGGTCTCTTGGCGGCCCTGATGAGCACCATCGCCTCGGACCTCAATAGCTGCGCAACGATCATCTCCTTTGATATTCTCAAACGCATGAAGCCCGAAGCACCCGATGCGAGTCTGGTGCGCACCGGCAAGATCAGTGCGGGTGTGATCATGGTCCTGGCCATCCTCTGGTCGACTCAGGGCGAGCAGTTCGAAAACATCTTTGTGGCGGTGAACAAGATCCCGATGATCTTTGCGCCGGCCGTAACCACCGTGTTGGTGCTCGGAATCTTCTGGAAGCGCGGCAATAATAAGGCCGCCATCTCCACCTTCGCGGTGGGTTGTGGTCTGGGCCTAATCTACTTCGTCCTGGATATGCCCAATGTCGGTCGCGCGCTGGTCAGTGATTTGCCTAAGGAGTTTGGAGGTTTGGTGACCGATCCGGTGCACGGTCTGGGCATTCCCTTTATGCTTGCCGGCCCCATCCTCTGTGCCATCTGCATCGTTAATTATGTGGTCGTGAGCTTTGCCACGCAGCCGCTGCCCGACGAACAGCTTGAGAATGCCTGTTGGGGCAGTCCCATGAAGGCACTCAAGAACGGCAAGTTCACCGGCATCACCGATCCGCGCACCCTTTCGGTTCTGCTCTTCCTGCTGATGGTCGTGCTCTATTGCATCATCCGATAGTCCAGGCGTCATGGAATACAACTACCTCGGTAAGACCGACCTTCACGTCTCCAACGTGAGCTTTGGAGCGTCGGCTCTGGGCGGGGTGTTCCGTGAGATCGACGAGCAGGATGGAATCTCCGCCGTGCGCGAGGCATTGGAGGAGGGGATCAACTATTTCGACGTTGCGCCCGCCTACGGCGGCACCGTGGCCGAGACAGTGCTCGGCAAGGCCCTGCATGGCATCCAACGCGAGCGCTTTGTCCTCTCGACCAAGGCTGGCAAGTACACCGAGCCCGGTAGCTACGGCAAAGATGAGCTCAACTACAGCGAGAAGCGCATTCGCAAGGGGCTCGAGGAGAGCATGGAGCGCCTCGGTGTGGACTACATCGACATCGTTCACCTTCACGACTTCGAGTATCAGGGTTTCTCCAAGGTCGACATGGCCTTCGAGGAAGGCTTCCCGACCCTGCTGAAACTCAAGGAGGAGGGTCTGATCGGAGCGGTCAGTGCAGGAATCTATCCCATCAAGCTCTGGTACAAGGTCATCGAGGAGGCGCCGGTCGACTGCATCCTTACCCACAATCACTACTGCCTCAACGACACCCGCGGCGAGGAATTGGTGCCCATGTGCCACAAGAAGAACATCGGCATGATCAATGCCTCGCCCTTCGCCAGTGGCTTGCTTACGGGTGGCAAAGTGGCCGATTGGCATCCCGCTGATGCCGATCACCGAGCGATCTTCGAGAAGGCAGCCAAGTTCTGTGAAGATGCGGGAGTGCCCATTGCCAAGCTTGCCCTCCAATTCTCACTCCACGAGACGCCCTTCCAAACCACCATGTTCAGCACAGCGCGTTTGCGATCGCTCAAGCGCAATCTCGAATGGATCGAAGATCCCTATGAGGAAGAACTCATTGAGGAAGTGCGGCGCATTCTGGAGCCGGTCCACGACCATCAATGGAACTACGACGCCGGCGTGGACAACGTCACCTGATCCGACTTTTCACCATGAAGACCCTTATCACCTTTATTGCCCTACTCGCTCTGCCTCTCTTTGCGCAAGAGAAGGCCAAGCCCAAGCCGCAGCACTTCGATCCCGTCAAAAAGAACATCGAGGGCTGGACCGTGTGGGTGGAACCCGTGCTGTTGGAGGGTGAGCACGCCGAGATGGGAGGCAAGGCTCTGAGCATGCTCGGCAACCACCTCGAGCGCATCGCCATCCTCCTGCCCGAAAAACAACTCAAGGAGATGAAGAAGCTCGAAATCTGGATCGAGTACAAGCACGAGCTGGTGCCCATGCAGTATCATCCCGGCAAGGACTGGCTGATCGATCGTGGTTACGACCCGCGGTTGGAGAAGAAGGTGCACATCACTCGCGCCGAGGCTTTGCTCTCACGCCACCACATGCTCAAACATCCTGCCGTCATCCTCCACGAGTTGGCTCACTCCTATCACGACAACGTTCTCGGCTTCGGCGACAAGGAGATCTTCAAAGCCTACCACCTGGCGATGAAGGAGAAGCTCTACGACGAGGCCCTGCTCTACACCGGTGAGAAGGTCCGTCACTACGGTGCCACCAACCACAAGGAGTACTTTGCTGAGGCCACCGAGGCCTACTTCTACCACAACGACTTCTACCCCTTCGTGCGTGCTGAACTCAAACTGCACGATCCCCGCGCCTACGCCCAAATGGAACGCGTCTGGGGTAAGGTCGACTAAAAAGCTGAATCCGCCTCAGGCGGATGAAAATCTGAAACGCTGAAATTTCATGTCAGAACGCATCGACAGCCACCATCACCTGTGGGCCATCAACGACACGGACTACGTGTGGATGACCGACGATCACGCCGTCATCCGTCGCGATTTCCTCGGTCCCGAAATGAAGTCTGCCTTTGCCGAGGGTGGAACGGTTGGAAGTGTGGCCGTGCAGGCCCGCCAGATCATTGAGGAGACCGAGTTCCTGCTGAAGCTGTCCGAAGAAAATCCCGAAATCCGCGGTGTGGTCGGTTGGGTGCCTCTGCGTGAGAACGCCGGCGAACCTCACTTGGAGAGATTCGCTGGCTATCAGAAGCTCAAGGGTGTGCGTCACGTGGTTCACGACGAACCCGACGATGACTTCATCCTCGGCGACGCCTTCAACGAGGGTGTCGCCCGTCTTAAGCAATACGACCTGCTCTACGACATCCTCATCTTCTACAAGCACCTGCCTCAGACTATTCAGTTCGTCGATCGCCATCCCGATCAGCCCTTCGTGGTCGATCATATTGCCAAGCCGCGCATTGCGAAAGGCGCCTTCGATCAGGAATGGGCCGACAACATGAAGGAACTCGCCAAGCGCGAGAATGTCAGCTGCAAGGTCTCCGGCATGCTCACCGAGGTCCGCGATGAGAGCTGGGATGTGGAGCTGCTCCAGCCCTACTTCGACACGGTATTTGAGGCCTTCGGTCCTGAGCGCGTGATGTTCGGTTCCGATTGGCCGGTGCTGCTCCTCCGCGACAGCTATGGGGTGTGGTCCAAGACTGTCGAACAACTTTCCGCCTCGCTCAGTGAGGACGAAAAAGCCGCCTTCTGGGGTGGCAACGCCGCCCGAATTTATGGGCTCTAAATATCACCGGCCCTAGCTGGCTTTAAAACTGCTCCCTACACACATCCATGAACCTTCTTGCGACCAAAAAAGGCCGTCTCACTACCTTCGGCGGACTCTATCTTAGTGAGGGACTCCCTGGCGGTCTGCTGACCATGGCCATTCTGACTGAGATTCAGCGGCGTGAATTGGGAACCGCTGCCTACGGCGCTTTGGGTGCGGCTCTGATTTTGCCCTGGGGTTGGAAGTTTATCATGGGTCCCTTCGTCGATAATCTGCACCTCAAGCGTTTCGGTGCACGCAAGCAGTGGATTGTGACAGCGCAGTTCCTGATGATTACCGCCATGGCTGCAGCTCTATTTGTGATGCCTGAGAGCTTTAAAATGGAGATCGAAGGGGGAGGCGGCATCATCGAAACCTTCAAGGCCTTCTTTTCCTCAGGTGGGGGCATCGGCTTGTTCGCCGTGCTCTTGTTCATTCACAACAGCTTCGCCGCGACCCAGGATGTGGCCATCGATGCGATGGCCTGCCAGATCCTCAAGCCGGATGAACGGGGGTTGGCCAATGGCATCATGTTTAGTTCCACGCATGCCGGTTACTTCCTCGGTGGCTCTGGAGCGCTCTGGCTGAAAGGTCGGTTTGATGGAAACTTCGAGGCCGCCGCTGCCGTGATTGTCGTGTTGATGGCCATGATCTTCACCTGCGTCATTCTGTTTATTTCGGAGAAATCCACGGCCGAGCAGATCGCTGATGGAGAGATTCCCGCGCCCAAGCCGGGAGACAGTGGTTTCAAAGTGATCCTGGACCAGTTGGGAGACTATTTTCAGACCATCTGGAGTTCCGTGATTTGCACCCGCAATGGTCTTCTGACTCTGTTACTGGCGATTACTCCGATTGGGGCATTGGCGCTCAGTATGCTGCTGTCCGGTTTGATTGCTCCCAAGATTGGTATGAGCGATGACCAGCTGGCGGCTCTCAACGGTGCCTCAACCTTGGTATGGATTGCTGCTTGTTTGTTGGGTGGATGGCTGTCGGATAAATTTGGACGCCGTCTGATCTTCGCAATTACCGCTTCTATGACCATTCTTCCCAGTCTGTGGGTGGCGGCTCAGTTCAAAGCGGCCGGGTGGTCACATCCTCCGACAGTATCCGCTGATGGATCCTGGCCCTATGAGGCGGAGCTCATCACTTCCTGGTGGATCGCTATTCTGGCCTTTTCGGTCTTCAGCGGTGGCTCCTTTGGTGTGAAGAACGCCTTCTACATGGATATTGTAAATCCAAAGATCGCGGCCACCCAATTCACGGCCCTGATGGCCATGACCAACATGACCAACGGTTGGGCCAAGCTGTGGATGTCTCAGGCTTTCGATCATGAGAATGGATGGGAGTGGCCCATCTGGAAGCTCCTCTATGTGGATGCCGCCATCGGCTTGGGCTTCCTGATTATCCTTTATTTTATCAAGCCGGCGAAGACGGTGAACCCGCCGCCTCTCATGTCTGAGACCTAAACCCGTTGTCAGCGGCCGCTTTTGGTGGCATTTTATGACCTATGGATTTGGCGCCGAGCATTTTCAACGACGTGCTGGGACCCGTGATGCGGGGCCCGAGCAGCTCGCATTCCGCTGCGGCCAACCGCATTGGGCGCTTGGCGCGTGATCTGGCGCAGGAGCCCGTGACCAAGCTCGCGGCCTACTACGATCCGAATGGCTCGCTAGTCACCACTCACAAGGATCAGGGCACGGACCTCGGTCTCTACTCCGGCATTCTCGGCTGGGAACCAGACGACGCCCGCCTACCCACCTATCCCGCCGCTTTGCGCGAAGCGGGAATCGAGGTGGAAGTGCACTACGCTTCCTACGATGCCCCGCATCCCAACTTCTACCGTCTCGAAATCACCGGCGAGAGCGGCAAGATCTATCACTTCGACGCTACCTCCACCGGCGGCGGTATGATCGAACTCCAAGCCATCGATGGTGTGCCCCTAGATGGAACAGGGGACTACCACTCCACCTTGTTCTGGCTGGATGACGCGCCCGCCGATGAGTTGATCAAGGGTAGTGAACTTGCCGCTCAGTCCGAGGACTGGACTTGGTTGCCTGGAACAGAAGGGGGATTGCTCCGCTTCGATGCGCGTGAGAAGCCTTCAAGTGATCTCGTCGAGTCTTTCGCCCAGGAACTCGGAGCCAAGCGCTCGCGTGTGCTCGGTGCGGTTTTGCCCATCCTCTCGCGCAAGGACATGAGCGTGCCCTTCACTCGCTGTGGTGAGATGGAGGCTCATCCCGATTTCACCGACGCTCCGCTGTGGGAAAGTGCTGCCTGTTATGAAGCCGCACGTGGCGGCATCACTCCCGAGGAAGTCATCGAGAAGATGAAGGCCCTGGCCAAGATCATGAAGGGAGCCGTCAACGAAGGTCTGGCCGGGACCGAATACGATGATCGCATTCTGCCCTCACAAAGCCCCGGTTTCACCAAGGCTGAAGAAGCTGGAAAGCTCATTCCCGCCGACATCAACAACCGCATCGTTCGCTATGTTTCGGCCATCATGGAGGTGAAGTCTTCGATGGGAACGATTGTTGCTGCACCCACCGCGGGTTCCTGCGGTGCCATGCCCGGTGCTGTGCTCGCCGTATGCGATGCCCTCGGTGCCGATGAAGATCAACGCGCCAAAGCTCTGCTCATCGCTGGCCTGATCGGTGTGTTCATCACCCGCGATGCCACCTTTGCTGCTGAAGAAGGCGGCTGCATGGCCGAATGCGGTTCGGGTTCCTCGATGGCTGCCGCTGCCATGGTTTATCTCGGTGGGGGAAGCACCGCTCAACAACTCGCCGCGGCTTCCATGGCCCTACAGAACTGCTTCGGCATGGTCTGCGATCCCATCGCCAACCGCGTGGAAGCGCCCTGTCTCGGCAAGAACGTGCTTGCGGCCAGCAATGCGCTTTCCGTGGCGAATATGGCGCTGGCCGACTACAAACACCTCGTGCCACTCGACGAAGTCATCCTCGCCATGGCCAAGGTGGCTGATCAAATCCCACGCGAGCTCCGCTGCACTAATCTCGGTGGCCTTTCCATTACGCCCACGGCGGACAAGATTGCCGAGCAGCTCAATGCCGGCTGTGCCTGCGGCAAGATCCAGTGTTGAGCTGATAAGGATAACGGGATGAAGGAGAACCTGGCGATCTTGTGCTGCATTACCGGGGACTTCGGGTTTGCCTTGGCCAACTTGTTGATGGGGCTGCAACGGCACAGCCCTGATTTGGCCGATCGCATCATGGTTTATCACGATGGGATGGTTGAGGCGGACGAGAAGCTATTGGCGGCAATGGGCCCCGTTGAGTTCAGATACTACGAACCTCCGGTGCCGCTGCCTGAAGGACAAGTTCCCCCAATCAGTTTTGCTCGACTTGAGGGCTTCAAGCTACTGAAGGACTTCGCGAACGTATTGTGTCTCGATGTGGATTTGCTGATCCGTGGTGACATCTCCGGTATCCTCGACTCTCGGGAGAGTGGAATCGCCCTGCGAACGGAGCCCGCAGCCTTGTCCTCCCAATTTGGGCCAGGCATCCACGAATTGAAGGAGGCTGAGGGAGTGGATATGAGTCCGAACTTCTACAATACCGGCGTTATGCTGCTATCCGACCGGCTAGAGCAACCCGATCAAATGGCAGACTGGATTTATGCATTGGTGTCCCGTGCGCCGGATGACTTGTGGAACTATTTCGATCAGTCCGCGCTGAATCTGATGCTACCGGTTTTTAATGTCAAAGTCTCACCCCTGCCGGCCCGTTTTCACAACATGATCTGTCGAGATGACCGCTCCTTCTACGACCTCTCCAAGGATTCCCTGATTGTGCACACGATTACCCGATACAAGTTTTGGAACTTCTGGCGCTTTCCGGAATGGGATCGCCGTTATCAGGATTGGCTGCAGATGGGGGGATCGTCGCATCCGGCAGTCGAAAAGCATTTCGTTTCTTATGTCGTCTGTCGTTTGGCCGACTTTTGGAAGCGCTTGAAGAAGCGTAGCAGGCCTTATCGTCATCCTTGGCGCAATCGGGCCTGATGCTTGATTCACTCCTCCTCTTTGATGAGGTCCTCCCACTTCTCGGTGGTGAAGGGAAAGGCAGGTAGGCCAGCCTCGTTGTAGACATAGGGACCGACGGGATTGTTGGTCCAGGCGTAGCGCACGGCCTGTGGGTTGCGCACATCCGGATGGTGGACGAGTAACTCCTCGCCCTCGATCCAGGCTTGAGCCCAATGCCAGATGCCTTTGGGGTCTTGAATGCTCACCCAGGGAAGCTCCGTGTTTTCAGGGCTGACGATGGGGGCGCCGGAGCCGTCCTTCTCAGCGAAGAATAGCTTCTTGGCGTTCTCAAAGCGAATGGCGAAGGTGGAGCAGCGCTTCTGATAGCCAGCGTAGATGGGGCCGCTGGGCTGAGTCTTGCGGCCGTATTGATGGTGCAGGGCCCAATGGGCGAGGCGCTTGCCAATATCCGTCTTGTTGGGTGGATGCTCCTTGGGTCCGCCGATCTCCACCGCGGTGGCCAGACCCACGTTGGTCATCTTCTTCATGGCCTGAAACTGGGCTTCACGAATGGCTGCACGGCCGTCACCCATGTTGGGCTGGTTGGGATCGGAAATGCCGATGCCAGCGAGCTGCACCACGTGAAAGGGGAAGTCGCCCTGACCCCATTCTTCGCGCCAGCCTTTGATCAGGGTGTCGAGCTTGTCGTAATAGGCGAATCCTTCACTTGCGTTGGCCTCGCCCTGATACCAGAGCGCCCCCTTGATGGCGGTGCCGATGAGGGGCTGGAGGGTGGAAGTGTAGAGGGTGCCGTAGGGGCGTGGCTTGCGGCCGGACTTGGCCTTCTCCACTTCCTCGGGCTGATCCTTGGGCCGCATCCAGGTTTCGATGGCGCTGCCACCTTTGGTGGCGTTGAGGATGCCGACGGGCACTTTGAGTTCCTTCTGCAGCTTGCGGGCGAAGGTCAGACCAACCTTGGAGAACTCGCTTACCTCTCCCTCAGTGGCGCTGAGCCAGCCTGTGTCGGCGCGGTACTGACGAATCGCAGGCATGCGAACTTGTGATAGGTCGTCTTTGGGATCGGGGACGTTGTTGCGAACCTTGCCCGCCATGTTGGACTGACCGGAGGCCAGCCAGACCTCACCGATGAGGATGCCGTAATACACTTTCTCTCGGTAGGCTTCTTCTAGGGAAGCTCTCACATTCATTGGGCGCCCTTTTGGTATGGCGGTGAGGTCTTCCAGTTGATCCCCCTCCATGGCATCCAGCACAACTTTCCATCGGCCTTCACCATTGGCCTTAGTGGTGAACTCTTTGCCATTGAAGGTGACTGTAATTTTACTCTCTGGCATGGCCTCGCCCCAGATGGGGATCGGCACACCTTGCTGCAATACGGAAGAAGGGCCGAATTGGGGGGCGAGTTTGAGTGCTGTGGGATCGGCTAGTATCTCCGCTGAGCCGTGTTGGCTCAGAGAAACGAGGAGTGCTGCGCCTAGGAAGAGTGATCTCATGATTCAGCTTACTTGTTGCCAATCGCAGCGCGTACACCGGGGCCTTGCTTGACCTTCTCGTTGAGCAGCGTCTGTAGTTCCTTAGCCTTCTCCTGGTTGTCGGCGATCACGTTTTCCTGCTCACCAACGTCTTCCTTGAGGTTGTAGAGCTGACCCTTCACCGGGCCCTGAGGCGCGTTTTTGCCGCCCTTTTGGGTGCCACCGGCGATGAACTTCCAGTCGCCTTTGCGGATCGCAAGGCCACGGGCTTCGGAAACGAGGATGTCCGAACCTGTGGCGTCCTTGCCAAGAAGCGCGTCCAAGTAGTTGCGGCTATCGATGGCCTCGTTGTCCTTCAGCTCGATGTTGAGCATAGAGGCGAAGGAGGCGAGAAAGTCGATCTGGTTGATGGTGGCGTCGCTCACGGCCGGCTTCACCTTGGCGGGCCAGCGCAGGATGAGTGGCACACGATGGCCGCCTTCGTAGATCTGATACTTACCTCCGCGGTAGGGACCGGAGCCGTCGTGGCCGCGGTCGACCTCGCCCTTGGAGGTCTTGACGGTGGTGCCGTCTTGATAGCCGTCGTCGTAGACGGGTCCGTTGTCGCTGGAGAAGATGAGAATGGTGTTCTCCGTCATGCCATTCTTCTCGAGTGCTTCCATTACCTGACCGACGCACCAGTCGAGTTGCACCATGGCGTCACCACGGTAGGAGAGCTGGCTCTTATCCTTGAAACGGGGGTGGGGTGTGCGCGGCACGTGGATGTCGGCGGCGGACCAGAAGAGGAAGAAGGGCTCCTTCTTGCCCTTACGGCTGGCGATGTATTTGTTCGATTGCTTGGTGAACTCATCGGCCATGGTTTCGTCGTTCCAGAGGGCGGACTTGCCGCCCCACATGGTGCCGATGCGGCCGATGCCGTTGATCACTGAGTGGTTGTGGCCGTGCGAGTTCATGTAGTAGCTCATCGCCTCGGGAGTCTTGCGGCCGTCGGGGTAGACGGTGCCCTTGAAGTCAGCTGGCTTTTCACCCACGTAGAGGGGGTCCTTGGGGTCGAGATTCACCACGCGGTGGTTTTCCACATACACACAGGGAACTCGATCGTTGGTGGAGGGCAGGAGGAAGGAGTAGTCGAAGCCAACTTCGAGTGGGCCGGGTTTCACGTCGCCGTTCCAGTCGACCTTGTTCTTGCCGTCACCGATGCCCAGGTGCCACTTGCCGACGACGGCGGTGTGATAGCCTGCCTTCTTGAAGAGCCCGGGAAGGGTCAGGCTGCCCGGCTTGATGGTCATGGGAGCGTTGGGA
Organism: uncultured Luteolibacter sp.; assembly: GCA_964541125.1. Taxonomy (GTDB): domain Bacteria; phylum Verrucomicrobiota; class Verrucomicrobiia; order Verrucomicrobiales; family Akkermansiaceae; genus Luteolibacter. Next base: position 879 of record CAZIPY010000124.1, on the reverse strand, counting down.
GCGAGGATGCGCACGCCTTGACGGAAGCCATGGACGCCGGTGAGCATGGAGAAGCGCGAAGGGGTGCAGGTGGCCGCCGAGCAATGGCCGTCGGTGAAGCGCAGGCCCTCACTGGCGAGCTTGTCCAGATGCGGGGTGGGGATCTTTTTGGCGCCGTAGCTGCCGAGGTCGCCCCAACCGACGTCATCGCCGTAGATGATGACCACGTTCGGCAGATCCTGAGCCTGTCGAAGGGTGGGTTTGTCCTGGGCCTTAGCGGTTAGGAGGCCGAAAGCGGCTGCGAGAGCGGAGAGTCGGAGCAAGTGGGTGAGTTGCATGGGTTTTTGAATACGCGGTTTGAGGGCCGAGCCTGTCGAAATACCCCCGCCAGGAATCGAACCTGGATCTAAAGTTTAGGAAACTCTTGTTCTATCCGTTGAACTACGGGGGCTGGGTTGGCGGGAGGGTCCTCCCTTCGGAGGTGCCGAGATTACGACAGGGGCGCGGGGCGGCAAGTCCCTTGGTGTCTGAGTTGTCTTTAGATTCTCAATTTTGGGTCAAATTGCATGGAGGGATGCCCCAAAATCCTGTAGTTTGTGTCACTCTAGAGTTTTAAGAGCATACCTATGAATGCAATTTCACCAGTAGCCCCATGCAGTTTGATAGGAAGGTTTGTTCTTATTCTGCTGGCTTCATCACAGCTCACATGGGCTGAGGAAGCGAAGGGGGATGCATTGGTGTTAAAGCCAATGCGCTACGTGGAGGTGAAGGATGACGCATTGGCATTAATTTTTGTCAAAAGAATGAATTACCTCAGCTTGCTTGAATGTGTCCGTCATGAAAAAAACCAAGTGATCTCATTCAAACAAGGTAAGGTCTTGAAGGGGCCAATTCCTGAGG
>CAZIPY010000123.1:0-5379 GCA_964541125.1 uncultured Luteolibacter sp. | reverse complement strand
GTGTGCATGAGGTACTTGCCCTGTTCGTGCGCCCCTTGCGTGGTGCTGAGCGAGCGCACCAGCGAAACCTTGTCCATCTGCTTGGCCAACTGGGGCAGGCAGTGGCCGAGTTGGATGCCGTCGGCCTTGGTCTTGATCGCCTTGGTCGGACCCTTGTAGTCGGAGGAGGCGTCAGGCTTGGGATCGAAGGTGTCGATGTGGGTCATGCCACCCGACATGTAGAGGTAGATCACATGCTTGGCTTTGCCGCCGCCGGCCTTGGCGATCTTCGGATCAACCGCCCAGGCGTTGTCGGTGAAGAGTTTGGCCATCGAGCCGCCGATGGTGACCCCGAAGCAGGTCTTGGCCGTGGTGCTAAGGAAGTCGCGGCGGTTGAGTTCGTTCAACTTGTTGGGATTCATTGGAAACAGAGGAAGAAAGTTATTGGATGAAGATGAAACGCTTGGAGTTGACCATCGCGGTGGCAAGGTCACTGAGGGTCTGGCGATCGGCGACCACCGAGATGTATTTGGAGGTCTCCTTGGGTTGGGGCTTGGTACCAAGAATGGAAAGGAAGAGGTAATCGAGTTTCTCCTGATCACTCTTCATCTTGGCCAGATTCTTGACCATGTGGTTGTTTTTGCTGCCCAGCGGATGGGTGGACCAGTTGTTGAGTAGGGTCAGGACCTGGGGCACGGTAGCGTGGGTGTGACCCGAGGACGGGGTTTCGCGGTCGGAGCCGCCGAACTGGCGGACCATGGATCCCGGATAGAAAGGAGCGGGCAGCTCCGAGGCGCGCATCAGGGCCTTGCGGCCTCGCTCAGCATCCGTTTCGCCCATCATCATCGACATGGCGGTCAGCGGGTTGGCGGACTTGCGGGCCTCACCCTGCATCTTGCGGGCTTGGTTCATGGCTGCTTGAGCCTCGATCTTCTGCTCCTTGGTGGTGGCGTCGCGCATCTGCATTTGGGCGGCGCGGCTGGCGGCCTGAGCCTTGCGCAGATCCTTCTCGCCCTGTTCAGCCTGATTGGCCAGGGCCAGAAGGTCCTTGGCGGGAGCCTTGAAGACTGCATTCACCATGCTGACATGGCTCTGCCAGTTGTTCTCGAGGCCGGGGTTGATGCTGTCATCGATCTCGCCGTTGCGCATCACCAGGAAGGAGTCGTAGAGCTGCTCAGCACTCATGCGACGCAGGACCATGCCACGGAACAGGATGGGCTCACCCATGGCCGGCTCCTTGGCCATCGCGGTGCGCTCAAAGAGCTTGGTGTGGAAGAGGATGCGCTGGAACTGACGGAGGTCGTAGTTGCAATGCTTCATATATTCCTCGAGGACGGCCGCCAGCTTGGGATGGGCGGTTTTTGAGTTCGACTTGAGGTCGTCCAGCGAATCGTAGAGCGGGAAGCCGTAGACGCGCTCCCACATGCGGTTGACGATGGTCTTGGTAAAGAAAGGGTTCTCGGGTGAGGTGACCCAATCAGCGAAGGCATCCTTGCGTTTTTCGGGGGCCACATTCTCGATCTTGGGACCGAAGAGGGTGGCTGGCTTGACCACCTCTCCCGGCTTACCATCCGAGTACTTGTAGTCCTTGGGTAGTTTGAGAGAGAGACTGTTGTTCTCCTGAACCGCATCATTGTTGAGGTAGCGGAAGAAGGGCTTCAGCTGACTGCCGGTCTGGCGCATCATGCCCATCTGTTCGCGGCGATTGGCCTTGGTATTCTTGGCGGCTGCACCCTTACCTTTGCGGGTCTCTTCGGCCACACGCTTGACCATGGCCTGCAGGTCTTCACTGCGATACTGCATGCCTCCACTGAAGGCAGCCATCTGGTAGTAGTCATACTGGGTCCAGTCGTCGAAAGGGTGGTCGTGGCATTGGGCGCAACCCATCTGCTGACCAAGGAAGACCTGCATGGTGTTGCTGAAGTTGTCCAACTGCATGTTGCGGTCGCGCAGGTAGTAGCCCACAGCGGGATTGTTCGCAGAGTGGCCACTGGATTTCAGCATCTCCTTCACCATTTCATCCCAGTGCTTGTCCTCACTCACCGACTTGCGCAGCCACACGTGCCAGCCGAGGCCGTGCTTCTCACGACCGCTCTGGGTACGAACGCGCAGCAGATCGGCTGCCCAGTTGTAGAAGTGGGATTCGTATCCCGGCGAGGCGACGAGGGCATCGACCAGCTTGGCCCGCTTGTTGAGCGAGTTTTCATCGATGAAGGCCTTGGCTTCCTCGGCGGATGGAATGCGGCCGACGATGAGCAGATAGGCACGACGCACAAAGGTGCCATCATCCACTCTCGCTTCGGGCATCACGCGTGCCGCATTGTAATCCAAGCCGAGATAGCGGTCGATTTGTTGGGCCGCCTTCTTAACCACCTCAGGCTTCAGAGGCTCCGCATGGAGCAATCCGGGCAGCAAGGTAGCGGCGATGAAAAAGGTTCGAAAACGATTCATAGCAAGGATGACACTACGGGATTGCCGAAAAGTTGCCACGGAAATGCAAAAAAGTACGGAAAAATGCCTCTAAACGGCAAAATCGACCCAAAAAGGGTCATCCTCCGCATATATTGCCCGAAAATCGACGCTTACCAGTCGGCGTTGTAGCCGCGGGCGTCGATGTGGGTGAAGTTGCGGTAGCCACCGACTCCGCCGTTGAAGAGGCCGAGTTTCCGCAGCTGGCGTGTGGTCGCCGTGACCTGCGAGGGGCGGGTGTTGGCAAAGCTGACGTCCACCGCGACGTTGGCCTTATGCCAGGAGCCCTTCTTGGCGCCATAGCAGCGAGCGTTGTAGGCATTGGAGCGGTAGGCGGAAACGATCTCCACCTCCTTAACATTCATCTCCTTGGCGATGCGGTCGACCACCTTAAGCACGTAACCCATGCGGCGCCACATGTCGCGGGGTGGCAGTGTGTTCCAGATGCCGTTGCGCTCCTTGGCGTGAGCGGCAATCACCTGATCGGGGTCGACACTCTTGAGTTTGAGCGAGCGGATGTAGCGCTGATACACCGAGGCGTAGCGGTTGCGTTTCAGCCACTCTTCGGGAAGGTTCATCTTCTCGTTTTTGCCACCGACAGCGACGACCACCTCCTGGGCAGAAGCATTCGAAGCGGTGCCCGCAAAGAGACATCCGAGGCCGGCCATGCCCAGCCCGCTTAGAATGCGGCGTCGCTCCATCTGAATGCTGCCTTCGGTGAGTTCGGCAGGAGTCTGAATCAGGTCGGAAGAGGAGGACATGAAGGGGGCGTCTCGGTCAAAAAAGACGTTCACAGACAATCAGGACGCGTGCCACTCACAAGCAAAAAACGCGGATGTGACTATAAAGTCATTCAAGAAACCCTTGTTTTTAAGGGATTTTAAGCAACCCGCTTATCGCTCGCCTTTGGAGCCTGCCAATTTCGACTTCGGCAGAAAAGGCTCCTGAAGCTCTTTGAGGAGGTCGAACACGTCGGCAAAATCTTGGTGGCTGTCGCTCTCCTGCTTGCCGAAGACCTGCTCTTCGATGAGGTGAAACACCATGTCGCCCACGTCCTCTCCACGATGTACCCCCCACTCTGCCATCAGGGTTGAAGCCATGGGGCCGAACTGCTCGAGAGCACAATCCCGGAAGCCGGCCAGCAGCTCCGGGCCACTGACGTGGCGAGCCTGGCCCTCGTTGTCCTCCGCGATGCGCTTGAGGGTGAAATCAAGCGCCTCCTTGAGAAAGAAGTAGGCCTGCGCATCGAAACGGGCGTCCCGCTTGAGGATGTTCGCAATGGACTCTTCGAATTGGACCGCCTGCATGATCGAAAAGGGTGCCCGAGGACACAGAGGATGTCAACTTGGTCGGATCAGCCCTTACAGGCTTCGCCGTACTCTTGGATACTTTTGACCGTCAACTCTTGGTCCTGCAGCGATCTGATCGCCTTCACACTCGCTTCCGCAGCCGCCATGTTGGTGACGTAGGAGGTCTTCTCGGCGACGGCGGTGGAGCGGATCTTCACCTCGTCTTCGCGCGCCTCGTGGGTGCTCGGCGTGTTGACGATGAAGGTGATCTCGCGGTTCTTAAGCATGTCGATGACGTTGGGGCGCGCACCCTCGTGAAGCTTGTGCAGCTTGTTGGCGGGGATGCCCTCGTCGGTGAGGCGCTGGTGGGTGCCACCAGTCGAGAAGAGGGTGAAGCCGAGGTCGACCAGCTCACGGGCAATGGGCACGGCGCGGTCCTTGTCGCGATCCGAGACGGAGAGGAAGACGTTGCCCTTCTCCGGCAGCGGGTTGAAGGAGGAGATCTGGCTCTTGGCGTAGGCCATGCCGAGGTCGGAATCGATGCCCATGACCTCACCGGTAGACTTCATCTCAGGGCCGAGCACGGTGTCCACGCCGGGGAAGCGGTTCCAAGGGAAGACGGCTTCCTTCACCGCATAGTGCGGCGGGATGATGGTCTCGGTGTAGCCGAGGTCGGGCAGCTTGTGGCCGAGCATAACCTTGGCGGCCAGCTTGGCGAGGGAGACGCCAGTCGCCTTGGAGACGAAGGGCACGGTGCGCGAGGCACGCGGGTTGACCTCAATCACGTAGAGCTCTTCGTCCTTCACGGCGAACTGGATGTTCATCAGGCCTACAACATTGAGTTCCTTGGCCATCTCGCGCGCAGCGCGTTCAATCTCGGCCTTGATCTTGTCGGACAGACTGAAGGAGGGAATCACACAGGCGGAGTCACCGGAGTGGATGCCGGCCTGCTCGATGTGCTGCATGACCGAGCCGATGACGGCGGTCTCACCGTCGCTGATGCAGTCGACATCAATTTCAGTCGCACCATCGAGGAAGCGGTCGACGAGCACCGGGCGCTCAGGCGAGGCATCCACGGCCTCGCGCATGTAACGGGTAAGCTCGTCATCGCTGTAGACGATCATCATCGCACGACCGCCCAGCACGAAGGATGGGCGCACCAGCACGGGATAGCCAAGGCTGTTGGCGACTTCGAGGGCTTCGCTCTCATTGGTGGCCGTGCCAGCTTCGGCCTGCTTGAGGCCAATCTTATCGAGCAGCGCGGAGAAGTATTTGCGGTCCTCAGCCTGCTCGATGGACTTGGGCGAGGTGCCGATGATGGGCACACCGTGACGCTCCAGATCGGCAGCGAGGTTGAGTGGGGTCTGACCACCGAACTGAACGATCACACCGTGGGGCTTCTCTTGGTCGCAGATGTTGAGCACGTCTTCCAAGGTCAGCGGCTCGAAGAAGAGTTTGTCCGAGGTGTCGTAGTCGGTGGAGACGGTCTCCGGGTTGGAGTTCACCATGATGGCCTCGTAACCGAGTTCCTTGGCGGCGAAGGCGGCATGCACGCAGCAGTAGTCGAACTCGATGCCTTGACCGATTCGGTTGGGGCCACCACCGAGGATGATGATCTTCTTCTTGTCGCTCTCGCGGGCTT
>CAZIPY010000122.1:0-52617 GCA_964541125.1 uncultured Luteolibacter sp. | reverse complement strand
CTTCGACTGACTGTTGCCATCCGTTCATGTGCGTCAGGCTTGGGCGGCGAGTTCGAGAGCGTGTTTCGTGATCTCGGTGATCTCCTTCCACTTGCCACCGATCACGAGTTTTTTGTCGACCATCCAGGAACCTCCGATGGCAGCGACCACGGGTAGCTTAAGGTAGTCTTGCAGATTGTCCGAGGTGATGCCTCCGGTGGGCGTGAACTTCACCCCAGTATGGGCGTAGGGGCCGGCGAGACTCTTGAGCATCTTCACGCCACCTGCGGCTTCGGCCGGGAAGAACTTGAGCAGTTTGCAATCGAGGCTGAGGGCCTGCTCGATTTCAGAGGGCGTCATCACGCCCGGAGAGAACTGCAGATCGACCTCCTTGGCAGTGGCGATGGTTGCTGGGTTGAGGCCAGGAGCCAGACCGAAGACGGCACCCGCATCCTTGGCGCGCTTCACTTGGTCGGCATCCAGTAGCGTGCCGGCTCCGAGAAGGACCTCGGGGAAGCTCTTGGCGATGCGGCGGATGGATTCCTCGGCTGCATCGGTGCGGAAGGTAATCTCCATAATGTCGAGACCACCGGCGAGCAGGGCTTCGGCGAGGGGCTCGGCGTCGTTGGCGCAATCGAGCACCACGACGGGGACGATACGCTTGGCGAGGATACGGTCGATCATTGGGAGGAATGTGTAGGGTCGGAGGGGAGATGTGAATCACGAAAGGCGGGTAGGGACGGCTCTCCGAGCCGTCCGTTTGTCTGCAGGCTGAATTCGAGTGGGCTGAGGGATAGATGTCCGCAACCATAACTACGGACGTCTCGGAGAGACGTCCCTACCTCAATTCCAGTGCTCATCGATGCGCTTCTGGATGGCCGGACGGGCGGCATCAGTCTCCTTGAGCTCCTTGCGGACCTGACGCAGCTGACCCTTCATCTTGGTGATGATTTCGGCGTAGGCCGCATCTCCGTAGAGGTTGTTCATCTCGGCGGGATCCTTCTCCAGATCGTAGAATTCCCAGGCCACGGGCGTGAGGTTCTTGTTCGAGCCCTCGCTGTCCATGCCATAAAAGAAGATGAGCTTATAGCGATCACTGCGTATCCCGAAGTGCGCCGGCACAGCGAGATTGTGCGCCAGATGCATCCAGTAGCGGTAGTAGGTGACTTCACGCCAGTCATCGGGCTTGGTCGCCCCCACCAGAGCATCAGCGAAGCTGTGGCCCTGCATGGAGTCGGGAGCCTTGCTGCCGGCCAACTCGAGCATGGTGGGTGCGAAGTCGGTGTTGTTGATCAGCCAGTCGTTCACTCCCGGCTGTTTAATGCCTTTTGGCCAATGCACGATGAAGGGCATGCGCATGGCTTCTTCATACATCCAGCGCTTGTCCATGAGGTCGTGCTCGCCGAGAAAGAAGCCTTGGTCGCCGGTGTAGATGATGATGGTGTTGTCGAGCTCGCCCCTCTCTTCAAGATACTTCACTAGGCGGCCGACGTTGTCGTCCACCCCCTTCACGCAACGCAGGTAGCGCTTCATGTAGAGCTGATAGGTGGCATCGAAGTATTCGTCGTCGGGAAGGCTCTGGTCGATCTTCAGACGTTTCCCTAGAAACCAAGGTGCATCCTTACGCATACCCGATCCTAGACCTTCGGAACCTTTGGAGCCGGCAGGGCGCTGGCGCAGGTTGGCGGGTTCGGGAATCTCTACATCCTCCAGCCATTCGTTGTAGCGCGGTGCATTGCTGAACATGTCGTGCGGTGCCTTGAACTGATGGAAGAGCATGAAGGGTCGCGTCTTGTCGCGCTGAGTTTTCAACCAAGCCAGTCCCAGATCCGTAACAGCATCACTGCTGTGCTTGCCTATAGCGCGGAAGGTATTCTTGGGCCAAGGGTTGGGGCCACGCACGCGGAAGAGCGGATTGAAGTAGGAGCCCTGACCAGGAAACACGGCGTAGAAATCGAAGGCTGCGGGTTCTTGTTTCAGATGCCACTTGCCGATCACCGCCGTCTGGTAGCCCGCCTTGCGCATTTCATGGGCGATGGTCTGACGTGCAGGTGGAATGTTGCCGTAGAGATTGATGACTCCATTGGTCTGGGAATACTGACCGGTGAGAATACTTGCACGGCTCGGGGTGCAGATGGAGTTGTTGCAGAACACACGCTCAAAGCGCAAACCACCCTTTGCCAGCTTATCGATGTTGGGAGTGGGGTTGAGTTTTTGCAGATGCCCCCCGTAGGCCCCGATGGCCTGCGTCGTGTGGTCATCCGACATGATGAACAAGATATTAGGCCGCTTACCTTCCTGCCCCCCGGCAAAGCCGGCCAAAAAAACAAAGCCGGGCAAAGAAGCAAAGCTGACCAGCGACAGAATCGCGAACATGCGGGAGATCATGAACTGAATGATGTCTGTAACAGCATGAAAGTAAAGGGATGAGCCATCTGCCTTTTTTGCTTTGCCAGCCTTTTTCAAGAGTGCCAACTTCGACCATCTCCTCTCCCATCCCAATTTTACTGATCAATCTGAAACGCCGCGGCGACCGTCTTGCGGCAATGCAAAAGCGCCTTGCGGGCATCGAGCATGTGGTGATTGAAGCCGTCGATGGACATGAATGGGAGCCCGGGCCGCAAATTGTGGAGCCCATCTACCCTCTCACAACCGGCGAATTGGCCACCGCCGAAAGCCACAAGAAGGCCCACCAATACATCGTCGATCACCAGATCCCTTATGCCTGCATTCTCGAGGACGACGTTATCCTGAGCCCAGACTTTGGAGAGTTCATGCAAAATCCATCGTGGATTCCCAAAGACAGCACTTTGATCAAGGTAGAAACGATCAAATACCGAGTTTGGATCGATAAGTCTTCACGGGATGCAAGACAGCGCCAATTGCGTGAATTGCACTCCTATCATCCAGGTTGTGCAGGCTATATCGTATCGCTGGAATCAGCAAAGAAGCTGATTGAGTTCTTTAACGCTCCCGACCAAAGCCCCGACGACCTCGTCTTCAAGCGCACGCTCGGAGAAGCCGGATGGTCACCCATACTCCAAGTCGATCCAGCCCTCTGCATTCAAGAGTATCTTGTTTCTGACAATTATACCCCGAGCGACCTCGAGGTCAGCCGCGACCTGGCCAGGAAGGCGGCGCGCACTCGGGTAACCGGCATTGCGAAGATCCTTCGTGAGCTCAAACGTCCGCTGGTCAAATTCCTAGAGAAAAGGCGCCGCAGCGGCCAGCAGTTGCGCGTGGTGGAGTTCCGCTGATCAGCTCAGGCGGCCGCGGAAATCCTCGTAGTTGAACTCACGCAAAACCTCGAGGCGACCGTCTTCATGTTGAAGGGCAATGGCCGGATGCTTCACCCCGTTGAAAGTGGTCGTCTTGACCATGGTGTAGTGGGCCATGTCGTCGAAGATGAGTGTATCGCCAGCCACCAGTTCGCGGGGAAAGGCGTAATCGCCCATGACATCCCCGGCCAAGCAGGTGGGGCCACCGAGACGGTGAACCACGCCGTTGCTTTCGGTGGCTTGCTGATAGCCTTCCCCTTCAAATTTCACGGCGGGCTCCCCTACCGCGCCTTTCTCAACAAGAAAAACATCGGGACGATAGGGCATTTCGATGACGTCGGGCATGTGTGCGGTAGCAGAAACATCGAGTACAGCAACGCGATGACCGCCACTCTCGAAGACATCCATCACGGTGGCGCGCAGCACCCCAGTGTGAATGGCAATGGCTTCACCGGGCTCCAGCCAGCATTCGACACCGTAGCGTTCTTTCACCTTTCTAATAAGCTGCAGCAAACATTCACGGTTGTAGTCCGGCTTGGTGATCCAATGGCCGCCACCGAGGTTCAGATACGTGATAGTCTCACTGCGCAGAAGCTCTCCGAACTTGGCTTCGACCGCATCCAGGGTAGTCGCGAGGTCATCCGAATTCTGCTCACAAAGGGTATGAAAGTGGAGGCCGCTGATGCCGGTAAGATCCACGCCTTCAAGTTGATCAGCGGTCACCCCCAAACGCGAACCAGGAGTACAGGGATCGTAGATGGGCGTGCTACCGGTGGAGCATTCGGGATTGATGCGCAGACCACAATGAAGCTCCCCACTTTCGAAACGTGGGTGCGCCATCACGAACTCGCAATGCCGTTGCCACTGGCCAATGGAGTTGAAATCGAGGTGGTGGGTGAACTCGCAGAGCTCGGCAATATCGGCCTCATCGTAGGCCGGGCTATAAGTGAGGACTTTCTTGCCGAATTCCTCCTTCGCGAGCCTGGCTTCCCACAAACCCGAAGCACAACAGCCATCCAAATCGTCTTTGATGTGGGGAAATGCCTTCCAGCAAGAGAAGCCCTTGAGCGCCAGCACCAGTCCGCAGCCGGCCTCCTCCTTCAACTGGCGAAGGATGGCCGTGTTGCGCTTGAGCGCCGCGATGGAAATGACGAACACACTGACAGGAGAAGGTTCCTCGGCTTCCGCGTCAAACCTGATCCCTTGCGCGTGTCGAGTTAGTCGCTTATGAGACAGGCATGCTTCGCTTCCGCTGTTTTGGAATCCCCGTTCGAGTCGAGCCCTTCTTTTGGCTGACTCTGGCGATTCTGGGCGCCATGGCCAACGGCGGCATGACGGCGGGCAGCTCACCTGAGAGTCTTCAGCTAATCCTCCTCTTCGTGCTGGCCGGCTTCATTTCGGTGTTGGTACACGAGCTAGGGCATGCGCTGACCGCGCGCCATTTCGGCGCCCAAGTCAGCATCGTGCTGCAGGCCTTCGGTGGGTATGCGCGCTACACCACGGCTGGCATCACTCGCAAACAAAGCATCGCGATCACCGCAGCCGGCCCATTGTTCCAACTCCTCTTGGGCGGTGCAGTGCTCGGCCTAGCCCGACTGATGCCACCTCTACCAGCGCCTGCCGCGATGTTTTTGATCTGGCTGATCGCCATCAGCTTCATCTGGGCCATATTCAATCTCCTGCCCGTCATCCCACTGGACGGCGGGCGTATTCTCCAGGCTGCCTTGGGGCCTCAACGCATCCGCATCACCCTTTGGGTGGGTATCGGCACCTGTGTCCTGGTGGTGCTGTACGCCCTCTTTGGCATGAATCCCACCCAACCCTTCATCGCCCTCTTTATGGGCTACTTCGGCTACCAATCTTGGCAGGCCCTACAGCAAACGGGCTGGAGATGACCCCAGCTCAACCGGCCCCTAAAAAAACATCAGGCGAACGCCAGCGGCGATGGAGAAGATGACCACCATCCATTCGAAGAGGCGCTGTGACACCTTGTGGACTAGCCAACGGCCACCAAAGACTCCCACAACCACGGCGGGCGCGACCTTGAGGTTGATGAGAAGGCTCTCGGCATTAATCAGCTCGAGCTGAGCTCCGAAGGGCACCTTGATGAGGTTGATGAGCAGAAAGAAGCGCGCTCCGACTCCGATGAGCTCCATCTTAGGCATGCGTCGCGCTAGCAGAAAAAGCTGAATGACCGGACCGGCGGCATTGGCCAGCATGGTAGCGAAGCCGCCGACCACACCCGCCGAAGCACCAAAGCCACGGTGAGCGACACAGGCGTCGAACCATTCTGGGTGGAGGCGGCGGGAGGCCTGCAAGGCCACCATCAGCAGGACGCAGATGCCGATCACCCTCCGCGCCGTATCATTGTCGATCCAACTGAGCATCCACCAACCCGCCAAAATACCCACCATGGTGGGTGCCAACAATCTCCACACCGGTCTCCAGGAACCGTATTTGATGAAAGCAGGGTAGGCGAGAAGGTCGGCGAGGATGAGCAGGGGCAAGCCCAGGCCCACGGATTCCCTCGCTCCATAGAGATCTGCCAAGATGAAAACCGACACCATGGAAATGCCGCTGAAACCCGCCTTGGAAAGACCGATGCACAGGGCAGCGACCAGAGCTAGAGTCAGTTCGAGAGGGGGCATCGCGGCGCAATCAAGCACCATCCACGCTTGAAAGCCCAGTCCTGAAGTGCAAAGCTCCCGCCATGGAACCGCAGGTCGTGCTCCCAGACTCCGAACCCCCCAACACCATCAGTGAGGTGGTGGCAGCTCTGCGCAAAGCCAAGTTAACCCCAAAACACGAGGCCAAAAACTGGGGTGACTGGATCCATCTCGATGGCCATAAAACCGTCATCAGCATCGAGTCCATACGCGGCCTGACCAGTTCCGCCACCATTGAACACGCCGAAGGGGAAGAACACGGCAAAGCCCGTGACGCCATCATCAAGGCCTTCTCCTCGCTCGGCTGGGAAGGAGTGGACGAAGATGGCCCTTATCCCTTATACTAGAGAGCAATTCAATCACAGATGCACCGATTGTATTTTTTTGATTATTTGAATTTTAGCGGCTTCGCCGGATACTCGGCAAGGCGCGGATCCTGCAGCATATCGCTGCGTTCTTGCTCAGTCATGGAGCTCGCTCCACTCCTTCGCAACGCCTTGCGCTAGGCAACAGTCTCTCGCCCCAATCGGCACATCTCCTCTTGAACTGCTCTCTCCCCTTACACGATTCCTCCTTACGAATCCCTTGCCATGTCCGTACGCACCCGTTTCGCCCCCTCCCCCACCGGCTACCTTCATGTTGGTGGAGCCCGTACTGCCCTATTCAACTGGCTCTTCGCGCGTCAGCAGGGAGGCTCCTTTGTCCTTCGTGTCGAAGACACCGACAAGGAGCGCAACACCGAGGAAGCTCGCCTCGCCATTTTCGAGGGCATGAGCTGGCTCGGCATGGACTGGGATGAAGGACCCGACAAGGGCGGCGACTTCGGCCCTTACTACCAGAGCCAACGCAACGAGATCTACGACCGCTACTTCGACCAGCTAGTTGAGGCCGAGCGCGTCTATGAGGACGACGGCGCCTGGCGCTTCCGCTTCGAACGCAAGCCAATCACCATGAATGACATGGTCTGCGGTGAGGTGACTATCGACTACCGCGATGAGTCCAACACCCCCGACATGGTGGTGAAGCGTTCGGACGGTTCCTACGTGTTCCACTTCGTCAACGTGGTCGACGACCTTGAGATGAAGATCAGCCATGTGATCCGCGGGGAGGATCATCTGATGAACACCCCCAAGCACCTGCAGCTCATCGAAGCCTTTGGTGGCGAGGCTCCTGCTTACGCACACATTCCACTCATCCTCAACGCGGACGGATCCAAGATGTCCAAGCGCGACGAAGGCGCGGCTGTCGGCGACTACCAGAAGAACGGCTATCTCTCGGAAGCCGTGACCAACTTCCTCGCTCTTCTCGGCTGGAACCCGAAAACCGAGGATGAGGTCTTCAGTATCGCGGAGCTCATCGAGCGCTTCAGCCTTGAGCAGGTCAATCGTGCGCCAGCGAGATTCGACATCGAGAAGTGCCAATGGATGAACCAACAACACCTCACCAAACTCAGCGACGAAGAATTCGCCGCGGGCGCCCGCCCGTTGGTGGAAGCCGCCGGCCTGCCACTGAATGATAAATTCGACCGCATCGCCGCAGCGGTGAAGGAGAAGGTCCGCCTGCTCAGCGAAGTCCCAGCCGCCATCGATTTCATCCTGACCGACAAGTTCGGCGTCGATGAAGGAGCCTTGGAGAAGGTCAAAAAGAATGTGGATGCCGGAGAGATTCTCGGCGAATTGGCCGACAAACTGGAAAGCATCACCGATTGGAGCGCTGACGCCGCAAAAGATGCCTTAGCCAAGACAGCCGAAGCCAAGGAGACCAAGGCCGGCAAACTGATGTTCCCACTGCGTGTGGCCTTATCGGGACGTGGCAGCGGACCGGATCTCGGCGACATTCTTAACCTCTTGGGTAAAGAGCGCTGTGTCGCTCGTCTACGCAAGTTCTCAGCCAAACTGAAAGGAGAGGACTGAAGATGAAGGACGTCTACCGCCTCAGCGACCTCGAAAGCCGTGAACGTCTCGACGAGGGCGCGGATAAACCGGCCAAACTTGCCGTCATTGGCTGGCCGGTGGCCCATTCGGCTTCACCGCAGATGCATCAGCCGGCCTTGGATGCGTTGGACATGGGCTTCCGCTACATCCGTCTGGAAGTGCCGGAGGGTCGCTGTCCCGAGGCCTTCGATCGGATGCACGAATTAGGCTTCGTCGGCTGCAATATCACCGTCCCCCACAAGTTCGCCGCCCTCGCCTACTGTGATCAGGTCGATGCCACCGCCGAGGCGCTGGGCACCGTCAACACCATCCGCTTCGACGAGGACGCCAGCCGCGGTTTCAACACCGACGGTCCGGGCTTCGCCAACGCCATCGAACAAGAATTTGGCAGTAAACTTGAAGGCATGGAAATTGCGATCACCGGTGCCGCCGGAGGTGCTGGACAAGCCATCGCCACCCATTGCCTCCGCTCTGGCGTGAAGAAACTGGTATTGATCAACCGTTCCCAAGGCAAACTCGGTCAGCTCGTTGAGCATCTCCACCAGTCCAACCCGACTGCCGACATCGTTCCGCTCGGCTTTGACTCCCCCGACCTAGCTGAGCACTGCAAGGCGAGTCAGCTCATCGTGAATACCTCCTCGGTGGGCCTGAAGGAGGATGACCCCTCCATCCTTCCTGCCGAATGCCTGACGGCCAACCACTGGGTCTATGACACCATCTACCAACCGGCACAAACTCCCCTGCTCAAGTTGGCAGAAAAGGCCGGCGCCAAGACGGCGAACGGCTTGTCGATGCTCATCCATCAGGGCGTCATTTCCTTTCAGCATTGGTTCGAGGACACCGATCCCTTGGAGCACATGGAGAAAGCGCTGAGACCTTAGAACTCGATCCAATCCTTGTGGAGCAACTCTTCGATCAACCATTGATTGGGCAGAGCTCCTTCCATGTTGCGTTCGAGCTTGAGAGTGAGGGGCAGTTCTCGCTCTACCCCCTTGACGATCTCACCACGGCCAAAAAAACTGGCCAACTGCTTGGCCTGCTTCGAACCACGTTTGACATAGCACCAAATCATTTCCCGGCGATCTGGAGACTCAAACTGATAAGACTGGTAATCGCGTTCAGGAAAAGCCTTCGCGTAAAAGCTAGCGGTGCGAATGGTGCCACGAATTTCACTGCCATCGCCCTTGCCCTGACTGAGCTCTGAAAATGCAGCTGTTCCATAAGCGGTGGTAGCCTTCCAATCGATCAGAAGGTTGTCGTTCTCCACAACAAAATAGGCCGAATAATTACTGAAGTCGGGCAACTGGCCCGACAAGCGAGCGTAGAAATTATCAACCATGAGGAACTGGGCCCACTTGGCATCTTTGGAAGGCTCCCACTTGCGCTGAACCAAGTTGTGGTGGCCAACCTTGCGGATCAATTCTTCCAGCTCACCCGCATCGCGGATGAGCGGCAGAATTTCCTCAACCACCTTGGCATTGGCATAATCCGAAAAGACATCACGTGCCTCATCCTCGCGCTGCGCCAGATCCCGCAAGGCGGCATTCCTAGCCTCGTTCAATGCCCTGAGCCTATCCTCCTGACTGATATCGTTGGTATCGACCTCAGGATTCATGCGATGGAGAATGAAAAACAGCGCCGTAATCAGAACAAGGATCCCAAGAGCAACTGCCAACACCGACTTCTTCTGGAGGTCGGCGCCCCCTGCCCACTCCTTGTCCTCGATGCTCTCAAAGGGATCCGACGCTTCTTCAAGCACCACTTCCTTGCTCGGCATCAGTCTCGAAAGCTTGCGATCCGGCTGATCGCCGCCTGAGCCCTTATCCTCTCCGTGCTCATCCTTGTTTGTGGGCTCGCGACGTGGTGGAAGAGCCTTGATCGGACGGAACCCCCCTGCATCCTCAGGCGCGCCTTCAGGCAAGTCCTGAGGCTCGGGATTATGAGGGTCTGACTCTGGAGAAGACATGATCAGAGGTGATGCATAGCATGCGCTCTCCCAGCTCTGCTTGCAAGCATCCTCATGAACCAAGTTGGCGATCCAGCGCCTCGTCCATGGCGCGCTCGACGATCCTTGCCGCAAGAGCTTCCGTCGCCTGGTCCAGCTGCTGCACGGCGGCCTTGAGAGGGTTGGCTGATCCCTGTTCGAGGCAACGCCGCACCTCATCAGCGGCTGCTTCGATGGCGGCCTTTTCATCCTCTTGCGCAAGCCCCTGATTCAATACTGCCTCCACAGCCGGCAACAATTCCTCCGCCTTGAGCTTGGCCTCGGTGAACACGCGCTCTGCCATGTCCTCGAAGGCGTGCTCCACGGATTCGCTGACCATGGCCTCGACCTTGTCGTCGTTCACATTCACCGCTGCATTACCAAGTTGAACGACGGTGTCCTTGCTTGTTGCGACATCGCGGGCAAGCACCTCAAGCAGACCGTTCTCATCAATCTTGAACTGCACCCCCACCCGTGCCTTGCCCTTGGGGCTTGGCTCAAAGGCCACTTCAAAATCACCCAAGGTCCAATTGTCGCGCGCCATTTCACGCTCACCCTGCAGCACCTTGACCTGCATTGCGCGTTGAGAGTCCGCAGCATTGGTGAACATCTCACCAATCTTGCAGGGGATGGTGGTGTTGCGCGGAATGAGAACGTTCATCAGCCCACCGAAGGTTTCAATGCCAAGACTCAGTGGTGTCACATCCAGCAGCACCATCTTTTGCAGAGCACCACTCATCACCCCACCCTGAATGGCCGCGCCCAATGCAATCGCTTCGTCGGGATGCTGAGAAACATCAGGTTCGCACTCGAAGAGATTGGCAACGGCGGCGCGAACCGCAGGAATCCGGGTGCTACCACCGACCAGAACCACAGCATCCAGATCCGCTGCCTTGAGATCCGCCGCATTCATGGCTTGGCGACAGTGACTGAGGGTTCGCTCAATCCAGGGCATCGCAATGGCATTCAGATCATCGCGTGAGATCTCCTGCTCAATACTCTTGGAGCCATCATAAAAAGGCAGACGGAAGCTGACCGTTTCCTCACTGGAAAGCTGGCACTTCACTCGTTCCGCTTCTTCAAGCAAACGCACCTTAAGATTGGCGTCGGGATCAATTGCATGGCGACGTACTACATCATCCACAATTAAGGCATCTAGATCATCACCACCGAGTCGAGTATCGCCCTGAGTGGAGAGCACCTGAAAGACACCATCCTGCATTTCGAGAATGGTAAGATCGAAGGTCCCACCACCGAGATCGTAGACAGCTACTCGTGACTTATCCTCGAGCTTATCCAAGCCGTAGGCCATGGCCGCGGCAGTTGGCTCGTTGAGAATGCGGACCACTTTCAGCCCAGCCATTTCTCCTGCCTTCACCGTGGCCTGACGTTGGGCGTCATGAAAATAGGCTGGGACCGTAATCACCGCCTTGCTGATGGGCTGCTCCATGCGCCATTCGGCAATGCGTTTCATTTCCGCCAGAATGGAGGCACTGATCTGCTCGGGAGACTGCCCCAAGACAATTGGAAGACCGTCACTACTGCACTCTACGGGGAGGATGAAGTCTTCCTCCACCTCCTGATGGCGGCGGCCAATCAAGCGCTTGATACTGGTCACCACCCGGTCGGGTTCGGCTCCACGGCGGCGCAGGGCCTTGGAGCCTACCTCAACGGAACCGTCCCTGCCAATCCACACCGCACTGGGCGTGATCCGCTTGCCATCCTCGTTAGCAAGCAGGATGGGAAATCCAGAGTCCACCACGCCCACCGCCGAATTGGTGGTGCCGAGGTCAATGCCGAGGATGGGTTCGCTCACGCAGAGACTGTTTGCACGGAAGGCCTCGGCGTCAACCTCAGGCGCCCTTCAGCTACTTTCGCACACTTCCGTGCTACCTCCTCGAATTGTAACACTTATGCAGTTCCCAAGAGGTAGGCCATGCGCTTGATTGGCGACCATGGCCAGCCGCGATCCAGAAACGAAGACTTCTGCGATGGAGATCTTCCTCTCTTCGCTGAAACTTGGCTGCATCGCCTTCGGCGGACCAACCGCTCACTTCGCCTATTTCCGGGAGGAATATGTCGAGAAGCGCAAATGGTTGAGCGATAGCGAATACAGCAACCTGATCGCCCTCAGTCAGTTCCTTCCCGGCCCCGGCAGCAGTCAGACCCTGTTCGCCATTGGTCTCAAGTGCGGCGGCTGGAGGGGCGGCATCCTCGCTTCTCTCGGCTTCACCTTACCGGCTACTCTGCTGATGATCGCCTTCGCCTACGGAGTCAGCTCGATCAGCGGCTTGGGGCATGCCGGTTGGCTCGCCGGTCTGAAGGTCGCGGCGGTGGCCGTGGTCGCCAAGGCATTGATCGAGATGGCCGGCAAGCTATGCGCCTCTCATCTCCAGCAAGGCATCGCATTACTCGCCTGTGCAGGCCTCATCCTGCTTCCACATCCTCTGCTGCAGTTGGGTGTCATTGCAGCGGGAGCTTTGATTCACTGGATGGCAAAACGCTGTAGCGCAATATTAAGAGAAGCAGCATCGCAAGAGAGCCACCGGGGCGCATTGATCTGTCTGGGTCTGTTCGCACTACTTCTGATAGCCCTACCGATCGCCGCAGCCCTATTCACCAACCAGGGAGTCACCCTCTTCGATCGCTTCTACCGAGCCGGCTTCGCAGTCTTTGGTGGCGGTCACGTGGTGTTGCCCCTGCTCGAAACCGCAGTGGTGCCGGACGGATACGTGAACGAGCATTACTTCATTGCCGGCTATGGCACCGCTCAAGCCATCCCCGGCCCACTCTTCAGCTTCTCCGCCTATCTCGGCACGCTCGCCTCACCAACCCAGCCAGCGTGGAGCGGAGGCCTACTCTGCCTGATCGCCCTATTCCTTCCCGGCTGGCTACTGATGGCCGGCGCCCTCCCCTTCTGGGACCGACTACGTGCCACCCCGTCCGCCACGGCTGCCCTCGCGGGAGCCAATGCCGCCGTGGTTGGTATCCTCGCCGCCACACTGTGGAATCCAGTGATCACCCGTAGCATCTTTGGGCCTAGCGAAGCCATCATGACCGTCATCGGTCTCGTGGCACTCAAATGGGGTAAGTGCCCACCCTGGTTGTGGGTCATCCTCGCCGCGGGCTATGGCGATCTTCTATTAGAATGAAGCGCCGCCAATGATGCGCTGGGTGCTTCCCTCATCGAGCACCTTGCAGGAACGGTAGCCCTCACCGTGATCGGGGATGCTCATCATCAGGGCATCGCGCTCAAAGGGCGTGGGGAAATCCAAACCGATGAGAGCACGGCCGATGCGCTCACCCGTTTGCCGATAATTGAAGTAGCAAAGGTTCGCATTGCCCTGCACGCGCTGCTCCAAAAAGTCATGAAGTGCACCCGGCCGCTCGTAGAAATCAAGTCGGATGAAGGCTGGCGCACTCAGCAGATCACCACGCAAGGGGATGGCCCTGAAACGCACATCCTCAGCCTCACCGATTGCCTTCCACTTCAAACCCTTTTCATCGAGGCGGGCACCCACATCGTCAAGCAAGGCAGAATCTTCGGCAGTCAGAGTGAACAGTGGCCAGGCTTCATTGTCGGCAGTCTTGCCGTATTGAAAGTCAGAGATATTGAGTCCTTCGAAGCATTCGTTGAGCAACTCCAACATCGTTCCGGGCTCCTCGGGAATACAGACGCTGAGCGTTCGCCCCTGCTGGGCACTTGCACCCTGGGATTGGGCAACCAGACCTAGCTGAAGAAAGTCGATGTTGGCGCCGCAGAGCACCACCAGCACTCTCTGACCGTCGAGCTTTTCACGATGCTTGAGCACAGCCGCCAACCCCATCGCACCCGAGGGTTCGGAGATGCAGCGCAACCCTTCCCACAGCAGCCGAATGGCCTGACTGACTTCGGCATTACTGACCGTCAACATTTGGTCACTGATCTCGGACCAGATGCGGTGCGGCAGATCACCGGCTTGCCTCACGGCGGTGCCGTCACAGAACAGATCCACTTTATCGAGTTGCACGGGAGCACCAGCATCGAGGGCAGCAGTCATCGAGGCCTGCCCTTCACCTTCCACGCCGATCAAACGAATGTCCGGCCAGTAAGAACGCAGCCAATTACCCACGCCGGCAGCCATGCCACCACCGCCGATCTGCAGGTAGGCGACATCAAAGGGACCGTGGCCTGACATAACCACCTCATCTGCCAGCGTGCCCTGTCCAGCCATCACCTGCAGGTCGTCGTAGGCGTGAATATAGACGGCACCGCTTTCCTCGCCATCTGCGCGGGCCGCCAGAACGGATTCGTCGTAGGACTCTCCCTCCAGGCGTATCTCCACCCACTCGCCACCATGCTGCAGCACCGCATCCTGTTTCACCTTCGGTGTAGAAAGAGGCATGTAGATGCGGGCCTTCACTTTGAGTGATTTGGCGGCAAGGGCCACTCCTTGAGCGTGATTACCAGCCGAAGCAGTGACCACACCGCGTTTTTTCTCTCCGACGCTGAGCACAGACATGCGGTTGCAGGCACCCCGCCACTTATAGGACTTCACCGTCGAGAGGTCTTCGCGTTTGACCCAAATTTCGGGACCCGATCCATCCAGTGGCAGACGCTCGATGGGCGTGGCCTGACCAAAGCGATAGACGCGCTCTCGCGCCAAGAGGGTTTCGCGACGGAGCTGCTCCGCCAATGACACTTCGCTTTCCATGGGTCGGAACGGGTATCAGCAACGACGCAGGTTGCCCTTACCGGAAGGCCAACCGGCAATCTCGTGATCGGGCGTGCAGTTGCCGGGACGGTAGGAGTCGGGGTGGCCGGTGAAGAGACCAGTTTTGAATCCGGCCTCGGCAGCAGGCACGATATCTTTAACCGGATCGTTTCCGATGTAGAGGCATTCTTCCGGCTTGATGTCCATGGTCGCCAGACGGTCCTTAAGCAGAGTGAACAGCGCTTCAGACGGCTTACCGATTCCAAACTCATAGGAAACGATGAGCAGGTCCGGAGAGAAGAACTCCGTGATGGCGCCCATGCTGTGAAGCGTGTTGCACTGACCATTGGACAACACGCCGAGGGTAATGCCGGAATGGGCGAGGCGGCGAATGAAACCGGCAGCACCAGCCATGGGTTGCACCGGGCGACACTCAGCCTCAAGCGAACGCACCAGATCGGTAAGATCGGTGCCCTTGTCGACGCCGAGGATTTCCCGCCACACCTCGCGAATATCGACTTCGGGATAATCGAAATCGGATTCCTTGTGCAGACGTCCGATGACCTCGGCGAGTTCCTCGGTCGGAGATTCCGGAGGATCGAAACCATGGTGCTCGAGGATGGCCTGCATCAGACCGTCCATGTGCGGATTGGGCTCGTCGATTTCCTGCGTCGGCGAGGTCATCAAGGTGCCGTAGATATCGAACACCACTGCCTTGTACTGGGTCCAGCTGGCGGCCTTGGGAGGGATCACCGAGCTAAGGAAGTGGAATTTATGCGGCTGGAGGCAGTCAGCGAGAATGGGTGCAGGATCAACGAAGGCCACCTCAGTCGCCTCCTGGCTCAGACTATCCTCATAGACTCCCATTAGTTTCTTGGCAAAGTTCTGCTCGGAGTAATCCTCGAGTTGCTCGTGATTGACCGAGGGCTTGGTCTGCTTGAGCGCATCGTGAAGCCACATCTTGGCTGGCCTGCGCTCGCCATCAATGACCACCAGCACCTCGTTCTTGGTCGCGGGGTCGGCACAACGCTCAACCACGGCCTGTTGCACCGGCTCGGGCATGTTGCCAAAATCCAGCCAACCATCGAGCAGCAGACTGGCGAAGGCACGTTCGTGAGTGAGGTTGTCGAGCGGCTCACCAAGATAGCGGTAGTTGCGCTGAATGGTGGTGTCGAAGTGCTGACGCAGGATGGAGACATCGACCCATTCGGTAGGCACCAGAAGCTGATCGTAGAAATTACCGGCAGAAATCCCATGCTTGGCATGATCATCCGTCACCCGGCGGATGTTGCGACCAAGGAGTGGCTTACCATAGGCAGCTGCCTCCAGGAAGGTCATGCCGAAGCCTTCGGCGATTGAAGTGGTCACGAAATGCGAGCTGTGCTCCACCCAAGAGCGAAAGTCGTTGGGCACCCCACTGGCCGGGTAGTAGCGACCGACCACATCAAAGCCGATGGGCAGGCGCTGGTGACCGGCAAACTTGCGCCAAGTTTCATGGAGGCGGAAGGCTCCCTTGTCCTTGGGCACACGACTAATGGCCACACGTGTCCCCGCGGGCGCAAGGGCGGAGAGCATGATGAGTTCGCCCATATTCTTGCGGCGAATCGCGCGAATGGGAGCGAACAGGATGGGATCACCGGAGGTCTTATCCTCGACACCTTCCGGAATCTCGACCGGATTGACGGAGGTGGCGATGTTGCTGGCATCGAGACCGTGGTTGAGGAACAAGTCCTTGTCTTGGTCGTTGAGAAAGACGTAGCGGATGTGAGGCCCGGTTGGATAAAGGCGTTCGGGGTCGGGAATGACGCCGTAGTTCTGCTGACGGCCTTCCTCAACCAGATCGTGCATGTGCAGCACCAGATGATCGCCGGCTTCAGCCATCTGCGCCACCGTCTCGGCCATGAGGAAGTTCTTGCCGAGAGCATGGTTGTGGAAATGCCACACGTCTGGGTCTCCACCGAGGGCTTCACGCGCGGCATCGCGGAGATTGAGAAGCAGGATGGAGGCATCGCCCACCGCCTTGCTGGGCACATAACCCAGTCCAAGCACCTGACGCAGCGGCACCTCTTCGTTCTCATCTTCGGGCAATTCTCCCACCAACACGACATGCTCAACACCCTCCTTAGTCAGGCCACGTGAAAGGGACGTGATGACCTTGTTGACCCCGCTGAGATCAAAGTGGTAGTGGACAATGGCGACCTTCATAAATTTGGAAAGGGAGAGGGAGTTCCCAACGGCTAGGTGGTTGAATTCAAGACTGCTCGGAGCTCTTTGACAAAATGAAAACCCTTAATTTCGTATCCAAGCCGGTGATAGAGGCGGTGTGAGGCCGTATTTGAAGCGTAGCTATCGAGCACCAAAATCTCACAATCGCGCTCCCGTGCGAGTGTTTCCATAGCCTCCATCAACTGGGTGCCGGCACCTTCTGAGCGACGCTCCGGATCCGTCACGATATTGTCGATTTCGAGATAGCGACCGCACCACAACTTAGTGGCCACCCAGGCACCGCATACAGCAACCAGCACATCACCATCGAAGGCTCCGTAGAGCTCATAATGCGGATGTTGGCCTTCAATGCGCGCCAAGCGAGCCTCCAACTCCTCGATACCGACTTCTGGATTCAATCCAGCAAGCAGACGCAGTGCATCTGACTGCTCATGGGATTCGACCAGGCGAACAACAAGGGACTTCATGGGAGAGGGTACCTATAAAGTGCAATCCAGTTGCGATAGAGTCAAGGTCCCAAGCCTACGGGAATGCGGGATGCAGACGAACCAGTCGTGTTCACGACCTAGTCCTCACCGAGGAGGTATTTGGAGGCCTGCTCGACATCCTTATCACCCCGACCAGATAAGTTGGCGATGATGATGGAGTCTATGGGCAAACTACCCGCGATCTTGGACACGTAAGCCATGGCATGCGAGCTCTCGAGGGCGGGAATGATGCCCTCGCAGTAGGCCAGCTCCTTGAAGGCAGCCAGAGCCTCATCGTCTGTGGCGTAGGTGTATTCCACCCGACCGATGTCCTGAAGGAAGGCATGCTCGGGTCCAATCGCTGCATAGTCGAGACCCGCAGATACCGAGTGGGTCAGCTCAATCTGGCCGTCATCGTTGGCCAGCAACCAAGTCTTGGTGCCTTGCAAAACACCGAGTTTGCCACCTTGAAAACGAGCGGCATGGCGTTCGGGGATGATGCCATCACCACCGGCTTCAACACCAACCATGCGCACATCTTCATCGTCGAGGAAGGGATGGAACAGACCCATGGCGTTCGAACCTCCCCCGACACAAGCGACCAGAAGATCAGGCAGTCGATCCTCCTGCTTGAGGATCTGTTCACGGGCTTCGATACCGATGACGCGATGGAAGTCGCGAACCATCATTGGGAATGGATGGGATCCGAGAGCGGAGCCGATGATGTAATGCGTGTTGTCCACGGTGGCGACCCAATCACGCATCGCCTCATTGACGGCCTCTTTGAGGGTGGCTTGACCAGCCGTAACAGGTCGCACCTCAGCACCCATGAGACGCATGCGAGCAACATTGAGGGCCTGGCGCTCCATATCCACGGCTCCCATGTAGACGACACATTCCATGCCGAAGCGCGCGCAGACCGTGGCGGTGGCCACGCCATGCTGACCGGCACCGGTCTCGGCGATGATGCGTGTCTTACCGAGTCGCTTGGCGAGGAGGATCTGACCAAGAGCGTTGTTGATCTTGTGGGCACCGGTATGCAGCAAATCCTCACGCTTGAGGTAAATCTTCGCTCCACCGAGTTTCTCGGTCCAACGCTCGGCAAAGTAGAGCGGGGTTGGGCGACCGACGTAGTGGTGGAGCAAGTCGTCCAATTCGGCCTGAAATTCTGGGTCCTGGCGGGCCTCGTCGTAAGCGGCTGTGAGGTCCTGGAGGGGTGCCATCAGGGTCTCTGGCACAAACATCCCTCCAAAGGGTCCAAAATGCCCGGTGGCATCGGGCAATGAAGAAGGTGTGTCAGTCGAGGGAGAGGTGGCCATGATTGTAAAAAATGGGAGCAGGGAGGGCCCGTGCAGTCTCCGGTGGAAGCACCCCCATTTCAAGGGGAGAATGTCAGCTCATCATACCGTTTTGGGCCAAATTGAAGGCATTTTACCCAAGTTGGGAATGATTCATCCAAAAACCTGACCAAAAAGATCCAATTCTGGTGTCAGTTGAAGGTCCTCAAACCTGAAAGACCCTTGAAAACACTGCGTAGTTGACTGATCCCACCCGTTTCGCTGAAATCCCCTTCCCTTGTCTAAAAATGAACATTAGGGCCCACCGCCCGCCCATTGACGGACCGTCCCATTCACCCGTCAGACCACAGTCCCCTGCAACCCAACCAACCATGTCAGAATCCCAGAATCAGTGTGCCCATTCGTCTTCCATTCTTAGGCATCTAACCGTTCTGGGAATGCTGTTTTTGGCATCCCTACCACTCGCTGAGGCTCAACGAGCTGGAGACGAGATCACCTTCCCCGCCGACGCCTTCAAGAAACTCGATGCCTTTGAGGCCCTGAACCTCGAAGACGCAGACAAGCTTTATAACAAGAAGGACTACAAGGGCGCTGCTGCTGCCTACAAGGCTTACAGCTTTGAATTCCCCAAGAGCAAAGCCACTCCCTACGTCCTGCTGCGCATGGGCCGCTGTCTGCACCAGCTTGAAAAGCGGAATGCGGCCATCAAACTTTATCAGGACGTCGTCGATTTCTTCCCCGATTCCGTCCGCTACGCCGCTGCCGCGCTCTTCTACATCGGCCAATGCCACGGCCAGAATGGGGACACTGACAAGCAGACCGCGGTCTGGGCAAAAATGGTGAAGGACGACGACTACGTCGCCCAGCCCAACTCCGGCACCGCCCTCACCCACCTCGGTCATGCCATGGCCAAACTCGGCCGCCACGACGAGGCCGCCGAATACCAGTGGCGCACCGCCGTCAACTTTGCCAAGAGCAACCCGGAAGCCGCCAAGAATGCACGTGCTGCGGTTATCAGCCATTACACTTTGCGCAAACCGAACCACGATAAGCTCAGTGAGTTCTTCGATGTGACTGCCGGCTTCGGACACCACCACGTCAAAAAGAAAGCCGACGAGGAACCTCGCTACTGGTCCGACATCCTCAGTGTCGCCATGAGGTCGAAGAGTGAAGAGGCCCGCAAAAAGGCCTGCGCCTACTGGACCACCAAAATGGGCGCCAAGTTCCCAGAGAATGACGACCTTCGTAAAATGTGGACCGACGCCATGCTGATGCATGATAAAGATTCCAAACTCTGGCGCGAGCGCATGGACAAGCAGTTCGCCTCCAAGCCCAAGGACATTGGCCGAGTGCTGAAGTGGGCCGGTTGGCTCAATGACAAGAAGCAGCGCGCCGCCTTCTTCGCCAAACATGGTCGCCCAATGATCTCGGGCATGGATCTCAAGCAGAGGATCGATCTGATGAACCGACTGTGGCATCCGCTCGGCTTGCACGAGGACATCCTCTCACTACTGCGCACCTTCAAACTGCAGGATGCTACCGACGAACAGATCAACCAAATCGCCAGCATGGCCTCCCGCCTTCAGACCGAGGAGGAAGTCCTGCGCTACTTCACCCGCATGAAGGACAAGGACTATGCGACCAAGTGCCGCTTCAATTACTACAGCGGACTTGCCGGACGAAATAACAAGGACGCCATGGAAAAGGCCCTCGCTCAGGTGAAACCGCTCAAGAAGATCCCGAAATACGCGACCCCCGACTTGGTCTGGCGCGAAGCCGAATTGCTGCAGGGCCTCGGCCGTCACGAAGAGGCCATCAAGGCTTACCGCGATGCCAACCGACAGCCCGACTCCACCTGGCGCGTGGCCGACTGCCTGCAGGCCATGAAGAACTGGCCCAAGGCCATTGAGACCGTTCGTGAACTCGAATCCATGAAGGCCACCGCACCTCAGGCCGCTTTGCGCATTGCCGACATCTACCGTGCCTCCGGCGATAAAGGCCGTGAGGTCGATCAGCTTCGCCTGATTCTGGTCCGCTACCCCAAGAGCGGTCGCTGGCAGAGCGAGGCCCACAACCGCCTCGAAAGCTACGGCGTCGCTCTCAAGGGCGGCATTAATGAAGCGGAAGATTGAGCCGCGACTCTCCCACCTCGGCGGCCGTTCGTGTGGTCGCCTCGCATCACTGACGATTCATCTTCATCCCTTTTTCATCACTTCCCCATCAACTCCGACCAAACTGTAAGTCCATGAACCCGTACACCCAAAACCGACGCCGTCGTATCCTGCCCCACGCCTCGGCAGCCCTCGCCTTGTGTCTGATCGCACCCGCAGCGAACGCCCAGGAAGAAGGCTCCGGCCGCGAGCGAGTCGCCGCCACCGAAGACCGCCAGGCCCGCCACCTTTTCGACAAGGCCCTCGAGCTCATGGACTACAAGCAGTATGAGCGTGGCATCGCGATGCTCAACACCATCGTCCGCGACAATCCGGGTACCAACATCGCTTACAAGTCCCACTTGGCGATGGGCAAACACTACCTCGAACAGCGCAACAACAAAGACGCACTTGGCCACTTCATGTTGCTCACGCGCGTGCTGGCTCCTGCTCCCGGAGAGAAGCCCACCGAAGAGGAAAGCGAACTGTATCATGAGTCACTCTTCCAAGCCGGTCTCGCCCACTACCAAGGTGGTCAGTATGCCTCCTGCTTCCCGCTCTTCCGTCGCCTGACTGAAGTCGCCGGCCGCACCAAGTGGGCCAACATGGCTTACTTCTACATCGGCATGAGCCACTACCAGCTCAAGAACTGGTCCAAAGCTATCGACTCCCTCTCCCTGGTCGGAACCGAGGTTGATGCTGCCGGCACCAGTGAGAGCGATGAACTCGGCCGCATCGAGATCGGCCAGCGTTTCTACTCCAAGATTGAAGACGCCGACATCCCCATCATGCGCAAGCTCGACATCCCGGTGCAGGCCGAGATCCGTGTCAGCAGCGGTGACATCGAGCTGATTACCGGCGTGCCCGTTCCCGGCAAGCCCAACGAGATGCTCGCTTCCGCTCCAACTGCACTCGGCAAACCCGTACCCGGCGATGGCGTGGTCCAGATGATCGGTGGCGACACCCTTGAGGTCGTCTACACCGACGACTCCACCTCCGACGGCCAGAAGGGCATCAAGCGCACCGGCAAGGTCCGCGCAGTGAGTACCGGAACCGTCGGTTTTTACCTCGGTGACAACTCCACCCCTTCCTACATCGCCTACCCCGGTCAGCCGCAGATCGTCATCCTTCGCGATGCTGACCTCGACAAGTCTGACAAGGCCGAGTCCGCCACCCTCACCATCATCTCCCGCTACAAGGTGGAGGCTTCCGAAGCTGTCGAAACCGACGACCTTCTCGACATCTTCTCGCTGGAAGGTGAGGACGAGGACGTCTGGAAAGAGCGCGATCGCATTACCCTCAAACTTTCTGAGAGCGGTGAAGGCGACTCCATCCGCACCGGTCAATTCATCGGCAAGATCAACCTCGCTGCCGTGGTTCAGGGTGTGGAAGCCAACAACGGCGACGACGTCCTCACCTGTGATGAACTCGACGAGCTCTACGTCACCTACAACGACGAAGTCCACCTCTATGGTGATGAGCCGCGCGAAACCGAAGCGACCGTCAAGGTCTCTGGCTCCGTGAACTCCGGTGTGACCGCAGACCAGCACGTGGTCTTCGAAAAACTGCTCAAGGCCCGCAAGGGTTCGGTGGAAGCCGAAGCTCTTGTCGGTCTCGGTGGTATCTACAAGGAAATGGGTCTCG
The DNA here is from genome assembly GCA_964541125.1 of uncultured Luteolibacter sp. Taxonomy (GTDB): domain Bacteria; phylum Verrucomicrobiota; class Verrucomicrobiia; order Verrucomicrobiales; family Akkermansiaceae; genus Luteolibacter. The sequence goes on along the minus strand of CAZIPY010000122.1, from coordinate 30,297 downwards.
ACCAACGCGCCACCGGCCGTGCCAACGAAGCTCTCGAAAAGATCAACCCCATCATCATCAACCGCAACGACTTGCCCGGCGAAATCGTGGAACAGGCCTTTAAGCTGAAGTGGGAAAGCGAACTACTGAAGGATGACTTCGATTCCGCAACCGCCACCTGTCTGGCTTTCAACCGTCTCTACCCAGAGTCCGTCCTCGCCGACCAGGCGCTGATGACTCTCGGTCGTGGTCTTACCGACAAAGGTCAGTATGACCAAGCCGTGGATGTCTATCAGAAGGTATTGGCATTGGAGAACCCGATCTCTGCCGCCGAAGCTCAGTTCCGCATCGGTGTGGCACTCGAAGAGAAAGCCGTGCGTGAAACGGAAGAGTCCGACGAGCACAATTCCAAGTGGGGCATCGCCGGCCTGAGCAAGGCCACCGCGCTGCAGAACCGCATGAGCCCGGCCATCAACGCCTATCGCAAGACCTTCCAAACCTATCCGGAAAGTTCCTTTGCTGCCGACGCCCTCGGTCGCGTGATTCGTCACTACGTTGAAACCGACAACTTCTCTCAGGCCGCCAACCTGTTGGAGAGTGTGTTCGCAGACTACCCGGATGCCGAGTTCCTCGACGAGATGCTCCTGCTCTGGGCCAACGTGGCCTTCCGCATGGGCGACAACGAAACCGCCAAGGCCAAGCTGCAACAACTCATCTTCGACTATCCGACCAGCGAACACGTCGCCGAAGCCCGCAAGCGCATTGCCGGCCTCGAAGCCGAGTCCGCACCCCCAGCCTCTTCCGGCGAGGGTGAAGGCGAGTCCAGCGAATCTTCCAACTGATTGATTTTCTAAACCTTATCATTGTGAAATCGACCATTTCCAAACCCACCTCCTGCGTCCTGACGGGCATGGCAGCCGTGCTGCTGTTCGCCCCTCAGGCTCTTGCGCAGGCAGACTTCAAGGCGCTCAAGAGCAAACTGAATCAAGGCATCGAGCAACAACCCGAGCAGGAGGTCATCAAGCTTCTCGACCTCGGCCTGAAAGAGATGATGCCTGCCCAAGCCAGTGCCGTTGCTGAATCTTGGCTTAAGCACAACCTGCCCGAGAAACCCCAACTGCTCTACCTCCTCGGCCGCAATGCCGAGCTAAGCGGCAACTGGCGTGAAGCTGCTGCCGGATACCAACAGTTCTTAAGCAAGGTCGATCCCAAATCCGCCGAAGCAACGGACGCGATCACTGCGCACCATAGCGTACTCGCCGAACAGCTGCGTGATGCCGACGGCGCCTATGCCTTCTACCGTCGTGAAGCCGCACGTCTCGCCCCCAATCCTCGCTTCCGCCAACTCGGTCAGTGGTTCACTGAGCAGGCCAAAGCACGCGGCGACCTCCAAGGCATGACCGACTTCCTCATCGCCATCGGCAAGTCCGGCATTTCAGCCGATGAACTCAAACTGAATCACCTGGATGACCAAGTCTGGCTCAACGGCCAGCTCGATGCCACCCGTTTGGACATCAAGCCAAGCAAGGTGACTCCCGAACTCGTCAAGAGCACTGCGGAACTCTCCAAAGTGAAGGGACTCAATGAAGAGCTCTGCTTGCTCATCGCCTGGCAGTCCGCCTGCATCCGCTACAACCTAGACATCCTCGAAGACAAGCAGGCTCAGGCCCCCATCAATCTCGCCAAGCAACTCCTGGCCAAATACCCACAGCACGCGGTGGCTGTACAGACCGACTGGGCAGGTGGCCGCACCGGCCAGCATTACCGGGGCGACGTGAAGAAATATTGGCCCCACCAACTTGAAGGTAAGCTGCCTCCCATCCAGCAGGCTCTCTCGAAAATGGGCGATCTCGACCAACTGCGTCTGCTACAGACATGGTCCCGCGAATACTATGGTCGTGAGGCACCGGTCCTAAACGCAGCCGACTCAAGGGCACTCGCCTTGAACAGCCCTCAATTGGTCAATCAACTCTTCGGCCCAAAACTCGGCTTTGACTGGACCAAGCTCACTCCGGCGGAAGCCAAGAAACTCTCTCCCAAACTCGACAAAAGCCCCTCTTATGAGGCCGCAGCCATCCGCGCCATGGCCTTTGCTGGCGAGTTGAAGGACTTCGACAAAGCCATGGATCACCTGATCAAACATGAAATGTGGCGCTTCAATGACCGTAGCATCAATCATGTCATGCCAGATCAACTCTGGCATTGGTGCGGCAAGCCAGGCGGTAACGGCAAGCGTGACCAAGCCATCAAGCGCTTCAATGAGTTCAAGAAACAGGCCCCCAACGAGAAGAAGATTCAAGCCATGCCCGCCAACCAGCGTGAGCAGGAGTTCAACAAGTATTGGCGCGATCTAAAATCCGGCAAGCCCTCCATGGCTGCCGTGGCTGATCATGTCTACCTGCTGGCCAAGCACACACCCAAGGCGATGGAAATACTGCTGGGTGACGATTCACTGGAAGCTCGTTGGTTCTGCAATCGCCTTCTCAACGATCGCCTCAGAGACGGCAAGAAGGACTTCTACGATTACCGCGCCGGCACCCTCACTCCCCATGGATTCAACCCCTACTACTGGAAGCAGTCGAATTACCACGGCGGCGTGGAGCGCACGATGTCCCGCGACGACCTCAAAAGCATCAACCAACCTCACCCGCTCCTGCCTGCTTTGAGCAAGGCAGTGGAACGTCAACTCAAAGCCAACAAGCTCGAGTCCTGGACGGTGCTGAGCTGGATCAACGCCCAGTATCCCGGCACTGTCGACAAACACGAGGACCTTGCCGCACGTGTGGTCAAGGCCGGTTCCTGGAAGAACCTGTCTGCTCAAGTTCATCACGGCATGGCCCAGCGCTTCCCCAAGGCCGGCTACAATGCCAACCAACAGAAGATCCGCCTAGCCGGTTCCGCCAAGGAGGTTAGCAAGGCTCTCATCGCGCTGACTCCGGAAAGCTCTGCCGCCGATGCCGTGAAGGCCATCAAGGCCACCACCGACGCTATCCTCAAGGCACCCAACCGCATTCACTTCAATGGCGCCCAACAACTCAGTGCTCTACCGGATGAGGTCTGGGCCGATGCCGCCTTCACCGCAGCCCTAGCCGAATTGATCTCTAAAACCCGATTCGGCAAACATGAGGAGGACCGCAAGTTCGGCGACAGGTTGCTGGCGGCTGCCAACAAAGGTGACACCTCATTCATTCTCGGTGTCGCCACCTATCTGTGGGTGAACATCGAACGCCACGGCCACAGCTTCGGCGGCGTCAAGGCACTCACCAACAACATGACCGACAAGAACCCGGAGGTCGCCAGCGCCCTTTCGCGCATCGGTTTGCAAGTCATCGCCCGTCACACCCGCGGCCACACTTGGTTCAAGCGCGACGAGGACATCCCATTGCTCAAATCCATCCGTGGCAAGACCGCCCTGCAGATGGGCCTGGTCGAAATTCCGGTTCCAGCCAGCCACCCCAACTACCCCATCTATCTGGCCCAAGCTGAATGGATGATCGAAAACCGCGACAGCGCTTGGAAGCTGATCGATGGCAACTGGGAAGTCTTCACCGGCATCCACCGCGAGATGTCCTTCTCCTTCCTGATGTGGGTACTGGATCGCGCCATCCAGACTCGCGACAGCGATCGTCAGGAAGAGCTGGTAAAATCACTGCTCAGCTGGACCAACGAAGCCGGTAGCAGTCTTCGTCCCTCCGAGAAGGGTGAGGTGGAGATCGCTTACGGCGACATCGCCGTGCAACGCGGCCAGCTCCGTGAAGCCGGTGAGATCTTCAACAAAATCCAAAAGAACGAAGCCTATAAGGACGAGCCCGTGCGCTACGTCGCCGCGCTCCGCCGCGTGCGTGTCGACCGTCTCGCCAAGAACTTCGATGGTGCACTGACCCTGCTCACCCAACTGGAGATGGAGCGGATCCCCACGCTCTGGACCGATGTCCGCTTCGCCCGAGCCCAAGTCAACTTCGACATGGAAGAGTTCGATGACTGCGCCGACGACATCCAATCCATCTTCACCCGCGAGCCCAACCACCCCGATGCCAAGATCCTGCTCGGCAAGGTGCAGCTCAAGCGTCAGAAGCTGATGGAAGCGACCGAACTCGAAATTGGCTCCGCCTCAGGCCAACAAAACATCGTCCCCGGCGAGCGCCTGAAGGTCACCCTGGCCGATCCCACTCTCGAAGTCTCCGGTGCCGGCACTGAGATCGAAGTGGTCGTGTGGGCCAAATCCGGTGACCGCGAACAATTCTTCCTCCGTCAGTTTGGTGACCAGAAAACCAAGTTCCGCGGTGAGGTCGATACCGAACTCGGCCCCCCAAACGAGGGTGATGGCATTCTGCAAGTCATCGGTGATGACGAAGTCTTCTACGCCTACTCCGAACGCTTCCGCGCCAAGATGAACGATCTCGAAGAGAAGCGCGGCGGTCCCATCCGCATCGCATCGGACGCCACCCTCATGGCCTCCGCCCGCAAACTGCTCAGTGAAGCCGAGCAACGCCGCGCCGACATGAAAGAGGTCATGCAGGAGATCGGCGATAGTAAGAGACGCCAACCGGAAAACCTCGAGGGTGCCGCGCGTGCTCAACTGGCCAACCAGGCCATTCAGGGCATGGAGGAAGGCTTCGACCCCACCGTTGCCAATGCAGAGCGCAACATCTTCCAAATCGCCAAGCCCGGCAACCCCATCCACATCCGCGTGGTCGACAAGGACCGCAGCCGCACCGCTGAGATTGATGAGCTCCAAGTGAGCGTGGCCGTTTCCAGTGGAGACTCCATCAGCAGCATCACCCTCAAGGAAACCGAAACCCACAGCGGTTGGTTCGAAGGTAGCATTCCCACCACCGGTGCCAGTGCCCGCGCCATGGCCCGCAGTTCAGAGCCGGGCCGCAACCCCAACATGGTGATCAGCCCCAACAACTCGTATCCAGCCTGGCGCCCCATCGCCCACAAGAACAAGGAGGGTTATGAGTTCACCATCGACCTCAACGACCGGGTTGATCTTGGCAAGATGAAGATCACCGCCAAGGAGCAGGGTTCCAAGCTGCAGTCCTTCATGCTGCAGACCGGCATGAACAGCCGCGACATGACCACCATTGGCATCTTCCCCACCAACAAGATCGCCATTGAGAACCCATGGAAACCCTCGGTAACCATCATTCAGGACACCGACCAATATCACAATAACAACAACCGCAAGGTGCATGAGGGTTACAGCGAAATCCGCCATCAACTCGAACAGGGCTGGGTCACCCAGCGCCATCAGGCCGGTGTGGCTGAAAACGTGGCTGGCATCTCCGAGGCCTTCAAGGCCTCCATCCACGCCAAGGAGAAGTGGCAGCGCAACAATCGTCACCACAACTCCCATGTGATCTACCGCTTCCGCGGCTACTTCCACGAAGAAGCCAACACACAGCGCCGCTTCAAGCTGGAGCTCGACAACTGGAAACCGGCCAAGAAACCCCACCCCTCGGTGGGTCATCCGCCCGAGTTCCTGCTCGCGGTCAACGGTCGACCAATCACCGATCCGGAAAACCTCAAGACCCTAGAAGGTGGTATCAATGTTCGTGCCGGCATCAACACCTTCGAAATCTGGGCCACCGGCTGGGATTGCATGATCGGTTTCGGCCGCAACGTGAAGCTCTTCGCCAACACCGAAGACCCCGAAGCCTGGACCGAAGTGACCGATTCCTTCTTCGATCCCTCGACCTTCCCGATCACCAGCATGGATCACCGCAATGGTCCGGCCAAGATCACCGCCAACGCTGATGGCACCAGCTTCGATGTGGACTTCGCTCAGAACTCCATGGCCCGCCTCATCCGTCTGGTGCCCATCAAGATCGAAGGCCCCGTGGTCGCGCTTAACAAGATCACTCTCAACAAGCCCGACGGCGAGAAGGTCCTGCCTATCGCCGAAGACTACGCCGAACTCAACAAGAACCAGACGCTCGAGATCCTCACCGGTGACCGCATCTATGTACGCTACCGCGATGACCGCTTCGTCACCCCAGCCAAAGAACGCCTCGAGCGCTTCCTCAACGTGTCGTTCAGCGATGCCAGCATCTCCTTCGCCGACATGGAGCCTCGTCCCGACGGCGGCGAAATGAAGGAATACTTCGAGCAACTCCTCCGCTTCCAGCACGGCAAGTTCATCGATATCGCTGTCAAAGATCCCGACATGGACAGCACCGTGGAGCCGGACACCGTCGAGGTGACCATCGACAACGGCAGCAAGAAGGTGACCATGACCGCCACCGAAACCGAGGATTCAAGCGGCGTATTCAAGTTGCGCGTCGTTCCTGTTACCGGCACTCCCAAGGAGGGCCAGATCCAGGTTCCCGTCGGCGGCACCCTCATCGCCAGCTACATCGACACGGAAAACAACCGCCCCGGAGTGCCCATCGAACGCATCACCGAGATCAAGCACGCAGAATACGTGACGCCCGAGTTCATTGTCAGCAACGCCGAAGTCGGCCCCTGGCAGCCTCGCGAAGAGGGACAGACCGCCCCGCTGCGCACCCTGCAACAGGGTTTCGAGCCCAATGCCTTCTTCGACAAGATTGAGAACCCACGTGATCCGAGTGAGCGCATTCTCACTCGCTGGCAGATCAATCATGTTCCCACCCCAACCAAGCAACTCAACGGTCCCGCCACCGTCGTTCTGGGTCAGCCAATGTATGTGGAGGTCATTGCTCCACAATATGCGCTGGGCATGAAATCCAAGGTTCAGATCTACGCCCAGACTGAATCCGGTCGCAAGGCCGCGAATGCCGGTGGCGGAAGCTTCGACACCTCCGTTCCGGGTACTGTCGAAGTTCGAGCAAGTCTAGAGAGCATTCACAGCATGGGACTGCACCACCGGATTGATGCCCCCACCCTCCAGAGCTACATCGCCAACGTCCCTGCCTCCATCAGCACGTTCTGGGGCAACAAAACCAAGCCGGACTACGACCGCTTCTACAGCGTGATCCACCTAATCCCCGGCGTGCTGCCCGAGTATGGTGTTCTGAGTGAAGAGGAGATTGAGGACATCAACCGCCTCAACAGCGACTCGCGCAGTGCGATGGAAATTAAAGGCGACCTAAACTCCCTGGTCGTGAAGCCCGGTGAGACCATCCACATCGGCTTCAAATACACCGACAAGGCCGGCAAGGTCACGTGGCTACAGACCACTGCCAAGGCTGCCACCCACCCCGCCTTCGACATCATGGACGAGAGCTACCGCGAACCGGTGACTACCGCTTACGCCGGTGAGTATCTCAACCTACGCGTGGTCGACCTCGGAGCTGACGTCAGCGACGAGCACGACACCACCAACGTGCTGATGCAGGCCAAGTCCGGCGCCAAATACATGGTCGTGCTCAGCGAAACCGGCCCGCACACCGGCATCTTCAAGCATGCAGTGAAGCTCAGCTACATCAAGGATCCCTCCACCCTTCCCGAACAACTCGATGTTGCAGCCGAAGGCTTCCCCATCACCTACGGCGACACCGTGGCCGCCCGCTACACCGATCGCAATGGCATCAACAGCCCGGTCTATCAGGTCAACGTCTCCAAGGGCGCGGACGGAATGATTGCTCCGTTCTCCAAACAATATGAGGACGAAGAAGTCGCCATGCGCACCCAGTTCTCCCTGGCTGAGGCCTATCTGGAAATGGCGAAACGCCACCGTCTGCTCGGAGAATTGGAAAAGGCTGAGCTCGAATATGCCAGCGCCAAGCTTCTGCTCTCCAAAGCCATGGACCAATTCACCGAGCCCAACACCCGGGCCCACGCCGAATTCCTGCTGGGCATGCTGACCATGGAAGAAGCCGACACCGCCACCGACGATGACATCAAGGAGACCCGCTTCCGTGCCGCACTCTCCCGCTTCATGAATGTGACCGGCTCCTACCCCGAAAGCCTCCATGCCTCCCGTGCCCAATATCGCATCGCCAACGTGTATGAAAAACTGGGCGAGCCGGACATCGCCGCTCAGGAATACGTAAAGCTGGCCTACAAGCATCCGGACTCCCCCGACCTCGCCACTTCGATGGGCAAACTCGGCAGCCACTTCCTGAGGAAGGCCGCCGCCTATGAAGCACAGGCCAAGCCTCTGCTGGCTAAAGCCGAGGAAGACAAGGACGCCGCCTTTGAAGGTGAAGTCCTCCAGAAACTCGCCGAGAAGGAATACGTCAAGACCGCCAACATCTTCGGTCGTCTGCAGGAGCGTTTCCCCGACAACCGCCTCGCCGGTCGTGCCGGCATCCAAGCCGGTCAGGCCTTCATGCGCGCCAAGAAATACCGCGAAGCCATTGCCATGTTCAAACGCGTGATCGACGAGGAGAACTACGACGGCCCAAGCGAACGCGCCGCCGGCATCTTCTGGAGTGGCATGTGTTACCAAGAGATCCGCATGGAGATGGCCGCCTACTCGGCTTACAAGCGCCTGACCTACGACTTCCCCGAAAGCCAGTGGGCTGGCTACGCCCGTGCCAAACTTTCCGAAGAACGCCTCCTCCGCCTGGAGGAGAATCTCGAACTCGAACGTCTCGAGTCTGGACAGTGACCAACCACCGCCCATCGGACAACCATACAACTCACTCTCAAATCATTCTCCAACCCATCCACCGAGCGGGATCGTATTGCGATTCCGGTCGGTGCTCTGCACCCATTCCCATGACACTCCACTCCATGTCATCCCCATCAAAATTGCTCTTGGTTCTCGCCGGCTCCTTGGCCCTTGCCTCCCTTCCGGCAATGGCTACGCCACTTGACGACCGCATTGCGGAATTCGAGAAGGCCGCCGATCAGAACGAGGGCGTCGTGCTCAAGGTCCTGCAACAAGGCCTCAAGGAGAACCGCTCCGCCCGCGCCTATGCCGCCACCAAGGCTTGGCTCGTTGCACAACCCGGAGCCTCCCCGAATCTCAGCCACCATGCCGGCAAGGTTGCGGAACGCGCCGGTGAATGGACCGCCGCTGTCGGTTTCTACCGCAAGGTCATTCAGAATCCCAAGTCCAACCCGGCTCAACTCAATGAAGCGGTCCCGGCCGCCTACCGCCTATTGATTGGCCAGCTCAACACTCCCGCCACGGCATACCTGATGATGCGTGAGGATGGCGGCCGTCTCCGTGGCTACGGTGACGCCAAGAAGTTCGACCACTGGTTCCTCGAACAGGCTCGCGCACGCAACGACCTGCCCGCCATGGCCGATTACCTGACCCCCATTCTCGATGGTGATGATCCCATCGAACCCTACCAACGTCACCTCAACGCCCTGCACGCCGCGCTCGAAACCTACCAGTTTGGTGACAAGGCACTGTTTGAAGCTCTCGACAGGCTAGCCAAGGCTAAACGCGCCACACGCATCGATAAGGCACGCATCGCCTGGGTGAAGGAAATCGTGCCACTCAGCAAAATGATGGCCGAGCGCATCTCCGGCCGTAAGGAAATCCCCGAAACCATTCTCGGTACCGGCATCAAGGCCGCCAACGAACTGGTCGCCGCTCAGCCCTATGAAGGCTCCATCGCGGTCGCCAAAGGTTGGATGCACTACAACCATGGCGACACCCCCACCTTCGGTCGTTTCGTAGCCACTCTCCGCGATCAGAAAGCCGCACCCATTCTTGCAGCGCTGCCCAAGCTCACCCCAGCTCAGGTCCGTAACATTCTCAACACCAAGGTCAAATATGCCCGCGACCGTCGCGTGGGCGATCACATGTTCAGCCGCGCTCAAGCCCGTGCATTGATCGCCCAGATGCCTCAGGTCTTCAACACGATGGACGCTCCCTCGGTGCCCATCATCGACACTGAAATCACCCTCGAGGAAGCCAAGAAGATGGCTCCCAATCTCGCTCGCAACCCGCACAAGGATGCCGCCGTCATCCGCGTGATGGCCACTGGCAAAAAGAACTACAGCGATGCCGCGGAAGAGCTGATGAAATCCGAGGCTTGGCGCTTCAAGGACATCAAGGAGGCCACCCACGGCCTCTGGCACAATCCCTACTTCGAACGCTCCGGCAAACAGAATAACATCCTCAAGAAATACGCTGACTTTGGCGCCACCTACAAGAAACTCGCCGGCCAGGTGAAAAAGGGCGCCAACGAAAAACTGCGCATGCAGACATTCGATCAGCTCTACAAAGACCTCACGTCCAACAACCCCTCCATCCCCGGCGCTCTGGTGCTGTGGGCGGAATGCTTCAAGCACGCCTCCGACAAGAACCGCGTCGAGATGTTCAAGAAGATGTCGGGCAACATGAAAGGCGATGGCCTTGCCGTCTTCCGCCGCGCTGCCGCCAACGCCCCTTTCAATGGTCAACGCTACGCCCTGCTGCACACTGGTTCCAACTACAGCGAGAGCTGGCAGCGTTGGGGTCGCGGCAGTATCCTCAAGGGTGCTCCCGAGCTCTCCAAACACTACGAGGGCATGCTCAAGAGCCAGATGAACGGTGAGATCAATCCTGCCGTCTTTTCTGCCTGGCTTCACGCCACCGACAACCGCAAGAAGGAGTCCAAGGCCTTCATGCAGCAACTCGTGAAGTCTCCCGGCTACGCCAAACTGCCCACCTCCTACCACGTGCTTGCCTCGCATCGCGAGATCTTCGGTCACATCGCCCTGCTCCCCACCAGCAAGCCTCACGATCCTGGCGTCATCAGCCGCGAGCTGTTGGCCCTGGGTGAAAAAGCCGCTGCCCCGGCCGTGGAGCAGGCATTCAATGCCGTGATCAACCGCGCCAAAGCCACCGATCGCCCAGTGACCATCATCGGCCTCAAGCCTGTGGCAGCCCTTCCGAACTGGTCCCCTGCCATCCGCCAGAATGTGCTCTCGCTCTTCAATGAACTGGCTCCTCTCGGTGCCTACCCAAAAGAACAAGGTTACGAACAGCTCGTGGCACGCGTCGCCAAGGAATTCGCCGCCGGTGACGTCTCTGCCATCGAGCCACATGCCGCCGGTCTCTGGCGCGCCGCGGTTGCCATCGACAGCGGCAACTTCATCGGCCCCAACGCCCTGAACGACTGTGTCAACAAGGCCATCAAGGATCAGAAATTCTCCACGGTCATGACGCTCTGCCGCACCGCACTGCGTGGCCCGATTGCCTTGGTTCTCAACAACCAGAACCACAGTCGGGTCAAACCTGCCTGGGACAACATCCGTCAATCCTCCGGCATGGCCGCCGCTGAAATCGGCGCCATCGAAATCCCCGTCGACGAGAGCGACCCGGCCTACCCCATCTTCAAGTCCCACTCGGAATACATCCTTGGCAACCTCGAGACCTCCTGGGAGCTCTACACCAAAAACCGCGCCAAACTGGAGCAGGCTCTGACCAAGCTCACTCCCGAGTACGGCCTGTGGCTGCTCGAGCGCAGTGTCCGCAGTGAAACTCAGGAACAATCGGAAGAGTTGGTGAAACAACTCACTCTCTGGTCGCGCAATGCCGAAGGCATCTTCAACGCCCAACAGGATGCCTCCCTGCGCATCTCCTATGCCGACCTAGCCTTCCGCAAGGGAGCTCTTCCCACCGCCCGCGCCCTCTATCGCCGTGTGGCCGATGCCGCCGAATACCGTGGCACTGAGATGCACCTCCGCGCCGCCCTCGGCTCGGTGCGCGTCGACATGGCCTCCAAGAACTACGGCGCCGCTCTGGATGAAATCGACAAGCTCATCCGCCTCCGCAACCCCGACTTCCGCCTGCGCCTGCACTACGCCAAGGCCGAGGTCCTGATGGAACAGGAGAATTTCGCCGAAGCCCTCGACGAACTCGAAGCGGTGCTTCGTCAAGAACCCAAGCATCCCGACGCCCTGCTGCTGCGCGGCAAGATCCATTACCAGATGCGTAAACTGGTCGAAGCCAGTGAGATCGAGCTCGGACCCTCCCAAGACGACACCGTGCTGGTGCCCGGCGAAGCCCTGAAGATCAATCTCCGCGACCCCTCACTGCAAGTATCCGGCCTTGGTGCCGACATCGAAGTCGAGGTACGCGCCAAATCCGGCGACGTCGAACGCCTACTCCTCCACCCCTTTGGCGACAGCAAGGAGAAGTTCCGCGCTGAAATCGTCACCGAACTGGGCGCACCCCGCAAAGGCGACAAAGTCCTGCAGGTTCTCGGTGTCGATGAAATCACCTATGGCTACTCCAAGCGCTTCCGTGACCGCATGGATGACCTTCCCGACGATCCGGACACCGTCATTGAAGTGGCCTCAGATGCCCAGCTCGCCATCACCGCCGGCGCCTTCCAGGCCCGAGAAGGTGAACGCCAACTCAACATCGAAGAACTCGGCCTCTCCACTGCCCAAAAGGCCCTCGGCCTGCGCTCCGTGCGTCCTGGCAACAACATCTATATGCGTGTCATCGACGCCGACCGCAGCGTGACCCCTGGCATCGACGAAATCACCGTCGAACTGCTGGCCAGCAGTGGTGACTCCATTCGCAAACTCGTCCTCAAGGAAACCTCCCAGTTCTCCGGTGAGTTCCAGGTCGAGGTTCCCACCGCTCCCGCACAAGCCATCGCCTTCGCTTCCGCAAGCACTGCCGGTCGCGATCCCAACATGGCCATCAGCAAGGAAGACTACCACGGTTGGCAGGGCGAAGTCGGTGAAGCCGGCAAGGTCCGCACCTTCGGCGTCGACCTCAACGACAACGTTCCTGTTAAATCCATGAGTCTGGACACCGGTGAAAGCGTCCAATCCCTCACTCGCTTTGTGCTTCAGACCTCAATGAACGGCAAGCAATGGACCAGCGTCGCCCGCTTCCCTGAAGAGAAGGCCATCTGGGACGGTCGTCCGCAGATCAGCGCGATTCCCACCGGCTCCAACGGCAGCCTTCCCATCCCAAATCCCAAGGACGGCAAGCTTCCGCAGGAGTGGAAGGAAGCCATCGAGATCAACAGCGTCAAGGCCGGCATCAGCTACGAGTCGGTCCACGTCACCCACATCGGTCAGGAGAAGATCCCTCTCAGCGGCCAGAGTGCCAACTGGACCAAACTCCATCGATTCCGTGCGATGTTCTACCAGCCGGCGATCGCTACCCGCACCTTCAAACTCGAGGGTCTACCCTTGGACAACAAGGACGGCAATCGCGCCACCTTCCTCACCCTCAATGGCAGCACCCAGGGTGTAGATGAGGAAAATCCTCTCAGCATCACCCGCGATCTTAAGCCCGGCCTCCACACCATCGAGGTTTGGACCCACATTACGCGCACCAACTTCAACAAGGCCCAAATCAAACTGATGACCGATCAGGTCGGCAAGGAGGAGCTCATTGAGTGCCCGCCCTCCATGTTCGATATCACCAAGTTCCCCGAGGAAGTAAAACCCCAGATGCCGCAACCGGCCTCCATTGCAGCCAACGGCAACAAACTCGACGTTAACTTTGGCCCACACGCCCAGGCTCGGATGGTACGCCTTGTCATCCACGGTTTTGAAGGTGTGGCTCCTGTCATTCGCAAGCTGACTCTCGACAACCGCGAAGGCGAGATGCTCCTCCCCGTTGAACAGGACTACCAGAACCTTCGTCAGAACCAGCAGCTCGAAGTCCTTCCCGGTGACAGCATTACCGTGCGCTACGAGGACCCAGTTTCGGCCACTCCCAATCGCACTCGCCACCAGAAGAGCCTGGGCGTGGCCTACAACACTGGCACGCTGACGGCTTCCTTCCTCAACTACGAGATGAACAAGGATGGCGAACGAGTGCTGATGCTCGAACCCATCCGCCGTTTCAATCTCGATGACGCCATCGCCATCGTGATTGAGGACGCCGACCTCGATGCCACCGCCGAACGCGACACGGTCGATTTCACCATCGCCTCGCAGGAAGGTGAGCCGCGCACCGTCAAGGCACTCGAAACCGAAAACCACAGTGGCGTGTTCATCGGTCGAGTGTTCCCAGTGGAAGGTGAGCCCTCCCGCTCCTCCGAAATCAAGATCAAGCCCGGTGGCACCCTGATCGCCAAGTATCTCGACACCGAGAACCTCGATCCGGGCATCCCCACCGAGCGCACCACTGAAATCACACACGCGCTCTACGCCACGCCCAACTTCGATGCCTACACCATCACCAGTGAGGCCCTGCCCCAGCCCAAGCGCGAACCTACCGAAGACCGTGCTGCCCCCAGCGCCCGCAAGAAGCGCGGTTCTGGCCCCGAGCTCATCACCGAGCGCCGCAGTCTCTCCTACATCCACGTTCCTGGAGGCCAAATCGAAAGCACCAAGCTAGCCGGCATCATTGGCGGCACTCTCAATCTGGATGTGATCGCTCCTCACCTGGCCCTCGCCAGCAGTAGCACGGTCAACGCCTACGTTCAGACCGACGCCGCACGCAAGGCTGCCAAAGTCCCCGCAGGTGAATTCCGTGTCGGCGTTCCCGGCACCCTGAAAATTGTCGCCAACCTCGGCCGCGGTGAACAGGGCACCCCCGAAGGCTACCGTCTGGCCAGCGGTCCGGTTCCCCCGACCCGCACGCCGGCCCTCGAGGAAGGCCGCTTCAAAATCAGCGTGCCTCTGGCACTCGGCCTCCCACCCAATCGCAGCTTCGCCGACTCCTCGGCTGAGGAACTGCCGGATTCGTCCATCCCGGATGCATTGGCTGTGAAGGCCGGTGACATCGTCCACATCGGCTTCCCCTGGCAGGACCCCAACGACAAGGTGCACTGGAAGGAAGTATCCTTTACCGTCGGCGCCAACGCCATGCTCGACGTCATGGACGGTGGTTACCGCGACCACCTCTTCACCGCCTACGTTGGTGAGAAGGTGTATCTCCGCATGATCGCTCCCGGCCTGGACCAAAGCCCCGTCCAGGACAAGGTCCAGGTGCAACTCAAGGGTTCGAGTGGAGCCAAGACTGACTACACCCTGCAGGAAACCGAACCGCACTCCGGTGTATTCAAGTCCTCCTTCACCATTGCTTATGCCGACAAGACCATCCCCGCCAAACTTCCGCCGGTGGAACTGAACGGCTTCCCTGTGCGATACGGTGACAGCATCACCGTCACCTACATGGACCAAAGCTATGACCTCACCGTCAAGAAGGGCGCCAACGGTCTGATCGAGCCCTTTAGCAAGCGCTTCACCGGCGACGAAATGGCGGTGCGCACCAGTTTCACCCTCGCCGAATGCTATTTCGAACTCGCCAAGAAACACCGCGAGATGGAGAAGGAAAGTCTGGCCCGCCGTGAGATCGGTCACGCCCGCAAGCTGCTTTCCGAAGCTCTTGCGACCCACAAGGACGAGGACCTCAAGGCACACGCCGAATACCTCCTGGGCAACCTCGCTCAGGAATTCGCCGACCTCGCTAAGAACGACGAATCCAAGCTCCCGATGTATCAGGACGCCCTTGCCCGCTTCATCAAGATTCCTACCGACTGGCCCGACAGCGAATTTGCTCCCAAGGCCCAGTACAAGACCGCGCTAGTCTATGAGAAGATGGGCGAGATCGAGAACGCCGTGGAAGAGTATGTGAAACTTGCCTACAAGTATCCCGAAGACGAACTCATCCCAATGGTGATGTCGCGTCTTGGCGGCTACTTCCAGGCCAAGGGTCAGGAATACAAGGAAAAGGCTGATCCCCTGCGCGAGAGCGAAGAGGACAAGGACATCGCCGAAGTCCTGCGCCTCGACCAACTTAGCTATCCCGAGTTCCTCAAAGCATCCATGGTGTTCGCCAAGCTACAGGAACGCTTCCCGGACGATCCACTTGCAGGTAACGCCGGTCTGCGCTCCGCCCAGAACCTGATGCGTGCTCACCAGTATCCACAGGCCATTGAACAGTTCCGCATCGTCATCGAGCACGAGGACTACGATGACAACTCCGTCCGCGCCCAAGCCATGTATTGGTCTGGCCTCGCCTATGAGCGAGCCATCTCGCTCATGACTGCCGACAACTGGAAAGGCCGCGGCATGGGGCTGCGCGAAGCCTACCAACTCTACCGCCGTGTGACTTTCGACTTCCCCGATAGCAAGTGGGCCAAATACTCTCGTGGCCGCCTTGCAGATCCCGTCTTCGCCAAGATCATTCAGGAAGAGAACACGAATCGTGAGAGAATGATCGAAGCTCTGAAGGAACAGCAGAAGCAACGCCGTTAATCCCTTATCCCTTACTTGAACGCCAAAGAACAACAACTGCTCAACCTCACGGTTGATCCTGAATCCGTCCGAATGAAGGTGCGCACCCGCACCTGCATCGACGTCGGCCTATGGTGGCGCAACAAGCCGGCCTGGCTAATCATCACCGATCACATGGTGGTGGTCTTCAGCATCTCGCGCCGCAAACACCTCGATCAGGTTCCCTTGGCGTGTTGTCAGGACATCCGCTACAACCCTTCGAGTGCTGAGCTGGTGATCTCCTCCATGCCGGCGCTCCGCTTCCCCCGCCTCAAGATGCCGACCTCGAAGGCGCTTGAAGTCATCGAACTGATCAAAGAACTCAAATCTTAAGCAACCCACCTCCAAAGGAATCACTTCCCACCCTCACCTCTAAGGAATCACTTCCCCACCCTCACCTCCCAATAACACCCCGATCCCATGCTAGAACACATCATCAACGGCAAATTCATGATGGGCCCGCTGCTTATCTGCAGCATGGTCAGCCTCGCCGTCGTCTACGACCGCTGGTTCGCCTTCCGCGCCAATCGCCAAATCGACACTCGTTCGCTGCGCACCAAAGTCCTCAACCATCTGCGCGCCGGCAACATTGCCGCCGCCCAAGAGGAATGCATCGCCGCCAAGGGCCCCCTGGCCTCGGTCTTGCTTGCCGCCCTGCGCTCTTACGAACAACTCAAGGAGAAGGGTGAAGGCGCCGAAACCATGCGTCTGGTCGTCGGCCAGGTCATGGATGACTACAGCGCCCAGTCCATGCACGTGGTCAACAAGCGTCTCGACGTTCTCACCACCATCGGCACCGCAGCCCCACTGCTCGGCATGACCGGCACCGTCCCCGGCATGATTGCCTCCTTCGCAGGCATGGCCGACGCCAACGACAACAGCAAGGTCGCAGAAGGTATTTCCGAGGCCATGATCACCACCGCCGCCGGTCTGATCGTCGCCCTCTTCGCCGTCATCCCACAAAGTGTGTTCAACCGCTGGAGTGATGAGATCGAACTCGAAATCGAGGAAGCCAACAGTGAACTCGTTGAGTTCATCCTGACTCAGCACTAAGCCATCAAAAGGGCACCAAGATCATGAGAAAGCGCGATAAAAGAGAGAAGAAGCACCGTGAGGGAGAGATCCCGACCGGCTCGTTCTCGGACATCGCTTTCCTGCTCATCATCTACTTCCTGGTTGCCACCACCCTGCTGAAGGTGAAGACCATCACCGCCGACATGCCGGCTGGTGAAAAGTCCGCCCAATCGCAGTCGGATAAGACCCCCATCGTCAACCTGCGTGGTGAGGAGATCTTCCTCAACGATAAGCCGGTCGACATCGTCGGCCTCAACGAGCGCCTTGCCGCCCTCGAACTCTTCGACAAGGACGCCAAGGATCGGGTGATCATGCTCGAGAGCGCGCGCGGCACTGCCTACGGCAACTATTACCAGGCCATGGCCTCAATTAGCGCCAACGGCGGCGTGATTGCCTTGGTCAAGGACGACGAGAAGTAATCTGAAAGAAGAACAGCAACCGATGGCCAGAAAGAAACTACAGAGCAAGAAGAGGAAGGGCGTTCCCGTGCCGATCGCGAGCATGGGCGACATCGCCTTCCTGCTCATCATCTTCTTCATGGTCTGTTCCGAACTCTCCAAGGACAAACCGCAACCGATGACCCTGCCGTGGTCCGAGTTCGTCGAGAAGCAGGAGGTCGATGTCGTGGCCCGGGTCCAGATCGACAAGGACGGCGGCATCTGGCTCGACGGCCACCAATACGAATTTCCCAAGGACATCGAATGGGGCATCCGCGCCCTCACCGCCAACACCAACGACGACGAGGAGCGTAAGGTCCAATTCAGCTGCGACACCAACCTCCCCAAGGAACAATTCGAACCCGTCCTCGAAGCCATCGCCGCCGGCGGCGGCATCCTGATGGCCGTCGGTGAAGACACCCCCCAGCAATAATTTTACCACCCCACCACTCACCCCAACGACACCATGTCAAACTCCAGCAACCAGCAACCCGATGATCTAATGAACCACTTTCAGGGCCGTGGCCTGAAAAGCATCATCATCTTCACCATCATCATCCACATCGCTGTGATTTCGATCACCAGCATTCCCTTCGTCATCGCGAAGTTTAAGGACCCCAACGAGGGCCTCAGCGAGGATCAGAAAATCGAGAATGCAGTCAAGGAGGCCAACGAGACTCTTGCCAAGATCGCCAAGACCCACGGCCTGCAGACCGCACAGCTTCGTAGCCAGATGGCAGGCGGCCGTCGTCCTGCTCCCAAGCCTGCAAGCACTGAAAAACCGGACAACACCGGCAGTGGTGATGGCACCGGTGATGGCACCGGAGAGGGTACAGGCGAAGGCACCGGTGAAGGCACTGGTGATGGCGAAATCCGCGGTAATTCCGATATCGAGAACAAGCTCCAGCAGAAGTTGGATCCGCCAAAACTTCCTCCGGTCAACAATACCGACGACCTGTTCAAATAAGAATCCCTGAGAGCCCTTCGAATCACCAACGATGAGTAAGAACTCCACTGCCACCCTGACTGAGCTCGGCATCGATCAGATGCCGCTCAGCCCCTCCGTGCTCAAGGCACGGGTGGTGGCTTTCGCGACCATGGCCATCGCCGGCATCTGCTGGCCGGTTTACCAATACGGTCCGAAGATTCTGGAATCCTTCCTCTCCAACAAGGCCGGCATCGAAATCCTGTGGGACAAGGCCGCCTTCGTGCTGTTCGGCACGGAATTCGATCTCCTTTACGGCTTCCATCTCAGTTTCCAGGTCATCGGCGGGCTTGGCGTCCTGTGCCTGATTTCCGGGGCTGCTGGCCTCGTGCTGAGAAGCAAGGCCACCCTCACCCTTCTCAAGATCACCCTGTGGCTGACCGTCTTCATCATGATCGCCTTCACGGTGTTGTGTTGGAACGCGGCCTTCTCCATTTCCAGTGCCGACTCGGAGGAGACCGGGGTGTTGCTGGCGCCTGTCGATGCCTTCAAACAGTGGTGGGGCTGGAGCGCTTTCGCCGTCGGTCTCGCCGTCTACGCCATCTGGCTCAAGGTGATACTTCGCAGCCGCCAAGTGGCCTCCGCCTTCACCCGCGTCGAGGGCGATGCCATGGCCGGCGACGTCACCCTTGAGAACATCCGCACCCACGGCCGCGACAAGCGCCACCGCAAGGCTCTCTACTGGAGTGTCTTCACCCACTTCTTTTTCATCATCCTTCTGCCATGGCTGTTGGGTCTGTTCGACGGCAGCGTAGAAGCCTACCGCGTGCCCAAGGGAAGCGGCAATCCGGTGGTCACCATGGTCAAGATGGTGAAGCCCAAGAAGAAGCCCAAGAAGAAGCTCACCCTGCGTCCCAACTCCGCCATCATCTACGATCAGCCCGATCTCGACGAAACTGAAGTCGACCAGGTGATGGAGAAACAGACCCAACTCACCTACCAAGCCGCACTGATGGCCAACGCCGGCAACCTCGGCAAGGGCGGCGGCAAGGACGGCGGCTGGCCCAATGGCGCACTCGACTCCAAGGTCCGCTTCATCCGCCTCGATCATGGCGGAAAAGGATGGGATGACGGCATGGGCAAGAGCGGCGCGGATGTCGCCTTCCTCAAATTCTTCAGGGATAACACTCCCTTCAAGAAAATCGCCAACAAGGGTGAATCCCACAAAATCTCGCTGCTCAAGAAGTACCCCGACGACGGCTTCCCTCCCTTCGTCTACATGACTGGCAACAGCAACATGGGCAGCGTGACTGCGAATGATCGCAAGATCCTACGCGAATACTGCCTCAAGGGAGGCATGCTGGTCGCCGACGCGGGACATCCCAACTTCCACCGCTCTTTCACTCACTTCATCCGTCAAGTGTTCCCGGACAAGCCGCTCATCGACATCGCCGATGACGACATGATCTTCCAGCTACCCTACGCCTTCCCCAACGGTGCTCCCCCGCTGTGGGCACACGGCGGTCGACGCGCTCTGGGCATCAAACACGAGGGTCGCTGGATCTGCTTCTATCACCCGGGCGACATGAATGACGCCTGGAAGAATCAGAGCTTTACCGATGTCGACCCGCAAACTCGAGAGGTCGCCCTCAGCCTCGGCCTCAACATCACCTACTACGCCTTCAACCAATGGGACGACGCGATCTCCAAAATCAAGCGCAACCAGAAGAAGAATAAGTAATATGAACTTGTACCAAGCCTCATGCATGTCTCGCCAGCGCCTTGCTCTGGGTGTGCTGATGGCTTGTGCCTTGGTTACTGGAACGGCTCACGCACAGAATACTGGACCCGCCCAGACCGACATCGACCAAGTGATCAAGGATCTCGCCGGCGAAGACATCATCGACCAGCGCGCCAAGCAGGAAGTCGAATCCAAATGGAACGGCAATCAATCTTGCAGACTTGGTTCCATTACCTCCAACCGCGCCAAGGAGGGCGGCTGGCCCGGCCCTATCGAGCATATGAAGTTCCGCTTCATCCGCCTCGATCATGGCGGCCAAGGATGGGACGATGGCATGGACAAGAGTGGCGCCGACATCAACTTCCTCAAATTCTTCAGGGACAACACTGCCATCAAGAAAATCGCCAACAAGGGCGAGGCCCACAAGATCGCACTACTCAAGAAGTATCCGGATGATGGCTTTCCCCCCTTTGTCTTTCTAACTGGCAATGGCGCAATGGGGCGTGTGGCGATGACCGACATCAAGATTCTTCGCGAATACTGTCTCAAAGGCGGCATGATCTTTGCAGATGCCGGAAGCGCCAAATTCCATCAATCCTTCGTCCACACCATGCGACAGGTTTTTCCCGATAAGAGGCTCGTAGACATTGCCGATGACGACATGCTCTACCAAATGCCCTACACCTTCCCCAAGGGAGCCCCGGCTTTTTGGGCTCATGGAGGCCGCCGTCCCCTCGGCATCAAACATGAAGGTCGCTGGGTCGTAATTTATCACCCCGGAGACATGAACGATGCTTGGAAGTCCGAAGGGTTCATTGATGTCACCCCAGAGATACGCGAGGACGCCATGAAGCTAGGCATCAATGTGGTTTTCTACGCATTCAACCAATGGAGCGAAGCCACGAGCCCGAAGAAGCAGGAGAAGAAGAACATCCGAGACGAGGTAACGACCTCGGGCAAAGATATCAACAAGCAGGATAGCATCATCTATGAACTTCCTGACACTGATCTCTTCAACCCCAAGAACTGAATCCATCATCCCATGAACTGGCAAATCTTCAGCACCATCGGCTATCTCAGTGTTGCACTGGGAGTAGGCGCGCTTGCTGTCTGGCTGATCCACTGGTTCAAGCAACACCGCTTCTTGCCCTACATCGGCCTGGCAATGGCAATCGCGGCCGTGGTCTGCGCCAGACACAACTCGAGCGAATATGTCAGCCGAGTTCAGACCGATCCTTCCATCGCGCTGGCCGCAGCGGCTGAGAAACAGCGCCAGAAGGAGCAGGCAATGATCGATGCCCGCACCGACGAAGTGGATAACGTCCAGTTTGCGGAGGATGCCCAGGGCGAGAATCTCGACAAGGCCGGTATGGACGAGGTCGATCTCAAGTACATGAAGGCCATCCTCGGCGAGGACGAGCCAGCCTGGAAAAAGAATAAGAAGAAACGTGGCGAAGCCGCTGAGGACGACGACAGCCTCGAGAGCAAGATCGGAGCCAAGGTGAAGACCGAGGGCGCCAATGTCGCAGCCTTGGAGGAAGAGGCACCTCCCGAACCCATTCTCCTCGACGAAGCATCGGTGGTGCTCTCCCAAAAGCTCGACTTCTGGAACCTCAATTTCAGCAAGTATCTACTCGTGGTGGCGATCCTCATCCTCATTCTGGACTACCTCCGCCGCGCCAACATCTACAAGGAAGCCCTGTGGCCGGTGCCACTGCCGAGCTCCTGGCTGCACGCCTTCACCCCCCTGCCCGTGGTGTTCCACCAACCGAAGGTCGCCCGCCGCGACATCACCCAGCAGCTGTCCTGGTTCACCCGTCGTGGAGATAGCTGGATCTATTTCACCGACCGCCAGGGAGAAGCCGAAGACATCACCAAATCCCTCGGTAAACTCAAGAAATGGCCCTACCGACTCGATCTCATCCAGGTTGATGATCGCATCGATAATGAATTTGTGATGGAGTCTGCATGGTACGGTCGTGCCAGCTTCATCTGCGACTCCGAGGATCGCGGTCTCCAGTTGCTGAGCCATTGCCTCAGCCAGCTCAAGCACCGCCGCATCACCCAAGCTCGCGCACCCCAGAACGTTCACCTCGTTTGGGACTGCGCCGAAGAACTTTCCCAGGAAGCCTTCGATGCCTTCGAGCAACGCGCCGCAGTCAGTGGCGTCACGCTCTATGTCATCCCCCAAAAAACCAAGGATCCAATCCCCAAAGAATCCGACTCCAAAGAGCCGGATTCCGAGGAGTGATCCAAACCCAATAACTCAGACTCATGAAAGCCGGTAAGCTCTACACCACCCTCTTTCTTTCCGCCTCTCTCGCCCTACCTGCCATCGCGCAGGACGAACGTACCATGACCATGGAGAATGCGCTTCAGATTGTGGAGAAGGGCGACATCGACATGGAAGTCAACGCCAGGAGGGTTCCCAAGAATGTTCCCGACCTCACCAAAGGAGAAGTTGCCGAGGTTCCGAAAGCGAAGACCCCCTTCTGGAATCTGGGACCCACCGGCATCGTCGGCTTCTTTGTGGGAAATCATGGCGGCTATCAGGTGCAGGTTCAGGGGACTTTGCAGGGATCTCCAGCCGAAGGAAAATTCCTCAAGGGTGATGTCATCACCGGCGTGAATGGCAAACCCTTCAAGCTTGGTGGGCACCTCGGAGTGACTATCGCCAACGCCATCATTGAGGCCGAGCGCGAGGTCAACAAAGGCAAGATCGTCTTCAACGTCTGGCGCGATGAGAACTACAACAACCGCTACGGCAAGCAGGACGTCAGCTCGGTGGATATCGACAAGCTCTTCAAGGAGGCCGGTGATGACACCACCCTTTACGATTGGAAGAACGAGGAACAGCGCACCGAAGACATCAGGCAGTCCAATTTCGACAAGTTCCCCATCATCCCCAAAACCATGGATGTGGAGCTTACTCTCAGGACCTTACCAGACTATGGCGACGGCCTCCTCGAAGACTGCCCCAAAACCAAGGCCATCCTCGAAGACGCTTACAAGGTTCTGGAAAAGAAATTCGTCGTAGACCCCAAGAACAAGCGCAGTGGTCGTGGCGGCATCATCGAGGCCATGGCTTTGCTCGCTTCGGGCAAGCCGGAACACAAGAAACTCGTCCGCGACTGGGTGCGCAGCAAACACAGCCCGTGGCATCCGCCCAAGGTTAAGCCTGGCGAGATGTTCGAACCCGGTGGCCGCTCAGCCGTGGGCGGCATGCAAAGCTGGGCTCATGGCTACGTCGGTCTCTACTGCGCGCTCTACTATGATGCCACCGGAGACGACTACGTGCTGCCCGCCCTGCGCGTTTACGCCATCAATACCGCCATGGGCCAAAGCAAGTTGGGCTCTTGGGGTCACAACTTCGCCATGCCCAAGTTCAACGGTGGTGAATTCAATAAAATGAACCCCGGCTACGGCGCTCTCAATGCCGCCGGAAACCGCTGTTTCTTCCTCATCGCTCTGGCGCAGAAACTCGGCGTTGATCACCCTGCGATCGATGCAGCGGTGAAGCGATCCGCCAGCTACTTCGGCTCTTATGTCGACCAGGGCTGCATTCCCTATGGAGATCACGGCGCCTACCCATCCGACGACTCCAATGGCAAAAACACCGGAGCGGCATTCGCCTTCATGCTCATGGGTGATGAATACAAATCCAAATACTTCTCCCGACTCTCCGGCCACTGTGCCTTCTCCCGCCGTGGTGGCCATGGTCACGATTACCATGGCAACTGGTCCTCCTGGGCCTCCAACCTCAACGGCCCCGAGCTACGTGCCCTCAATGAGCGCAACATGCGCTGGCGCCGTACCCTGTGCCGCAAACACGATGGCAGCTTCGTTTACAAGTCCGCAACGGGTGCCGGCGAACACGGCACCCTTCGCAACCCGACTGCCACGGAAGTCCTTCACCAAAGCTCCATCTACAAGCAACTCATCATCACCGGCAAAGATGTGCCTGAATCCATGCACATGAACGAGCGCCAGATGCGCCATATGCTGATCAGCGCCCGCCCACAGTTCAACGACCCAGCCCTTCGCGCCATGGCCGGCAAGCCCTGGCCGGAGCGCAGCACCGCGGAAATACTTGAAATGCTCGACTGCTTCTTCCCGGGTGCACGCAGAAAATTCGGCATGGAACTCGGCAAACGCCACCTCAACGGCGACAAGGAGGTGCTTCCGGGAATTGTAAAGCTGCTTGAAAGTGACAACCCACATTACGTCGATGGGGCTCTGCGAGCTCTCATGCACTGTGGCCAGGACACCATGCTCGCCAACCTTAGCAAGGTGACCCCTCATCTCAGCGACCAACCCGATTTCGTCCAGATCCTCGCCGCCAAAACCATCGCCATGGCCGGTCGGCCGGAGGACAAGAAAGCCCCACTGACCATCGACAAGGAGAGCCAGCTCGCCATGCTCAAGGCCACCATCGAGGATGTGCAAGTCAGTGAGCCCAACCACCTCGGCAACCACGCCCAGGGCATTCTCTTCGGCTCGCAAGGACCTCTAGCAGCAAAGCCCTTTGACTCCGGCCATGACGAGGAACTGGTCCAAAAGTCGCTCGAACGACTCATCCTGCTCGATCCCGCCGGCAAAACCTTCATGAACGCCGTCGGCGGCAAGTGGGATAAGGACACCATTCTCCGCCTCGCCGGCACGTTGACTTACGCCGCCGAGCAGGAACAGATCGGCGATCAGATGTTCGCCAACCGTTCGGAACCGGCCCGCAACATCCTCATGCCACTCGGCCACAAGGAAACCATGCTCTCGTCGGCCTACCGCATCCGCCAGAAGGCCCAGATCAAACCTCACCTCCGCCCATACTCCACCTATAAGGACCCTCTGGTTGATCCAGACACCGTTCAGGCGACTCCGGAAGCCTTCGTCGAAATCCTCCCATACATGGAAAGTGCCCTCATCGACAACCCGGTGCTCAGCATCACGATCAAAGAAGGCGAAAAGAAAATCATCACTCCAGTGCGCATTCTCCAGCCGCTGATCGCCAAGCACAAAGGCAATCCCAAGAAGATGCCGACCATGGAGGCGGAAATCGCCAAGATCTACGATGCCGAACTCAAGGCCATCAAGGGCAGCGGCGCCCAGATCAAGCACTGCATCAACACCCTCAAGAATCCCAAGCGCTGGGACATGTTCCGCAAGTTGGCCGCCATGGATCGACTCGCCGAACTCCTTGGTCCGGATGTGGTCGAACTCGTGGTGCCTTACCTCAATCACGAGCATTTCCGGCTGCGCGAGCGCAGCCGCCAACTGGCCGCCAACGCCATCAAGACCGGTGGTGCTGAAATGCTGATTGCCGCCTACGATCCCGCCAACGATCCCCACACCGGCGAAGGTATCCTAGCCGCCTTCGCCCTCAGCGGTGACGCCAAGGGCGTGAAACTCGCCACACAGGCCCTCGATTACGATGATGAGGATCAGCGCTATCAGGCCATCCACACCATTGTCGACCTCCAGAAGATGAAGTCCGTGAACTCCATCCTCGCCTACCTCAAGAAGGCCGAGCATCCGCTCGATCAAATCGCCTGTGAGGAAGCCTTCACCAAACTTGCTTCAGATCCCAAGAACACCGCCGCCATCCGCGACTTGATGATCAAGGAGCTGCCGAAGTTGGAAATCCCCGACAAAGGTAGCGCCTACATGGTGCTCGCCAAGATCAGCGACAAGACCTGCCTCGATGTGCTCGAGAAAGCCAACGAAACCGACAGCAAGACTGAATTCGATCTACTGGTGAAGGCCCTCTCCTTCTCACCCGAACGTCGTGCGGATCACATCCTCCTCAAATTCGCCAAAGGCGACAAGAAGAGTGCTGAGGTCGTCGGCAAGTACGCCGT
This sequence comes from uncultured Luteolibacter sp., assembly GCA_964541125.1. Classification (GTDB taxonomy): domain Bacteria; phylum Verrucomicrobiota; class Verrucomicrobiia; order Verrucomicrobiales; family Akkermansiaceae; genus Luteolibacter. The sequence goes on along the minus strand of CAZIPY010000122.1, from coordinate 4,215 downwards.
CCGTCGCATGGTCATGGGCCCCAAGGGCTTCAATGACATCACCGACAAGGAGCGCATGGACTTCGTCGAGCCCATGATCAAGATGAACATGAATCAGGGCCTCATCACCTACCTGGCCACCATCTACGATGCCCGCGCACTGCGCTCCCTTCTCTACTGCCTCGAGCAAGGTGTTCCCGAGGCCGTGGAAAGCATGGTCTCCAATGCCGAGCGCTGCCCCCAATACAGCGCCAAGGACTCCAAGATCGCAGCAGACGCCCTGCGCGATGTGATCGAATACATCGAGGTCACCTACCTGCGTGAAGGGCCCAAGCCCGAGAACTGGCGGACCTACCCCGTCTGGAAGGCCATGCAGGCTCGCGCCGGCAAGGCCCTGCTCAAGGTGCACAAGCCCGAGTCAGCTCCCATCCCGACCTTTGATCCGCTCGAGTTCGAATAGTGAAAGGAACAGGGGAATCCCCCTGTTCCCATAAGAAGGACCCCACAAACCAGATGATGACTGGCAAACTGCACACGACTCTCTTTCTCTCCGCTGCCCTCGCCCTCACCGCCCACGGGGATGAGCGCACGATGACCATGGAGCAAGCGCTCCAGATTGTTGAAAGCGGAAACGTCGATTTGGAGCTCACCAGCAAGAAAACTCCAAAAAACCTCCCGGACCTCACTAAGGGCGAACCACTTCCTCAAACCAAGAAGAAGCCCCCGGTCTGGAACCTCGGACCCAGCGGCATTGCCGTGATCATGCCCGGCAGTTTTGGTGGCTACCAGATGTTGGTGCAGGGTACCATCAAGGGCTCTCCTTCCGAGGGAAAATTGCAACCCGGCGATGTCATCACCGGCATCAATGGCAAACCCTTCAAGGTGGGCGGTCACATGGGCATCACGGCTGGCAACGCTCTCATTGAGGCCGAGCGCGAGGTCAACAAAGGCAAGATCGTCTTCAACGTCTGGCGCGATGAAAACCACATCGCACGCAGTGGCAAACAAGACGTCAGCTCGGTGGACATCGACAAGCTCTTTGCGGCAGCCCGCGACGACAACACCCTCTACGACTGGAAAGATGAAGAGGAGCGGACCCAAGAGGTCAAGCAGGCCAGCTTCGACAAGTTCCCACTCAAGCCCGTCAAACTCGATATCGAGCTCACCCTCGACACCTTGCCTGACTACGGCGATGGCCTCCTCGAAGACTGCCCCAAGACCAAGGCCATTCTCGAGAACGCCTTCAAAGTGCTGGAGAAGAAGTTCGTCAAAGTTCCCGACAACAAGCGCAGTGGCCGCGGTGGCGTGATCGAAGCCATGGCCCTGCTCGCCTCCGGCAAGCCTGAATACAAGAAGCTTGTGCATGAGTGGGTTCGCAGTGAGCACAGCCCATGGCGCCCTCCCACCGTTCCCGCCGGCGCCATGTTCGAGCCCGGTTACCGTGGCTACAAAGGCTACCAAACCTGGCACCACGGCTACAATGGCCTCTACTGCGCCCTCTACTACGAGGCCACCGGAGACGACTACGTGCTACCTGCACTGGAGAAAGCCGCGACTGATGCCGCCATGGGTCAGAGCAAGCTCGGCAGTTGGGGCCACACCTTCGCCTATCCCTCCTTCAATGGCGGCGAATTCAACCGCATGAACCCGGGTTACGGCGCGCTCAATGCAGCCGGCAACCGCTGCTACTTCCTCGTCACGCTTGCCCAAAAGCTCGGAGTCCGCAACGAGCACATCGACCGCGCTGTCGAGCGTGCGACTTCCTTCTTCGGCTCCTACACCGACCAAGGCTGCATTCCCTACGGCGATCACGGTGCCTACATGTCCGATGACTCCAACGGCAAGAACACCGGCGTTGCCTTCTCGATGATGCTCTTGGGCAAGGATTATGAGGCCCAGTATTTCGCCCGCATGTCCGGCCACTGCGCTTGGACTCGCCGCGGCGGCCACGCCCACGACTACCACGGCAACTGGTCCTCCTGGGCCTCCAACCTCAACGGTCCACGTCTGCGCGCTCTGCAGGAGCGCAACCTGCGTTGGCGCCGCACGCTGAGCCGCATGTACGATGGCAGCTTCGTCTACCACGGCGGCTACGGCCAGCTGCGCAACGAGACCGCCACTCAGGTGATGCACCAAGCCTCCATCTACAAGCAACTTCTCATCACCGGCAAAGGCATTCCCGAGTCCTACTTCATCACCGATGACGAGATGAAGCGCATGTTTGCCAGCGCTCGGCCCCAATTGAGTGATCCGGCTCTGCGAGCCATGGCCGGTAAGCCAATCAAGGAACGCAGCACGGCCGAGGTCCTCGAAGTCCTCGACTGCTTCTATCCCAAAGCCCGCCTGAACTTCGCTAAGCTGCTTGGTGAGCGTCATCAAAATGGCGACAAGGAAGTGCTTCCGGGCCTCGTCAAACTTCTGGAAAGCGATAATCCACGCTACATCGATGGCGCGCTGCGTGGTCTGCAAGCCTGCGGGTCTGATGCCATCCTCTCCAACCTCAGCAAGGTGGTTCCCCTGCTCACCGATCAGCCGGACTTCGTCCAGATCACGGCTTCTAAAACGATCCAGAAAGGTGGACAGAAAGACCCGCAAGCCGAGCTGGCGATGATGAAGGCCACCATCGAAGAGCAACAGACCAGCGAGCCCAACAACCTCGGCAACCACACCCAAGGCATTCTCTTCAGTGGCGATAGCGCATTGGCCAAAAAGCCCTTCGAGTCCGGTCATGATCCCGACTTGGTGTATCAGGTGCTCGAAAAAGTCATCCTCCTTGATCCCGCTGGCAAATCCTTCATGGGATCGCGCAGAGGAGTCTGGGACAAGAACACCATCCTGCGTCTGGCGGGCCCCCTCACCTACGCAGCGGAACAGGAACAGATCGGCGATCAGATGTTTGCCAACCGTTCGGCCCCAGCCCGCGCCATCCTCGCCCCGCTCGGCCATCAGGAAAGCCTGCTTTCCTCTGCCTATCGTCTGCGCCAAAAGGCCGAGATCGCTCCGCACATCCGTGCCAAAGTGGGATACAAGCGCCCACTCTGTGATCCTCAAGCGATCAAGAAGAACCCTGCCGCCTTCGTCGAGATTCTGCCCGCCATGGAAACGGCTCTGATCGACGATCCCGTGCTCAACATCACGGTGAAAAACCGGAGCACCGGCTACAAAGCGGTCAAATACCCTCTCCGCACCATCCAGCCCTTGGTCGCCAAGGTGAAGGACAAGAAAGCCAAGATGCCCAGCATGGAGGTGGATGTGGCCAAGATGTTTGATGCCGAACTCAAGGCCATCAAGGGCAGCGGTGCCCAGATCAAACACTGCCTCAACACCCTCAAGGATCCACAACGCCGCGACGCCTTCCGTAAGATGGCCGCCATGGGTCACTTGGCCGAACTCATGGGCCCCGATGTCGCAGAAGTGCTCATTCCCTACCTCAACCACGAATACTTCCGCCTGCGTGATCGCAGCCGCCAGTTGGCCGCCAATGCCATCAAGACCGGTGGTGCCGATCTGTTGATCCAGGAATTCCATCCCGTGGACTACCCAGAGACCGCTGAAGGCATCCTCGCAGCCTTCGCCCTGAGCAGGGACTCCAAGGGAGTTGCGCTCGCCAACAAGGCCCTGGCCACTGAGCACGAGGAACTCCGTTTCCAAGCGCTACACACCCTGGCTTCCATCCAAAACATCAAGGCGATGGACGGCATCATCGCCCACCTTAAATCGGCCACCCACCCCCTCGATCAGATCGGCTGTGAGCAGGCGCTCACCAGCATCTGGGAAAAGGATGCGAAGCAGAAGATCGTCATTCGCGACCGCATGATCAAGGAACTCCCCAAGCTAGAGATCCCCGACAAGGGCGCCGCCTACATGGTACTCGCCAAGATCAGCGACGAGAAATGCCTGGATCTACTGGAGAAGGCCAACTCAACCGACAGCAAGAGCGAGTTTGCCATGCTGGTGAAAGCGCTCTCCTACTCACCTTCACGCCGCGCCGATCACATCCTCCTCAAGTTTGCCCGTGGCGACAAGAAGAGCGCCGCAGTCGTTGGACCTGAAGCTGTTCGCCGCTTGGTACTCGGACCCAAGGGCTTCGGTGACGTCACCGATAAGGAGCGCATGGACTTCGTCGAACCCATGATCAAGATGAACATGGACAAGAAGCTCATCACCTTCCTCGCCACCATCTATGATGCTCGCGCCCTGCGTTCGCTCAACTACTGCCTAGAAAACGGTGTCTCC
>CAZIPY010000121.1:0-1775 GCA_964541125.1 uncultured Luteolibacter sp. | reverse complement strand
AGCGTCGGCCCTCCGCTTCAATCACCTGAGGCGCGTAGACTCCCTGGACATAGCCCGGCGGCGGCACCGCCATCAAAAACACATCCCCTTTGGTTCCATCCGGGAACACCGCGCGTGCATAGCATCCTGGCGAATTCAGCTCGCCCTCTTTCTCCAATGGCAGCTCGATCAGCTTCCAGCCATCGACTTCCGGATTGCTCCCCTCCTTGCCCGAGGCAGGACGCACCACCATGTTGGCGAGCCAGCCGGTGATCTCCAGATCGAAGGGCTGGTCCGGAAGAACGACCTGGAGGATGTCGTCCGACTCCAGCCCGCGAAGCTGGGCCTGTTCGACCACGGTGACCATCCCTGCCGGTTCATTCCCATCGATCTCCATCACCTCGATGGTCGGATCGGTCAGGGACACTGCGAAATCCGACTGCTCCCCTTCAAAAAGGATCATCACTCCGCGCTTCTCGAAGACCTGAGCCACGCCACCGGCAGCGATCATGAAGATGATCGCGAAGTGGGACATCAGCACCCCGATGGTCTTCCAGCCCTTGCGGGCCCGAATCAATCCTCCCAAGGTCATGTTGACCATCAACAGCGCACAAACCCAGTAGCCGCCCGGCATCGGAATCCGGAGCTTCAGATCGGTCCCAAACAAGGGCATCTCGGCGATCACATACCACGACGTCCAGTGGAAGTATTTCTGGAGTGTCGCCAGCAGGCCGGCGTCGACCATTTCCAGGGTCGCCAGCCAAGTCTGAATGCCCAGAAGCACGATCAACGTCGTGGCCAGACCGAAGCCGGAGAAGAATTTCCAGAGACCTTGCATGGATCGAAAATCAGGGAGTCAACGAGAGCGCTTGTTCGCGGTGGAGGTTCCTACGTTGGACGAAATCAATTTCGTTCATTTTTGGAGCGCCAAGCCAGCGACAAAAGCCCGAAGGCGCTCCTCCTCGGCCTTCACTTCCTCCGTAGGCCCAAGCATTTTCACGGTCACCAGCCCCTTTGGCCCATCGGTCACCACCCCTCGGAGCGACCAGGCGTCCTGCGCCTCCTTGCCCATCGCACCGCCGAATTTACCGTCAGCAGAAACCCAAACGCCCTTGTGGTCGCCGATCGCAATTCCCTCCATCCCGGCCAGGCCCTCGGCATCGACCGCATCCGCCTCGAACTGACCGAGCCAGCGGTTGACGTTTTCCAGAACTCCGCCACGGCTGATCGAGAGGTATGCCTCGCCCGCGGTGCCAAACTTGTAGTTGAGCAATCGGAAGGCGCTACCGGGAGCCTCTTTCCAGCCCTCAGGCACGACCTCCGCCACGAAAGGCGATGGCGGAGCATCCGTCGGTGCCGGAGGGGTCGGAGCCGTTTGACCGAAGCGAGCGTCGTTGTCCGCATCGAGCACGAGATTTTTGTCGCGCATGGTCAACTCACGCTTGCCCGTGGCCGTGACTTCTTCACGTTTACAGGACGTCAGCGCCGCGACTACCCCGAGGATCACGAATACCGTTCTCATCTCGCGCCCGATACCCTCGCAAAGCCATGGGCGCAAGCCCTTCCCGCCTCTCGTCCCCGTGGAATCGATCGAATACTTCAACCGCCACCTGAACCGCCTTGAGACCGAGCAGGTCTACGGCGAGGGATTCCTACGGTTTTCCTATGGAAACCCGCTGGGAGCCCTGCCGCTTCATGCCATGGTCAAGCGGGCCGCCTTCTCCCGTTGGTATGGGAAGCGAATGGATCAGGCCACCAGTCGCTCGAAAATCGAACCTTTCATCGCCGACTATGAC
>CAZIPY010000120.1:0-3062 GCA_964541125.1 uncultured Luteolibacter sp. | reverse complement strand
TCGTTTGACGCGGCCGGCAGCGGGCCGAATACCTTCCCGCCGGCGAGCGTCGAGGTGGCAAGGAGCTTTGCGACGTCGATGGTGACCGGGGCTGGGATGGCCCGGGCGTTGGGATGCATGACGATCATTTGGCCGGCAGGCACGAGAACCGGATCCTTGCTGCCCTTGAGGTAGAGCTTCTGGGTGCCTTCCAAGGTCAGCAGCTTTACCCACTGACCCGGGCTGTATTCGAACATCGATGTGGTGCCGGTGATGGCGGCGGTGACGGTCGCGGTTCGGATGGTTGCGCCACCCGCACCTTTCGGCACTTGAAGCAGCACCGAACCCCGCTGGAGTTCGACCTCCCGTCCACCTGACTTGAAACTGAAGATCGAGTTCTGTCCAAGGCGGGTGAGGGTGTCGTCTTTGAATGAAAGCTCCGCTCGGGATTTTCGCCCGGTCTTGACCGATGTTGATCCGGTGATGGTCTCTCCGACGCTGGCGGCCCGCGGGCTCGCGGCCTTGCTCAGAACCTGGACGTCGTTGACTGCCTGGGTGATCTTTGCGGATTGAAGGGGAGCCCCGGCGGCGGAAATGACAAGCAGGGGTAGTATCAGGAGTTTCATGATCGTTAGAAGCTGAGGATGAGGCCGAGACCGAGACCAAACTGCCAGGCCGAGAAATCATTCACACCGAGCGGTGAGTTCGAGTCGTTGTCGCTGTAGTAGATGCTGGTGTAGGCCGTGGCGTGCGGATTGAAGTTCCATGCCAACTCCACACCCGCGGTGTGGTTCCAATCCTCTCGGCCATTCTGATCGAAATCCCAGAACGCCCCACGCCAGGAGGCGGTGGCCCGGAGGTCGGTCATGATCCAGTAGGTGTAGCTGAGATCGAGAGCGAACTCCTGTCGCTCCAAGCGCTCCGGATTCGCATCGATGTCGAAGCTCGCGCTGATGCCGGCGCCGAGATGATGCCTTGAACGGACGAACAGGTCCTTTTGAAGACCGGTTCGGATCCGTTGGGCCGAGTAGTCACCTGTTGACCAGCTTCCCGTGGTCAGGCGTTGATACTCATAGCGGGCGTAGAACACCGTGTCGTCGAGGTCCACGAGTGTCTTGACCACGCCCAAATGACCTTGGAAATTCTCGAAGTCGAGGGCGTTGCCTGACTCGAACTGGTAGAACTCCTGAAACAGTCCGATGTCAGCGAACCAGCCCGCCCCCAAGCGAGGCTGCCATGCGACTCCGATCAACTCGGACAAATACCAGGACTCGTCCTCGAAGGCCCGTGCTCTGGCGGGCGCATTGTTGGTGAAGGCGAGATCGACGTTGGCAAAAAAGTAGATCGGAGGAGGACCGTCGTAGGTGCCCAGCACCTGCTGCACGCCGAAATCGGAGTCGGCTGGCGAGAATGGTGCCTGCACCGGATCGTCACCGACACGGTCAGGAACGAAGTCGTTGGCGTTGTAGTCCGGGGAGTTGGAGCCCGCGAAGGTCCCAAAGTCGGAAAGAATGTCGCCATCGGCGGCCACGGAAAGGGCGAGGAGGAGGAAGCACGGAGCTTTCATGAATTTATTTCTGTGTTAGACCGCTTGCAGGGTAGACCTTGCAGGTGCGAATGACAAGAAACTCGTCCGTAAATAGGCGCACCGTGTCGAGCACCTTTCTGGTGGCGCTTGGCACGGCATTCCTTGCCTGGCTGCTGTGCCTTGTGTGGCCGGTTGGTGAGCGCTTGATGGCCCGTTTGGACCGGGTGTTTCACGATGAGTTGTTGAGGCAGGGCGGGGGTGCTGAGATGCGGGGCGATCTGGTTCTTCTGGGGATTGATGACGCAAGCCTGGGCAACTCCGGAGCTTCCGAGGAGGAGATTGCGGCGAGCCCGCCACTGCAGATGCTCGGTGAGCGGTTTCCCTGTGATCGCCGGGTTTGGGCGGCAGCGATCGATCGCTTGGGCGAAGCGGGTGCCAAGGGAATCGTGGTCGACCTGATTCTCGATGCACCTAGTGACCCCGCCGCGGACCAAGAGCTCGCGGCCGCGATCGAGCGACACAAGGACAAGGTCGTGCTGACCGCTTCGATTTCGCCAACCGCCCAGTCCGGTGGGAACGTGTTCAGTCTGCTGGAGCCTTATGATCCGTTCCTCGGACTGAACTATGACACCCGGGTGGGATTCGCCAATTTCCAGGTGGACCCGATCGATGGCCTCATTCGCAGCGCTCGCTACACGACCACCTTGGGCTTGGAGAATCATGAGGCATTGGAGGGGGAGGAGGCGGCTCTTTCTCTGGCCGCACAAATCATCGATCTACTCGGAGGCGAAGTCCCCAAGGGGGACCACCAACTGGACTTTGTTCATCGAGGTCGATCCGCGGCGACGGATGTGTATGCGCCCATCAGCCTGAGTGAAATTTTCATCGAGGCCACCTGGAGGCGGAACTTCGGTAGTGGTGGCTTCTTCAAGGACAAGATTGTGATCATCGGACCTGTGGCGCCACGTTTCCAGGACATCCATTCCACGCCCGTCGGGCCTTTGACGGGACCTCAGTTGCATCTGCAGGCGGCCACCTGTGGGATGCAGCAGGCTTTCCGCCAGAATTCCGATCATCCTCACCTTCCCTTCTGGCTGTGCGCGGGGGCCACCGTCATCCTTCTGCCCTTGAGTCGGCGTCCGGTTCAAGCCGTGGCCGTGACCATTCTCATGGTGGCGGGCTTTGGTTTTGTGGTCTGGTTCCTTGAGAGGCGGCATGGCGAGATGGTGCCGGTTGCTGCGGCTTTTGCCGCCATCGTGGTCATCTTCCTTTTCACGCAGTCCGAGCGACTGCTCAGTGAGAGGCTGGAGCGTCGACGCCTCCGAACCGCGTTCCGTCGCCTGGTGTCCCACGATGTGGCGGATCGCTTGGTGGAAAATCCAGAGCGTTATCAGAAACTTTCGGAGGGCGAGATGCGGCAGGTGGTCGTCTTGTTCTCCGATGTCCGTGGATTTACTTCACGCTCGGAAACCCAGAGCCCTCGGGAGACGGTTGCCCAACTCAACGAGTACTTGGGGGCCATGGTCGATGTGGTTTTTCGAAATGGGGGAACCTT
>CAZIPY010000119.1:0-4584 GCA_964541125.1 uncultured Luteolibacter sp. | reverse complement strand
ATTTGCAGGAATAGCAGCTGGGCAATCACCGAGTTGGCGACAAAATCATCGATGGGAGTGCCGATGAAAATGATGCGGTCCTTGAGTAGGCGCGAATAGATGTCGAAGGCGCGCTCGCCACGGCCATCCTGTTCGATGACGGTGGGGACGTAGTAGTTGTTCTGCGGGACGTCGATGCTCGACTGGGATGATTCGGGAAACATGATGAGAATGGATTATGTGAAGCGGCTTAGAGTTCAGCCTCTTCGCTTACCTCCACTTTTGCTTCTGAAACCACAAAGTCAATGGCCTTGCTCACCAGCATGTTGTTGCGGATGGAGGGGATTTGACCATTGCGCTGCAGCTCCTTGATGAACTTCTTGGGGGCCTGCTTGCGTTGGGAAGCCATTTGGGTGATCTGGCCGACGAGTTCCTGATCGCTGACCTCGAGTTTCTCAGCGATCGCGATCTCCTGGAGGATGAAGTTGGTGCGCAGGTTGTTGACAGCTTGGTTGGTGGCGCTGGCGAAGATTTCGGCTTCCTGGGAGGCGATGGTTTCCTCGTCCATGCCGGACTGCATGCCGCGCTGAACCATCTGGTCGGCCTGGCTCTGGGTCTCTTGGTTGATGAGTTCCTCCGGTAGCTCGAAGTCGGCGCTGGCGGTCATGGCTTCGACCACTTGATTGACCTTGGAGTTTTGGATGGCGCGTTTGCGCTCTTCTTGGAGGTTCTCGAGGATCATCTCCTTCACTTCGTCGAAGGTCTTGTCTGGAGCAAGTTTACCGGCGAACTCGTCGTTGAGCTCGGGAAGGATGGAGGTCTTGAGCTCCTTCATGGTGGTGGCGAAGACCACTTCCTTGCCAACCAGATCAGCCACGGGGAAATCCTCGGGCATGGTGATGGTGATGTCCTTGCTGTCCTCGGGCTTCATGCCAACGACTTCGTTTGCGAAGCCGGGAAGGAAAGCTTGTTCGTCCAGCTTGAGCCAGAAGCCTTCACGCCCACCAATGTAACCGGCGGACTTGCCGATGAATTCTTCGGTGGGTTTGCCTTCGACAGTAGAGCTGTAGTCGATGACGGCGAAGTCACCCATTTCAGCACCGCGGTCAGCGATGTCTTCAAAATCGGCGAAGCGCTCTTGGAGTTGCTTGAGTTGTTCTTCGAGGGCTTCTTCGGGAACGTCCTCGGAAGGGATGGTCACGGCGATGCCCTTGTATTCGGGAAGGGTCACTTCGGGAGCCATGATGAGCTCGCTGGTGAAGGCCATGCCGCCGTCGGGGGAGGCGAGCACATCCTGTGGGGCGCCGTAGTTGAGCACCTTGAGTTCTTCCTGCTGGATAGCCTCGTCGATGGCGAGGTTGAAGAGGTTCTCGTTGAGCTCGTCAGTGATCTGCTTCTGGTAGCGCTTTTCGATGACGTCCTGAGGAGCTTTGCCGGGGCGGAAACCGGGGACGCGGGCCTGGCCGGCGTACTTGCTGACGATGGACTGGCGCTGGCCATTGACCTTGTCGGCTGGGATTTCGACTTTGAGGGTGGCCTTGCAGTTGGCCTGCTTATCGACGGTGATGTTCATATCAGGGGGCCGGCTTCCTGCCGGGGGCGGGGAAACTAGGGGATGAACCGGCCCCTTGTCAAACGGACTAAGCCCCTAGATTCCGGCATTTCCGGACCAGCTCCAGAGGCTGGAATCCACCTGTTTTCGGGCTCTGGAGGCCAATTCCTCTCCTTCGGTCAGATCCGTAAGAACGGTAAAAACCGTCGATCCTGAGCCACAGAGCTGGGCGGCGCGGCATTCGGGCTGATTTTCCAGCCAATCGACCAGCTCCGCAAGGAAGCGATGTTTGGCGAAAACTGGGCGCTCGAGGTCGTTGACCAGGGTGATGCCATCTACTTCTCGATCCTTTGAACGGTCGAGGCCGGGAAGCCATTGGGAATCCTGCCAGCGCTTGTAGGCATCGGGTGTTGCCACACCAAATGAGGGCTTCAGTAAGAGGACGGGCAGGGGAGCATGCTCAGGCGCGGCCTCGATGATCTCACCGCGGCCACGAACCCAACCGGGGCCGTTGAGTAGGAAGAAAGGCACGTCGGAGCCGATCTCACCGGCGATTTTGACGAGGGTGTCTTCGTCGACGGGGGAATCATACCAATCGTTGAGGGCGATGAGCGTGGTGGCGGCGTCACTGCTGCCGCCACCCAAGCCCGCTCCGTGCGGGATGTGTTTCTCGAGGTGGACGGCGCAATCCACCGAGATGCCACTGGCGCGCTCAAAGGCGCGGATGGCTTTCACCACCAGATTGTCCTCGCCGGATTCGAGTGAGGGGTCACTGCATGAGAAAGGGAAGGTATCACTGCCAGCATCGGAGAGGGTAATGTGATCCGCGAGGCTTGGAAGTGGCGTCATCAGACTCTCGATCTCATGGAAGCCATCGTCCCGCCGCCTCAACACGCGTAGTGAGAGGTTGATCTTAGCCGGGGCGGGGAGGGTGAGAGGCATGGGCGACAAAGGTCTCTCCACAGATGAAACCAAATCGCACTGATTTTACAGCCTCTTTTCAGAAGGCATCGTTGGTTGCAGTCATGATACGATTCATCGAAGCCATGAAAACCCAAGTCATCACCATCCCATCTCTCGCAGCGGTGCTGTGCCTCTCGCCGACATTGCTCGCCGAGCCCACTAAGCCTGTCGTTGAAAAGAAGATCCGCACGATGAAGGTGGAAGTGCTGAAATTTCCTGCAGTGACGGAACAGAACAGGGCTAAGGGACCGGGTGCCGACAAGGATGAATTGATGACGGTCGAGTTGGAGTATGTGACCTACAATCACGATCGCAGCCAATTCGTCGGCTACTACCAGCATGGCTGGTTTGAGATGGTGTCACTTCACGATGCCAAGACCAAGAAGCGGATGGCCCATGTCTATTGCGAAGGCGGAGCGCCCACCGTGTTTCGATTCAGCAAGTGTGGAAAGTTCTTGGGAGCCAAAGCCAGTGTCGGTTGGTATGTCTGGAAAATCCCTACCTTTGATGAGGTGTTGATTCTAGGTGATACCGACTTCTACTCCTTGCAGAAGAAGTTGGGTGTGATGGAAAAAGTAAAACCCACTGCTGAGCCGAGCAAGTAAGAGACTCACTCCTTTACCAACAGCGCCATCATGCGGCCGGTTTGGCCCTTTTCGATACGGTAGCTGTAGAAGCGCTCGAGGTCAGCAGCGGTATCTAGACCGCAGTCGATGTAGTCACCGATACCACTGGCTTCTACTTGCTTCTCGATTTCCGCAGCGAAGTCGATTTCGTAATGCGGAGGACGGATGCAGGGGCTGAGCGCGCAAACCAGATCGCTCGGATTGGTACCGTAGTGGGCGACCATCAAGTCCACGGCTTCTTGCAGAATGTTATACTCGGTGCCCTTTTTGCCGGAGTGAAGTAACCCGATGGCGCCAGACTTCTTGTCGGCCAACCAGATGGCACCGCAGTCGGCGACGTAGATGCTGAGCAGTTGTCCCGGCGTGTTGGTGATGAGTCCATCAACTTGTGGCACCACGGGCAGTCCATCGGGAGCTGTGACTTCGTCGGCGCCCGGAACGATGGCCACGCCCTTGCCATGCACTTGTTCGGCTCGCCACCAGCGAGAATCGTTTGAAAAGCTCGCCACGCAGGACTCATGCGTGGGACGCAAGGTGTTCATCGCGGCGTCGCGATCGCCCTCGATGGTCAAGCCTGGCACTCGCTCGACCCAACCGGCCTTGATGCCGGGCAGGGCATTCAGCCCATCTAGAAAAGAAAACGCCTCCATGACTGCTGAACTAGTCATGGAGGCGTTCTATGGCCGCGCCAAGAGTTATCGGTTCAGGGAACCAGGGGGATAGCACTCAAAGCGCGGAAAGTGTCAGGAGAGGTCGCGGCCTTTGATAGCAGCCTTGGTGTGGCTGACGGTCTCGGCTTGATCCTCATCCATGCCGGCAAGGATGTCGGCAAGGTCGGTAGCGATCTCGGAACGCATCTTGGAGACCAGGGAAACACCCTTGGTGGTGATGCGGACCATGATCTTGCGGCGATCTTCGGCGGCGTGGACACGCTCGACGTAGGAAAGCTTCTCGAGGCGGTCGACGAGGCCGGTAGCGGCAGCGGTGGAATGACCCATCTTCTTAGCGATGTCAGACATCGTGAGGTATTCCTCACTGGAGAGATACGTCAGCAGGAAGAACTGAGAATAGGAGATCTTGCCTTTGCTGAGGGCGGAGGAGAGGTTCAGGATGCAGCTACGCTGGGTGAAGAGAACGAAGTCGGCGAGACGATCTGCGTCTGCCTTCGCAGCAGCGCCTGAGGCGTTGACGGTTTTCATGTTTGGCTGGTTTTTGGGTTGGGACGGATTTGGGACAATCTGGCTGAGGCATTCTTGTCTTTGGGCATTCACCGGGCTGATGGGTGAGGTGACCGCAGGATCAAAAAAATTTGAATCAAGTGGATGCTCTCATCGGGACTTTTTGAAATTATACCGAAGTAAGTCCTATTGGAAGAAAAGAATTCATAAAAAGTTTACTATTTTCTGAACCATAACAAAAATCATTAATGTGCTGATATTCAGCGACTTACGCCTGTTTGCTCTT